>NZ_JBHXUW010000010.1:0-144500 GCF_042672475.1 Streptomyces sp. NPDC127177
GGCCGGGCGCCCCTTCGCGTTGCGGTGCAGCGGGATCAGATCTTGGTGCGGGAGGTGTTGTAGAGCTTGGCGGTGAGGTCGGCGGCGTCGTCCTGTGCCATCCCCTTGCCGGTCATGGACAGTGCCACGTCGACCCCGAGCACGGTGCCCACCGTGCTGTAGTCGGCCCAGACGCAGACCGGGACGGTGAACTCCTTGGGACCGTTGGCGGCGGTTCCGTCGCCTTTCTCGTTCAGCACCTTCATGTCCTGGCACTTCATGAGGGCGCCCTTGAAACCGGCTGGTGTGACGGCCTTGGGGCTGCCGACCATCTCGATATCCATTCCGGTGGCGCCCTTCTTGAAGTCAGCCTCCGCGTTGTTGAAGGCGTTGTTGATGACCTTCGCGGGATCGGTGACGTCACCCCAGTACCCGGAGAGCGTGAGGGACTTGGTTGCCGCGGGATTGTCCTTCCCCGACTGATAGGTGGCCCCGGCCTGCTGGGGGTCCTTGATCCCCAGGTCCCCCAACGTGGTCTTGTCCTTGCCGGTGACAGGCCCCGACTTCGCGCCGTCGCCCTTCTCGTACCCGTCCAGCGTCGCCGTCGGCGTCAGCTTGTACCCCTTCGTGGAGTCCGCCACATCGCTGTTGCTGGCGCCGCCGCCCGACGTCAGCGCGTACACGCCGCCGCCGATGACCGCCAGCGCCACTATGACGCCGCCGATGATCAGGCCCGTCTTCTTCTTCGGCTGGCCGCCGGCCGGGGGGAACGGGGGCTGCTGGCCGTAGGCCGGCTGGCCGCCGTACGGGGGAGTGGGGGGCTGCTGGCCGTAGGGGCCCGGCTGCTGGGCCTGCGGGTAGCCGTAGCCCGGCTGCTGGGGCTGCTGCTGCGGCGGGACGCCCTGGGGGGCCTGCTGCGGGTACCCGTAACCGGGCTGACCCTGCGGCTGGCCCTGCGGCGGCTGGCCGCCGTACGGGCCAGGCTGCTGGCCGTACGGCCCGGGCTGGCCCTGGGGCGGCTGCCCGCCGTACGGGCCCGGCTGGTTGAAGCTCATCTGCGATGTCCCCTGTTCGTGATGCTTACGCGTACCGAACATCCTGACGGAAGCCGCACGGCGGCGGTGCACCGGGAGGCACACCGTTACCGAACAAACGGGTTTCAGTGCATGCCCGTGACGGCCCTAAACTGTGGGCGTGACCGAGAACGCAGCGCAGCAGCCAGCCAGCAACCCCGAACTGCCGACCCAGTACGCGCCGGCCGAGGTAGAGGGGAAGCTGTATGAGCGCTGGGTAGAACGTGGTTACTTCGAGGCCGACGAGCACAGCGACAAGCCGCCGTACTCCGTCGTCATCCCGCCGCCCAACGTCACCGGCTCCCTGCACCTGGGCCACGCCTTCGAGCACACGCTGATCGACGCCCTCGTCCGCCGCAAGCGGATGCAGGGGTTCGAGGCGCTGTACCAGCCGGGCATGGACCACGCCGGCATCGCCACCCAGAACGTCGTCGAGCGCGAGCTCGCCAAGGAGGGCAAGTCCCGCCACGACCTGGGCCGTGACGCCTTCGTCGAGCGCGTCTGGAAGTGGAAGAACGAGTCCGGCGGCCAGATCTCCGGCCAGATGCGCCGCCTCGGCGAGGGCGTCGCCTGGTCCCGTGAGCGGTTCACCATGGACGAGGGCCTGTCCAAGGCCGTCCAGACCGTCTTCAAGCGGATGTACGACGACGGGCTGATCTACCGCGCCGAGCGCATCATCAACTGGTGTCCGCGCTGTCTCACGGCGATCTCCGACATCGAGGTCGAGTACCAGGAGGACGACGGCGAACTCGTCTCCATGGTCTACGGCGAGGGCGACGAGACCATCGTCGTCGCCACCACCCGCGCCGAGACGATGCTCGGCGACACCGCTGTCGCCGTCCACCCCGAGGACGAGCGCTACAAGCACCTGGTCGGCAAGCAGATCAAGCTGCCGCTGACCGACCGTACGATCCCGGTCGTCGCCGACCACCACGTCGACCCCGAGTTCGGTACCGGCGCCGTCAAGGTGACCCCGGCGCACGACCCGAACGACTTCGAGATCGGCAAGCGCCACGACCTGCCGTTCCTCACCGTCCTGGACGAGCGCGCCGTCATCACCGTCCCCGGCCCCTTCCAGGGCCTGGACCGGCTGGAGGCACGTTCCGCCATCGTCGCCGCCCTGCGCGCCGACGGCCGGATCGTCGCCGAGAAGCGACCGTACGTCCACTCCGTCGGGCACTGCTCGCGCTGCAAGACGACCATCGAGCCGCGCCTCTCCCTCCAGTGGTGGGTCAAGGTCGAACCGCTCGCCAAGGCGGCCGGTGACGCCGTCCGCGACGGCAAGGTCAAGATCCACCCGCAGGAGATGGAGAAGCGCTACTTCGACTGGGTCGACAACCTCCACGACTGGACGATCTCGCGCCAGCTCTGGTGGGGCCACCGCATCCCCGTCTGGTACGGCCCGAACGGCGAGGTCGTCTGCGTCGGACCGGACGACGAGGCCCCGACGGGCGAGGGCTGGACGCAGGACAGCGATGTCCTGGACACCTGGTTCTCCTCCGGCCTGTGGCCGTTCTCCACGCTCGGCTGGCCCGAACAGACCGACAGCCTCGCGAAGTTCTACCCGAACTCCGTCCTGGTCACCGGCTACGACATCCTCTTCTTCTGGGTCGCCCGGATGATGATGTTCGGCCTGTACGTCAACGACGGCGTCCCGCCCTTCGGAACGATCGTCCTGCACGGCATGGTCCGCGACGAGCACGGCAAGAAGATGTCGAAGTCCTTCGGCAACGTCGTCAACCCGCTGGACTGGATGGACAAGTACGGCTCCGACGCGCTCCGGTTCACCCTGGCGCGCGGCGCCAACCCCGGCACCGACGTCCCGATCGGCGAGGAGTGGGTCCAGGGTTCCGCCAAGTTCTCCAACAAGATCTGGAACGCCACCCGCTTCGCCCTGATGAACGGCGCCACGATCGAGGGCGAGCTGCCGGCCGCCGACGAGATGTCGGTGACCGACCGCTGGATCCTGTCCCGGCTCAACAAGACCGTCGCCGAAGTCGACGCGTACTACGACGACTTCCAGTTCTCCAAGCTCAGCGAGGCGCTGCGGCACTTCGCCTGGGACGAGGTCTTCGACTGGTACGTCGAGCTGTCCAAGACCACGTTCTTCGCCGGCGGCCGGCCGGCCGAGGTCTCGGGCCGGGTCCTGGGCGAGGTCCTCGACGTGATGCTGCGCCTCCTGCACCCGGTCGTCCCGTTCGTCACCGAGACGCTCTGGACCGCGCTCACCGGCCGTGAGTCCGTCGTCATCGCCGACTGGCCGGGGGACAGCGGCTTCCGTGACGACGCCGCCGAGAAGGAGATCGAGCTCGTCCAGCAGGTCGTCACCGAGGTCCGCCGGTTCCGTTCCGACCAGGGGCTGCAGCCCGGCCAGAAGGTCCCGGCCGAGCTCACCCTGACCGGTACGCCGCTCGCGCCGCACGAGGCGGCCATCCGCCAGCTGCTGCGTCTGCAGCCCGCCGGGGAAGGCTTCCACGCCACCGCGTCGCTGCCGGTCGCGGGCGCCAGGGTCGCGCTGGACCTGTCCGGCACGATCGACGTCGAGGCCGAGCGCAAGCGCCTGACGAAGGACCTGGAGGCGGCGCGGAAGGAGAAGGCGCAGGCCACCGGGAAGCTCGGCAACGAGGCGTTCCTCGCCAAGGCCCCGGACAACGTGGTCGACAAGATCCGTGGCCGGCTCACCAAGGCCGAGTCGGACATCGAGCGGATCGGCGCACAGCTGGCGACCCTGCCGCAGAGCTGACCCGCCCGGAACCGCACGGAGCCCCCGTATCCCTCGCGACGAGGGCGTGCGGGGGCTCCGTCGTATGCCGTCGCCGGGCGCTGCGCGCGATGTCCGTGCCGGTCCGTAGACTGGCCCTGTGAGTGAGCCCCGCCCTTCAGACCGGCACGACGCGTCCGATCCCGACGACACCTTCGCGGAGATCGTCGACGAAGAGACCCAGCGCGACCCCGACCTGGCGGTGATCGAGGCCGGGAGCCGCACGCTGCGCGCCGCCTCGGGGCCGCCCCAGAGCGACGAGGTCCCCGCCCGCCCCGCGGACCCGGAGGTGGACAAGGCGCTGCGCGCGGTCGAGCAGGAGCTCGCCGGGCGCTGGGGGGAGACGAAGCTGGAGCCGTCCGTGGCGCGCATCGCGGCGCTGATGGACGTGCTCGGAGATCCGCAGCGCGCGTACCCCTCGATCCACATCACCGGCACCAACGGCAAGACGAGCACCGCCCGCATGATCGAGGGGCTGCTCGGCGCCTTCGACCTGCGGACCGGCCGCTACACCTCGCCGCACGTCCAGTCGATCACCGAGCGGATCAGCCTGGACGGCGCCCCGATGGACCCCGAGCGGTTCGTCGAGACGTACCAGGACATCAAGCCGTACGTCGAGATGGTCGACGCCCAGCAGCCCTACCGGCTCTCCTTCTTCGAGGTGCTCACCGGCATGGCGTACGCGGCGTTCGCCGACGCGCCGGTCGATGTCGCCGTCGTCGAGGTCGGCATGGGCGGCAGCTGGGACGCGACCAACGTGATCGACTCCACGGTCGCGGTCGTCACCCCGATCTCCCTGGACCACACCGACCGGCTGGGCTCCACGCCCGGCGAGATCGCGGTGGAGAAGTCCGGGATCATCAAGCAGGGCGCGACGGTCATCCTGGCCCAGCAGCCGGTCGACGCCGCCCAGGTGATGCTGAAGAAGGCCGTCGCCGCAGATGCGACGGTGGCCCGCGAGGGCATGGAGTTCGGTGTCGTCTCGCGGGAGGTCGCGGTCGGCGGCCAGCTCCTGACGTTGCGTGGTCTCGGCGGCGAGTACGACAACATCTTCCTCCCGCTGTACGGCGCCCATCAGGCGCACAACGCCGTGGTGGCGCTCTGCGCGGTCGAGGCGTTCTTCGGCATCGGCGCGGAGCAGCCCGGATCGCTCGACGCCGACATCGTCCGCAAGGCCTTCGCCGCGGTGATCTCGCCCGGCCGCCTCGAAGTCGTCCGCTCCAGCCCGACCGTCGTACTGGACGCGGCGCACAACCCGGCCGGCGCCCGCGCCGCCGCCGAGGGGCTCTCCGAGGCGTTCGGCTTCTCCCGGCTGATCGGTGTGGTCGGTGCCAGCGGCGACAAGGATGTGCGGGGTCTCCTGGAGGCCTTCGAGCCGATCTTCGCCGAGGTCGTCATCACGCAGAACTCCAGCGGCCGTGCGATGGACGCCGACACCCTGGCCGGTGTCGCCGTCGAGGTCTTCGGCAACGAGCGGGTCCAGGTCGAACCGCGTCTCGATGACGCGCTGGAGGCGGCGATCACCCTCGCCGAGGAGGACGACGAGTACGCGGGCGCCGGGGTACTGGTGACCGGATCCGTGATCACGGTCGGCGAGGCCCGGCTGCTTCTGGGAAGGCGCTGACCCACGTGCGTACGCTCTGTGCATCGACCCTGATCGGCGAGTTCTTCGTGATCGGTTTCGCCGGACTCGTCGCGATGAAGTCCGACGACCTGTCGTCCGCGACGGTGTGGACGGTCTGCGGCGTCGGCATGCTGCTCTCCGTGCTGCTCTGCGGGGTGATCACCCGCCCGGGTGGCGTACAGCTCGGCTGGGCGCTCCAGATCGCGCTGGTCGCCAGTGGTTTCGTGGTGCCGATGATGTTCATCCTCGGTCTGGTCTTCGGCGGGCTGTGGTGGGCCTCGGTGCACTACGGCCGCAAGATCGACGAGGTGAAGGCCCGCTGGGCCGCGCAGCAGGGGGACACGGCCCCGGCCGGCGGCTGACCCGGCCGGCACGCCCGCGCCCCTCGGTGAAACCCGGCCGCCGGGCCGTCACCGGGCCCCTGTAATCTCGCCTCACCGCACCCGTATGCCTGCAAGGAGCCGCACATGACCCAGCGCACCCTCGTTCTTCTGAAGCCCGACGCCGTCCGTCGCGGTCTGGTCGGCGAGATCGTCGGCCGCATCGAGCGCAAGGCCGGCTGGAAGATCACCGCGCTGGAGCTGCGTTCCCTCGACCGGGCGACGCTGGAGCAGCACTACGCCGAGCACGTCGGCCGCCCGTTCTACGAGCCCCTGGTCGAGTTCATGCAGTCCGGGCCGATCGTCGCTCTGGTGGCCGAGGGGGAGCGTGTGATCGAGGGTGTCCGCGCCCTGGCCGGTCCGACCGACCCGATCGCCGCCGCGCCCGGATCGATCCGCGGTGACTTCGGCACGATCACCCGGGAGAACCTCATCCACGCCTCGGACTCGGAGGAGTCCGCAGAGCGAGAAATGAAGCTGTTCTTTCCGGGACTTTCCTGACCTTCGATCGGCCAAACAGCGCTCATGACCTGGGGCGACCGAAGTAATTCGGTCGCCCTTCGGCATAGGGTGACTGATCGCGGGAACGCATCCTCCCGACGTAACGTCACCATGAGTGGGACGGCCACCCGTTCTGCTCAACAAGGCGAAGGACCCTCGCGCTGTGTCGGTGTGTCCGGCACTACGATGGAAGCTTCCACGCCCGCAGCGCTCTTCTCGCCTACCAAAACAAGCCATCACCGCTTTCACTTGGGAAGGCCCGACGCATCCTCATGGGGAACAAGGGGAACTCAATGTCGTTCATCGGCCGTGACATGGCTATCGACCTCGGGACTGCCAACACGCTGGTGTACGTCAGGGGGCGCGGCATCGTTCTGAACGAGCCGTCCGTCGTGGCCATCAACACCAACACCGGCGGCATCCTGGCGGTCGGCGCCGAGGCCAAGAAGATGATCGGCCGTACACCGGGCAACATCGTTGCCGTACGGCCGCTGAAGGACGGCGTGATCGCCGACTTCGAGATCACGGAGCGGATGCTCCGCTACTTCATCCTCAAGATCCACAAGCGCCGCTACCTGGCCCGCCCGCGGGTCGTCGTCTGTGTGCCCTCCGGCATCACAGGGGTCGAGCGACGCGCCGTCATCGAGGCATCGACGCAGGCGGGCGCGCGTCAGGTGCACATCATCGAGGAGCCCATGGCGGCGGCCATCGGCTCCGGCCTGCCGGTCCACGAGGCCACCGGGAACATGGTCGTGGACATCGGTGGCGGCACCACCGAGGTCGCGGTCATCTCGCTCGGCGGGATCGTCACCGCCCAGTCCATCCGGGTCGCCGGTGACGAGCTGGACAACGCGATCATCCAGCACATCAAGAAGGAGTACTCGCTCCTCCTCGGTGAGCGCACCGCCGAACAGATCAAGATCACCATTGGTTCGGCGTTCGAGCTGGAGAAGGACGAGCACACCGAGATCCGGGGCCGCGACCTCGTCTCGGGCCTGCCCAAGACCGTGGTCATCTCCGCGACCGAGGTCCGCAAGGCGATCGAGGAGCCGGTCAACGCGATCGTCGACGCCGTCAAGACGACGCTCGACAAGTGCCCGCCGGAGCTCTCCGGCGACGTGATGGACCGGGGCATCGTCCTCACCGGCGGCGGCGCGCTGCTGCGCGGACTGGACGAGCGGCTCCGCCACGAGACGGGCATGCCGATCCACATCGCCGAGGACCCGCTGGACTCCGTCGCGCTCGGGTCCGGCAAGTGCGTCGAGGAGTTCGAGGCGCTCCAGCAGGTGCTGGACGCCCAGCCCCGACGGTAGGAACTCCATGACCCTCCGCGCGGACGCTGCCGCTCCGCGCGGAGGATCGTTGATATACAGGCACGAACATTCCTACGAGGAAGGCACGGCCGCCGCACGTGAGGGACACACGAGAGAGCCGGCTGCTCCTGGTGCTGCTGATCGCCATCGCATTCGCACTGATCACGGTGGACATCCGTGGCGGTGAGGAGTCGCCGGTGGACGGCGCCCGGCAGGCTGCCTCCACGGTCTTCGGACCGGTTGAGAACGGCGTCGCGGCAGCCGTCGACCCGGTGGGCAACGCCATAGGGGCGGTACGCGCCTCGGGCGACCGGCACGACAAGATCGCCGCACTGGAGCAGCAGAACGCCGCGCTGAAGACGAAGCTCGGCAGCGACGACCAGAACCGCAGCCGCGTCCGCGAGCTCGACAAGATGCTGAAGAAGTCGGCCGCCGGACAGTACGGCATCAAGGCCGCCGAGGTCATCGCCATAGGAGCGGCCCAGGGCTTCTCCTGGACGGTCACCATCGACGCGGGCTCCAAGGACGGTCTCAAGCGCGACATGACCGTCCTCAACGGTGACGGGCTCGTCGGCCGCGTCACCACCGTCGGCAAGAACACCGCGACGGTGCTCCTCGCCAACGACCCCGACTTCACCGTCGGCACCCGGATGGAGTCCACCGACGAACTCGGCTTCGCCACCGGCCAGGGCTCGCGCCCGCTTTCCGTCCAGTTCCTGAACGGAAAGGCCAAGGTGAAGAAGGGCGACCGGCTCGTCACCTTCGGATCCAGCAAGGACAAGCCGTTCGTGCCCGGCGTCCCGGTCGGCGAGGTCGTCCGCGTCGACCCGTCCGGCGGCGCCCTGACCCGCACGGTCTACGTCCGTCCGTACGTCGGCTTCACCAAGCTCGACATCGTCGGCATCGTCGTCCAGGCCCCGCGCGAGGACCCCCGCGACACGGTCCTGCCGAAGAAGCCGGCCAAGCCCGCGAAGCCGAAGCCCACCCCGACCGTCACCGTCACCATCTCGCCCAACGGCGACATCGTGGACACCAGCGGCAACGTCGTCGGGAACATCCACGAGAGCCCGAACCCCAGCGGCAGCCCGAACCCCAGCGGGAACGCCACACCCAACGCCGACAACGCGGTAAACGAACAGAGGTAGGGCTGATCCCCATGCGCGTCAACCGGATTCTGCTCTCCATCGTCCTGGTCGTGATCGCCCTCGTGGTCCAGGTCTCCGTACTCGCCAGGCTCCAGCTGCCCGGCGCCGTACCCGATCTGCTCCTCATGGTCGTCCTCGGACTGGCCTTCGTGTACGGGCACGTCAGCGGCGCCCTCATCGGCTTCGGCGCGGGCCTCCTCGCCGACCTGGCACCGCCGGCGGACCACGCGGCCGGACGGTACGCCCTGGTCCTCTGCGTCATCGGCTACCTCGCCGGACTGGCCAAGCCGGACAACGGCCAGCTCAAGTCGGCCGTCGCGCCGATGGCCGTGGTCGTCGCTTCGGCGGTCGGATCGACCCTGCTGTACGCGGGCGTCGGCGCCCTCGTCGGTGACACGGCCGCCCGCCATGTGGGCCTGGGCAGCCTGCTGTTCACCGCGGCCGTCTACGACCTGCTGCTCGCCCCGTTCACCGTGCCGCTGATCATGGCGATGGCCAGACGCACCGTGAACGACCCGCTCACCGAGTCCTCCTCCGGCGGCAAGGACGCCCCGGCGGGCTGGCTCGCCGCGGGCACCGGCCTGCGGATCGGAAACCAGCGCGGCGGACTGCGCGTCAAGGCCGCCCGTAACCGGGCAGCGCGCGCCGGACGGATCAAGGGAGTCAAGCGACTGTGACGCTGCATTTCCCGGGGGTCGCCCACCGGGCCCCCTGCCCGACCACGACCGGGGGCGCCCCGTGACCAACATCCCCGAGACGGGCCGGACCCAGCGGGTCCAGATCCGACTCGTCGTCATCCAGGTCCTCGTCTTCTCCCTGCTGCTGACGCTCGGCGGCCGCCTCTGGTACCTCCAGATCCGCAACGGCCAGGAGTACTCCGACGAGGCGAAGAACAACCACGTCCAGCAGGTCGTCCAGCCGGCCGCCCGCGGCTCCATCCTCGACGCCCGCGGCGTGCCCCTCGCCGACAACGAGACCCGCCTCGTCGTCTCCGCGAGCCGCACCGACCTGATGAAGATGCCGGACGACGGCAAGGGCGTCCTGACCCGCCTCGCGGACGTACTGGGCATGAAGCCCAAGGACGTCCTCGACAAGGTCCGGCTCTGCGACGCGAAGACCCCGCAGCCCTGCTGGAACGGTTCGCCCTACCAGCCGATCCCGGTCACCGACGAGGCCACCACCCAGCAGGCCCTCCAGATCCGCGAACG
The DNA here is from genome assembly GCF_042672475.1 of Streptomyces sp. NPDC127177. NCBI lineage: Bacteria > Bacillati > Actinomycetota > Actinomycetes > Kitasatosporales > Streptomycetaceae > Streptomyces > Streptomyces sp. NPDC127177. The sequence continues at coordinate 9,985 of NZ_JBHXUW010000010.1, forward strand.
CGCCGAGGACTTCCCCGGCATCACGGCCGAGCCCACCGCCGTACGCCGCTACGCCGCACCCGGCAAGGCCAACACCGCCCAGGTCCTCGGCTACCTCTCGCCCGTCACCGACGACGAGATCACCAAGGCCCAGGACAGCGACTCGCCGTACCTGCGCTCCGACCAGGTCGGCCGCTCCGGCCTGGAGCGCACCTACGACAAGGAGCTGCGCGGCAAGGCGGGCGTCACCCGCTACGAGGTCGACAACCTCGGCCGGGTCATCGGCCAGGCGAAGAACGACGAGGCGGAGGCCGGCTCCAGCGTCGTCACCTCCATCGACGCCCGCGTCCAGGCGGTCGCCGAGTACGAGCTCAACCAGGCCATGAAGACGGCCCGTACCGAGTTCGACACCAACACCGGCGAGAACTACAAGGCCGACTCCGGTGCCGTCGTCGTCATGGAGGCCAAGACCGGCCGGGTCGTCTCCATGGCCTCACTGCCCAACTACGACCCGAACGCCTGGGTCGGCGGCATCTCCGCCAAGGACTACACCAAGCTCACGGGCAAGAACTCCAACTTCCCGCTGCTGAACCGGGCCATCCAGGGCCAGGCCGCCCCCGGCTCCATCTTCAAGGTCATCTCCTCGACCGCCGCGGTCAACGCCGGGTACCCCTTCGACGGCAACTACCCCTGCCCCAGCTCGTACTCCATCGGCGGCCAGACCTTCAAGAACTTCGAGTCCCAGGGCTACGGCGACATCACCATCGGCCGCGCCCTCGAAGTCTCCTGCGACACCGTCTACTACGGCATCGCGCACAAGGAGTGGCAGAAGGACGGCGGGAACAACCCGAAGAAGAAGCCCAGCGACTGGTTCTACAAGACCGCCCACCAGTTCGGCCTCGGCAAGGAGACCGGCATCGACCTCCCCAACGAGGTCAGCGGCCGCGTCCCGGACCGCGAGTGGAAGAAGAACTTCGCCAAGGCCAACCACGACGCCTGGTGCAAGCAGGGCAAGAAGGACGGCACGTACGTGCAGAAGATCGCCTACGAGAACTGCCTCGAAGGCGACAAGATGCGCGCCGGTGACTCGGTCAACTACTCCATCGGACAGGGCGACACCCTCGTCACCCCGATACAGATGGCGACGATCTACGCGGCCATCTCCAACGGCGGAACGCTCTACGACCCCACGGTCGGAAAGGCGATCGTCAGCGGCGACGGCAAGACGGTCCAGGAGATCAAGCCCAAGTCACACGGCAAGCTGCCCTTCACCCAGAAGACGCGCAACGAGATCGACGGAGCCCTCGCCGGTGTCGCGACCCGAGGCTCCGCCGCCTGGCGATTCGGCGGCTGGCCGCAGGACAAGATCCCGATGCACGCCAAGACGGGTACCGCCGAGGTCTACGGCAAGCAGACGACCTCCTGGTTCGCCACGTACACCAAGGACTACACGGTCGTCATGACGATCTCCCAGGGCGGTACGGGCTCCGGCGCCTCCGGACCCGCCGTGCGCAACATCTACAACGCGATCTACGGCCTCGACGCCTCGGGCAAGCAGGATCTGAAGAAGGCCCTGCTGCCGACGCCGCAGAAGTCCCTGCCGAAGATCCAGCAGGACGGCTCCATCGACACCCCGAAGATCAAGCCGTACGACCCGAACGCGGGCAAGGCGCCTGCCGAGCAGACGCTCGCCGCGATCCTGGGAAGGCGCGACTGATGGCCGGCTTCTCCGTCCAGCGCTACGCCCCCCAACGCACGGCCTGGGGGCGGTTCACCGCCCGCGACTCGGTGGTGCGCCGGCTCGACTGGCCGCTGCTCGGCTCGGCCATCGCGCTCTCCTTCATCGGCTCGATGCTGGTCTACTCGGCGACCAGGGGACGGGACTCGCTCACCCACGGCGACCCGTACTACTTCCTCTTCCGGCACGCCCTCAACACCGGCATCGGCATCGCCCTGATGATCGGCACGATCTGGCTCGGCCACCGCACCCTGCGCGGCGCGGTGCCGATCCTGTACGGCCTGTCCGTACTCCTCGTGATGGCGGTCCTCACCCCCCTCGGCGCCACCGTCAACGGCGCCCACGCCTGGATCCTCCTGCCCGGCGGCTTCTCCCTCCAGCCCTCCGAGTTCACCAAGATCACGATCATCCTCGGCATGGCGATGCTGCTCGCCGCCCGCGTCGACGCGGGCGACCAGCAGCACCCCGACCACCGGACCGTCGCCAAGGCCCTCGGCCTGGCCGCGCTCCCGATGGCGGTCGTCATGGGAATGCCGGACCTCGGCTCCGTGATGGTCATGGTCGTCATCGTGCTCGGCGTGCTGCTGGCCTCCGGCGCCTCGAACCGCTGGATCTTCGGCATCCTCGGCGCGGGCGCCGCCGGAGCCGTCGCCATCTGGCAGCTCGGTCTGCTCGACGACTACCAGATCGCCCGGTTCGCCGCCTTCGCCAACCCGGCTCTGGACCCCGCCGGCGTCGGCTACAACACCAACCAGGCCCGCATCGCGATCGGCTCCGGCGGCCTCTCCGGCACCGGCCTCTTCCAGGGCACCCAGACGACCGGCCAGTTCGTCCCCGAGCAGCAGACCGACTTCGTCTTCACCGTCGCGGGCGAGGAACTCGGCTTCCTCGGAGCCGGACTGATCCTCGTCCTGCTCGGCATCGTCCTCTGGCGCGCCTGCCGCATCGCCCGGGAGACCACCGAGCTGTACGGCACGATCGTCGCCGCCGGAATCATCGCCTGGTTCGCCTTCCAGGCCTTCGAGAACATCGGCATGACGCTCGGCATCATGCCGGTCGCCGGGCTGCCGCTGCCGTTCGTCTCGTACGGAGGGTCCTCGATGTTCGCCACCTGGGTGGCCATCGGACTGCTCCAGTCGATCAGGGTGCAGCGGCCCATAACTGCCTGAAAACGCCCGTGCCCGGACGCCCGCGTCCCGGCCGGGATCCGGTCGGCGCGGGAACGCCGGCCGTCGCGGTACGCTGGATGGTCATCCTTGCCGGCTCTCGAAAGTTCGCGATGTCTGTCGATTCGGTCTTCCCACAGCTCGAAGCTCTGCTCCCGCATGTGCAGAAGCCCATCCAGTACGTCGGCGGTGAGCTGAACTCCACCGTCAAGCCGTGGGACGAGTGCGACGTCCGCTGGGCCCTCATGTATCCGGACGCCTACGAGGTCGGACTCCCCAACCAGGGCGTCATGATCCTTTACGAGGTGCTCAACGAGCGCCAGGGCGTCCTCGCCGAACGCACCTACAGCGTCTGGCCGGACCTCGAGGAGCTGATGCGCGAGCACAAGGTGCCGCAGTTCACGGTGGACGGACACCGCCCGGTCAAGGCGTTCGACGTCTTCGGGCTGAGCTTCTCCACCGAGCTCGGCTACACCAACATGCTCACCGCACTGGACCTGGCCGGAATCCCGCTGGCCGCCGAGGACCGCGGCATCGACGACCCGATCGTGCTGGCGGGCGGCCACGCCGCGTTCAACCCCGAGCCGATCGCCGAGTTCATCGACTGCGCGGTCATCGGTGACGGCGAGCAGGCCGTGCTGGAGATCACCGAGATCATCCGCGCCTGGAAGGCCGAGGGCCGCCCCGGTGGCCGCGAGGAGGTGCTCTTCCGCCTCGCGAAGACCGGTGGCGTCTACGTCCCCGGTTTCTACGACGTCGAGTACCTCCCGGACGGCCGCATCGGCCGCGTCGTGCCCAACAAGTCGGGCGTGCCGTGGCGGGTGTCCAAGCACACCGTGATGGACCTCGACGAGTGGCCCTACCCCAAGCAGCCCCTTGTCCCGCTCGCCGAGACGGTCCACGAGCGGATGTCCGTGGAGATCTTCCGCGGCTGCACCCGCGGCTGCCGTTTCTGCCAGGCCGGCATGATCACGCGCCCCGTGCGGGAGCGAAGCATCACCGGTATCGGCGACATGGTGGAGAAGGGCCTCAAGGCGACCGGCTTCGAGGAGGTCGGCCTGCTGTCGCTCTCCTCCGCCGACCACACCGAGATCGGCGACATCGCCAAGGGCCTCGCCGACCGCTACACGGACGACAAGATCGGGCTCTCGCTGCCCTCCACCCGCGTCGACGCGTTCAACGTGGACCTGGCCAACGAGCTGACCCGCAACGGCCGCCGCTCCGGTCTCACCTTCGCCCCCGAGGGCGGCTCCGAGCGCATGCGCAAGGTCATCAACAAGATGGTCTCGGAGGAGGACCTGATCCGGACCGTCGCCACCGCGTACGGCAACGGCTGGCGCCAGGTGAAGCTGTACTTCATGTGCGGTCTGCCCACCGAGACCGACGAGGACGTCCTGCAGATCGGTGACATGGCGGTCAACGTCATCGCCAAGGGCCGCGAGGTCTCCGGGCAGAACGACATCCGCTGCACCGTCTCCATCGGCGGCTTCGTACCCAAGCCGCACACCCCGTTCCAGTGGGCCCCGCAGCTCGGCGTCGAGGAGACCGACGCCCGGCTGACCAAGCTCCGGGACAAGATCCGCGGCGACAAGAAGTACGGCCGCTCGATCGGCTTCCGCTACCACGACGGCAAGCCCGGCATCATCGAGGGCCTGCTCTCCCGCGGCGACCGCCGCGTCGGCTCCGTGATCCGCGCCGTCTACGAGGCCGGCGGCCGCTTCGACGGATGGCGCGAGCACTTCAGCTACGACCTGTGGATGAAGAGCGCCGAGAAGACGCTGCCCGACTTCGGCGTGGACGTCGACTGGTACACCACCCGGGAGCGGACGTACGAGGAGGTCCTGCCCTGGGACCACCTGGACTCCGGCCTCGACAAGGACTGGCTCTGGGAGGACTGGCAGGACTCGCTCGACGAGACCGAGGTCGAGGACTGCCGCTGGACCCCGTGCTTCGACTGCGGTGTGTGCCCGCAGCTCGACCTCGACATCCAGATCGGCCCGACGGGCAAGAAGCTCCTCCCGCTCACCGTCGTGAAGTGACGTGGTGAAGCGGCGTCGTGAAGCGGCGTGCGGTGTGACGCCGTGACATGACACCGCCCGGCTCCTGCCGGGTGACAGCTCCATGACGAAGGCCCGGCCGGGGAAACCCCCGGCCGGGCCTTCGCGTCATGGAGTGCATGGACCACGGAAAGCACCAGGCGCCCGCGCGGTACGAGAGCGGTGAGGGCTGTCTGACCACCCTCGTCAGGATTCCGGTGCGGATCGTGGTCCTCGTACTCGTCCTCCCGGTCCGGATGGTGTGGGACGCCCTCGCCGTCTGCGCCCGCGCCGCCCACCGGACCCTGCTCCGGCCGCTGGGGCACGCTCTCGCCCGGCTGTTCCAGGTCCTCGTGGCAGCCCCGGCCCGGTGGCTGTGGACGTGGGTGCTCACCCCGCTCGGACACGGGCTGCGGTGGCTGGCCGCCGCGGTGCTCGTATGGCCGTGGGTCGCACTCTGGCGGTACGTGGTGGTGCCCGTGGTGCGGTACGGGATCGTGGCCCCGCTCATCCGGCTGTACACGCTCGTCCTCACCCCGCTCGGACACGGGCTGGAATGGGCGTACCGGGCGCTGCTGGCCCCCGCCGGACGCGGTGTCCGCAAGGCGGTCGGACGGGTGCTCACCGTTCTGCTCGTCGTGCCGGCCCGGTGGACGTACCACGAACTGCTCACCCCGCTCGGGCACGGCACCGCCTGGCTGGCCGGTCTGCTGGCCAGGGGTGTCGCCTTCGGCTTCCGGGGGCTGTGGGCCGGTCTCCGCCTGCTCGTCGTGGCGCTCCTCGTCACTCCGCTCGTCCGGCTGTACCGGCGGGTGCTGCGCCCGGTGGGCCGGGAGGTCGCCGCCGCGTTCGTCGTCGCCTGGCGCGTCGCCGGATTCGTCTCGCGGGCCGTCGGCCGGGCCCTGGCATGGCTGGTCCGCCATCTGATCGCGGCACCGGTGGTCCGGGTCTACCGCACGGTGTGCACCCCGGTGGGACATTTCGTGCGCGACGCCGTGCTGGCCCCCGCCAGGCGTGCGGCCCTCGCGGCGGGACGCACCGGCCGGGAGGCGATGCGTACAGCCCGCGAAACCGTCCGACAGGCCCGTCGCGACGCCTGGCGGGCACTGGTCGGCGGCGGGCCGGCGGCCGAGCCCCGGGAACCGGAGAGGGCTGTTGCGCGTACTCTGGGTGCTAGGCAACAAGCAACGACTGTGCCCAGCGCGGCGCCCGAACCAGAGATCTCCCTGCACGGCGGGAAAACCGTCCAGCAGGGGTGAGCCGGAGCGGGCACCCGGGGCCACCCCGTACTTCGTGGGCGGTGCGCCACCGCGTCCGCCCCGCACCGAGGAGAAGAACCACTGGGCAAGCGACAGCCCGAAGGCCCGCCGCCCGCACCGGCAGTGCAGCGCATCCGACTGCGCTACACCAAGCGCGGCCGCCTCCGGTTCACCAGTCACCGTGACTTCCAGCGTGCCTTCGAGCGGGCGTTGCGCCGCTCCGAGGTGCCCATGGCCTACTCGGCGGGTTTCACCCCGCACCCCAAGGTCTCCTACGCCAATGCCGCACCCACCGGCACGGGCAGCGAGGCCGAGTTCCTGGAGATCGCCCTCACCGAGGCGCGGGACCCGGATGTTCTGCGCGAGCTGCTCAACAGCTCGCTGCCGGACGGCCTCGACATCACCGATGCCGTGGAGGCCCACACCTCGGGCCTGGCCGACCGGCTGACCGCCTCCATCTGGGAGATGCGGCTCGACGGGGTCTCCGTCGAGGAGGCCGAGAAGGCCGTGGCCGCGTTCAACGGGGCCGAGACCGTCGAGGTACAGCGCCGCACGAAGAACGGCGTGCGCAGCTTCGACGCCCGGTCCGCCGTGGTGGATCTGCAGGCCCTTGATCATCAGTCTGATAGGCCCGGGGTCAAGGCCTGTGCGATACTGCGGCTGGTTGTTCGGCACGTGACACCTGCCGTACGGCCTGACGACGTCTTGTCCGGTCTCCGCGTTGTGGCCGACCTGGCGCCGCCTGTCCCCGCTGCGGTGACCAGGCTGGCGCAGGGGCTCTTCGACGAGGAGTCCGGCACGGTGACCGACCCGCTCGCGCCTGACCGCGAGGCAGCTCCGGCCGCTACACCCACGGCCGCCGGGACCGCCGTCGCGACGGCGCCGGAAGGTGCAGGTTCCGCGTAAGGCGGTCGTTGTAGCGCAGCCCTCGGACTCGGGAGCCACCTGGGCCGGGCCGCGCGCAGACCCATAAGACTTTCGCCAGGCCGTACGCACACCGTGTACGGAACCGGCGAGCCAGACATTCAGCCCCCGTGCGGCGCCCGCGCCCCGGACGGCGGTACCGCGTACACCACGCGGACCATGCCGGACCGGAATCAGACGCGGCGCCCGGGAGCGCGACGGGAGAACCGCCCGCATGCTCGAGCCCACCGAACCCGGCACGACCGGGAACGCAGAAGACAACAACACCCCCGGGGACAAGCTGCCGCCGCGCCGCAGGCGCCGCGCGGCATCCCGCCCGGCCGGCCCGCCGTCGGGCGCGCAGGGCGCGACCGAAGCGCCGGCCATACCGGCCGTTGACGCCGGAGAGTCGGACACCACCCCCGAGAACACCACCGAGGCCGCACCGCCCGCCCGTCCGCGGCGCCGGGCGGTCCGCAAGGCCACCGCTCCTGCGGGTGCTCCGCAGGCTGCCGAGGCCGCTGAGGTCGTGGAGCCGGTTGTGGCTGCCGCGCCTGTTGAGCCGGTCGAGGACGAGGCCGTGGCTGAGCCGGTCGTCGAGGCGCCGCGTCGTCGTCGTGCCTCCCGCAAGGCCACCGCTCCGGCGGGTGCCCCGCAGGCCGCCGAGGCCGTCGAGATCGTCGAGGAGACCGCGGCGGCGGAGAGCCCCGAGCCCGCCGCTGCCGAGCCCGCCGCCGAGGCGCCGCGCGGCCGTACCCGGCGCAGGGCTTCCGCCCCGGCCGGTGCCCCGCAGGCCGTTCGCACCGAGAGCGCCGAGCCCGTCGTGGCCGCCGAGCCCGCGGAGGTCGCCCCGGCGGCCGAGCCGGCCGAGACCACCGAGCAGCCGCGCGGCCGTCGCCGCGCCTCCCGCAAGGCCACCGCCCCCGAGGGCGCCCCGCAGGCCGCCGAGGCCACCGAGGACCGCACCGAGACCCAGACCGGCGAGAGCCTCCCCGAGGCCGCCGTGGAGGAACTGGCAGCCGAGACCGCCGAGGTCGAGGAGGCCGCCCCGCGCGGCCGTCAGCGCCGCCGGGCCACCGCTGCGGCGGGCCGTCCCGAGTTCACCGGCAAGGTCGAGGAGCCCGCGCGCCGGAGCCGTCGGGCCGAGCGCCCCGCCGTGGCCGTGTTCCAGGCCCCGGTCTTCGCCGAGCCGATGTTCCAGACCCCGGAGACGGCAGCCGCGGCAGCCGCCGCCCAGCCGCCCGCCCCGGCCGCCGATGAGCCCGAGGACGAGATCACGACGGCCGAGGAGCAGACCCCGGCCGCCGAGGCCCCGGCGCCCGCCGAGACGGCCCCGCAGGGTGGTTCGCGCCGCCGTCGCCGCCGTCGCGGTGAGTCCGCCGATGCCGAGCCCGCAGCCGCTCCCGCCCCGGCGGCCGCCGCGGTGGAGGAGCAGGCCGAGGACGAGCCCTCGAACGAGAACGACAACGAGCACGACGGCGATGACAACGACGAGTACGGCGACCGGCCCTCGCGCCGCCGCCGTCGCGGTGGCCGCCGCCGTCGCCGCGGTGAGTCCGCCGAGGACGAGAACGCCGAGCAGCACCACGACGACGCGGACGCCTCCGACAGCTCCGACGACGAGCCCGAGCGTGCCCACGAGTCCGAGGACGAGGGCGACGACGAGCACGACGACAACGACTCCGGTGCGTCCGGGTCGAGCAGCAGCCGGCGCCGGCGCCGTCGCCGCCGTCGCAGTGGTGACTCCTCGTCCGACGGCGAGAACGGCACGGACGACCCCGAGCGCACCGTCGTCAAGGTCCGCGAGCCGCGGAAGAAGGAAGCCGAGCGCGAGCCCGGCACCGGCTTCGACGAGGTCCAGTCCATCAAGGGCTCGACCCGTATGGAGGCCAAGAAGCAGCGCCGCCGCGAGGGCCGCGAGCAGGGCCGCCGCCGCGTCCCGATCATCACCGAGGCGGAGTTCCTGGCCCGCCGCGAGGCCGTCGAGCGCGTCATGGTCGTCCGCCAGAACGGCGAGCGCACCCAGATCGGCGTCCTCGAGGACAACGTGCTCGTCGAGCACTACGTCAACAAGGAGCAGGCCACCAGCTACGTCGGCAACGTCTACCTGGGCAAGGTCCAGAACGTCCTGCCGTCCATGGAGGCCGCCTTCGTCGACATCGGCAAGGGCCGCAACGCCGTCCTGTACGCCGGTGAGGTCAACTTCGAGGCGCTCGGCATGGCCCACGGGCCGCGCCGCATCGAGACCGCGCTCAAGTCCGGCCAGTCCGTCCTCGTCCAGGTGACGAAGGACCCGATCGGTCACAAGGGCGCCCGCCTGACCAGCCAGGTCTCGCTGCCCGGCCGCTACCTCGTCTACGTGCCCGAGGGCTCGATGACCGGGATCAGCCGCAAGCTGCCCGACACCGAGCGCGCCCGGCTCAAGACCATCCTCAAGAAGATCGTCCCCGAGGACGCGGGCGTCATCGTGCGCACCGCCGCGGAGGGTGCCAGCGAGGACGAGCTGCGCCGCGACGTCGAGCGGCTCCAGCAGCAGTGGGAGGACATCCAGAAGAAGTCGAAGAGCAGCGGCAGCTCCAACGCGCCGACCCTGCTCTACGGCGAGCCGGACATGACCGTCCGGGTCGTCCGCGACATCTTCAACGAGGACTTCTCCAAGGTCATCGTCAGCGGCAACGAGGCGTGGGACACCATCCACGGCTACGTCTCGCACGTGGCGCCGGACCTGACGGACCGGCTGTCGCGGTGGACCTCCGAGGTCGACATCTTCGCGACGTACCGGATCGACGAGCAGCTCATGAAGGCGCTGGACCGCAAGGTCTATCTGCCGAGCGGCGGCTCGCTGGTGATCGACAAGACCGAGGCGATGGTCGTCGTCGACGTCAACACCGGCAAGTTCACCGGTCAGGGCGGCAACCTCGAGGAGACCGTCACCAAGAACAACCTGGAGGCGGCCGAGGAGATCGTGCGCCAGCTGCGGCTGCGCGACCTCGGCGGCATCGTCGTCGTCGACTTCATCGACATGGTGCTGGAGTCCAACCGGGACCTGGTGCTGCGGCGTCTGCTGGAGTGCCTGGGACGCGACCGTACGAAGCACCAGGTCGCCGAGGTCACCTCGCTCGGCCTGGTCCAGATGACCCGTAAGCGGGTCGGCCAGGGTCTGCTGGAGTCCTTCTCCGAGACCTGCGTCCACTGCAACGGGCGCGGCGTGATCGTGCACATGGAGCAGCCCACCTCGGCGGGCGGCGGCGGTGGCAACGGCAAGCGGGCCAAGAAGCGCCGCGGCGGTTCGGGTCAGGACCACGAGCAGGACCACGGTCACGAGCACGAGCACGAGCAGGACCACGAGTCCGAGACCGAGGCGGAGGTCGCGGCCGAGGTCGCAGCCCCGGTGGCGCTCCCCGAGCCGGAGTTCGTCGCGGACGAGGAGCTGTACAGCAGCCCGGCCGAGGCGGAGGCGGCAGCCGGTCGCGGCCGTGGCCGCCGCCGGGCGACGCGCAAGGCGACGGCCCCGGCCGGTGCCCCGAAGTCGGCGTCCGCGCCGGCTCCGGCGGCCGAACCGGTCGCGGAGCCGGAGCCGGTCGTGGAGCCCGAGCCCACCCCGGAGCCGGCCGCCGAGACCCCGGCAGCCGAGGCGCCCCAGGGCCGTACCCGTCGCCGGGCGACACGCAAGGCGACCGCTCCGGCGGGCTCCCCGGCCCCGGCCGAGCAGGTTCCGGCCGAGCCGGTGCCCGCGGCCGCGGAGGAGCCGGTGTCCGACGCGGACCCGGTCGCCGCGGAGGACCCGGTCGTCGAGGCCCCGCACGCGGAGGCCCCGGCCGAGGAGCCGGCCGCACCGCCGCGTGCCCGGCGCCGGGCGACCCGTAAGGCCACCGCGCCCGCCGGTTCCCCGGCCGGTACGGACGAGGCCGAGGTCGTCGTGGTGACGGCCCCCGCCGATTCCGAGTCCGCGGCGGCGTCCGACGCCGAGCCCGAGGCCGCACCGGCCAAGAAGGCGGCCCGCAAGACCGCCAAGAAGGCCACCGCCAAGAAGGCCGCCACCACGAAGACGGCAGCCAAGAAGACCGCCGCGAAGAAGACGACGGCCAAGAAGGCGTCGGCGAAGAAGACGGTGGCGGCGGAGCAGGAGTCGCCGTCCGCCGTCACGGCTTCGGCCGACGAGGCCTGACAAGCCCCGTAACCGTGCGCGGATACGCAGCCGGACCGGTTCCGTCACAGGAGCCGGGCCGGCTGCGTACTGCCGCCCCGGCCGGCCCGCAACCTTCCCAGTGGACACGGAAGTCTGAGCACATGCGCAAGATCCAGAAGGCCGTCATACCGGCCGCCGGGCTCGGTACCCGGTTCCTGCCGGCGACGAAGGCGACTCCCAAGGAGATGCTGCCGGTGGTCGACAAGCCCGCGATCCAGTACGTCGTGGAGGAGGCCGCAGCGGCGGGGCTGAGCGACGTGCTGATGATCACGGGGCGCAACAAGCGTGCCCTGGAGGACCACTTCGACCGGAACTACGAGCTGGAGACGGCGCTCACCCGCAAGGGCGACGACGAACGGCTGGTGCGGGTCCAGGAGTCCAGCGATCTGGCGACCATGCACTACGTCCGCCAGGGCGACCCCCGAGGCCTCGGCCACGCCGTGCTGTGCGCGGAGCCGCACGTCGGAGACGAGCCGTTCGCGGTGCTGCTCGGCGACGACCTGATCGATCCGCGCGACCCGCTGCTGGCCCGGATGACCGAGATCCAGGAGCGCGAGGGCGGCAGCGTCGTCGCGCTGATGGAGGTCGCGCCCGAACAGGTCCACCTGTACGGGTGCGCCGCGGTGGAAGCCACCCCGGAGAGCGATGTCGTCCGGGTCACCGGACTGGTCGAGAAGCCGGACCCCGCCGACGCGCCCAGCAACCTCGCCGTCATCGGACGGTACGTCCTGGACCCCGCCGTCTTCGGTGTGCTGCACAGGACGGAGCCGGGACGGGGCGGCGAGATCCAGCTGACGGACGCGCTCCAGCAACTGGCCGTCGACGAGGAGCTGGGCGGCCCGGTGCACGGCGTCGTCTTCCGCGGCCGCCGCTACGACACCGGGGACCGCGGCGACTACCTGCGGGCCATCGTCAGACTCGCCTGCGAGCGCGAGGACCTGGGCCCCGACTTCCGTACCTGGCTGCGCGGTTACGTAGCGGCCGAGCTCTGAGCCGGCCCGCCCGCACGGCACCCGGACCCACCCGAGACACACGCACCAAGGACCAAGGAGAACCCTCATGATCGGCATGATTCTGGCGGCCGGCGCCGGCCGCCGTCTGCGCCCCTACACCGACACGCTTCCCAAGGCCCTGGTGCCCGTCGGCCCCGAGGGCGACGAGGAGAGCCTGACCGTCGTCGACCTGACGCTGGGCAACTTCGCCGAGGTCGGGCTGACCGACGTCGCGATCATCGTGGGCTACCGCAAGGAGGCCCTGTACGAGCGCAAGGCGGCCCTGGAGGCGAAGTACGGCGTCACCCTCACGCTGATCGACAACGACAAGGCCGAGGAGTGGAACAACGCCTACTCCCTCTGGTGCGGCCGTGACGCGCTCAAGGACGGCGTGATCCTCGCCAACGGCGACACCGTTCACCCGGTCTCCGTCGAGAAGACGCTGCTCGCCGCCCGCGGTGACGGCAAGAAGATCATCCTCGCCCTCGACACGGTGAAGCAGCTCGCCGACGAGGAGATGAAGGTCGTCGCCGACCCCGAGAAGGGTGTCCGGCGGATCACCAAGCTGATGGACCCGGCCGACGCCACCGGTGAGTACATCGGTGTCACCCTCATCGAGGGCGAGGCGGCCGAGGAGCTCGCCGACGCGCTGAGGACCACCTTCGAGCGCGACCCGGACCTGTACTACGAGGACGGCTACCAGGAGCTCGTCAACCGCGGCTTCAAGGTCGACGTGGAGCCGATCGGCGACGTGAACTGGGTCGAGATCGACAACCACGAGGACCTGGCCAAGGGCAGGAAGATCGCGTGCCAGTACTGACCCGGCTGATCCCGGCGCCGGTCGTCGTCGACATCCGGGCGGGTGCGCTGGCCGACCTGGCAGGGGTCCTCGCCGACCAGCGCATCTCCGGCTCGGGGAAGCTGGCGGTCGCGATAAGCGGGGGTTCCGGCCGGGCCCTGCGGGAGCGGCTGTCGGACAGCCTGCCCGGTGCCTCCTGGTTCGAGGTCGGCGGCGGCACGCTGAACGACGCCGTCAAGCTGGCCGAGGCCATGAAGTCCGGGCGGTACGACGCCGTGGTCGGCCTCGGCGGCGGCAAGATCATCGACTGTGCGAAGTTCGCCGCTGCGCGCATCGGGCTGCCCCTGGTCGCCGTCGCGACGAACCTGTCCCACGACGGCCTGTGCTCACCGGTGGCCACGCTGGACAACGACGCGGGCCGCGGCTCGTACGGGGTGCCGAACCCGATCGCCGTCGTCATCGACCTCGACATCATCCGGGAGGCCCCGGTCCGCTTCGTGCGGTCCGGGATCGGGGACGCGCTCTCCAACATCTCCGCCGTCGCGGACTGGGAGCTCGCCCACCGGGTCAACGGCGAGGACATCGACGGGCTGGCCGCGGCGATGGCCCGGCAGGCCGGCGAGGCCGTGCTGCGCCACCCCGGGGAGCTGGGCGACGACAGCTTCCTCCAGGTGCTGGCTGAGGGGCTGGTACTCACCGGTATCTCGATGTCGGTCGCCGGCGACAGCCGGCCCGCCTCCGGCGCCTGCCACGAGATCAACCACGCCTTCGACCTGCTCTTCCCCAAGCGGGCGGCCAGCCACGGCGAGCAGTGCGGCCTGGGGGCGGCGTTCGCGATGCACCTGCGCGGCGCCCGTCAGGAGTCCGTGCGGATGACCGAGACGCTGCGGCGCCACGGGCTTCCCGTCACCGCGCAGGAGATCGGATTCACCGTGGACGAGTTCGTCTCGGTGGTCGAGTTCGCACCCCGGACCAGGCCGGGCCGGTACACCGTCCTGGAACACCTGAACCTGTCCGCCGACGGGATCAGGGACGCCTACGCCGACTACGTCACAGCCGCCGGGGCCTGAATCCGGGGCCCGGTTTGACCGGGCTGTCCCGGGCCCCGTAATCTTGACCGTCGGCGTTTGTTTCGCCACACCTCTGAGCACTGACCTCCCGCTCGTACGGGAGAGGCCGCTCGTCCAATCCGGATCATCACGGGTCCCCGGACCCGTGTGAGCGGCTGGCTTCAGAGGTTTCCGCTTCGAGTGAGAGTGAGATCCGCGTGTACGCCATCGTGCGCAGCGGTGGTCGCCAGCACAAGGTTGCTGTCGGCGACATCGTTGAGGTTGACAAGATTCCCACCGCCAGTGTTGGCGACACGGTAGAGCTCTCTACCCTGCTCGTTGTCGACGGCGACGCCGTGACCAGCGACCCGTGGGTGCTTGACGGCATCAAGGTCCAGGCCGAGATCGTGGACCACCACAAGGGCGCGAAGATCGACATCCTTCGCTACAAGAACAAGACCGGCTACCGCCGTCGCCAGGGTCACCGCCAGCAGTACACGGCGATCAAGGTCACCGGTATCCCCGCGGCTGCGAAGTAAGGGACTGAGGAGACATGGCACATAAGAAGGGCGCATCGTCCACTCGGAACGGGCGCGATTCCAATGCTCAGCGGCTCGGCGTGAAGCGCTTCGGCGGTCAGGCCGTCAACGCCGGTGAGATCCTGGTCCGCCAGCGCGGCACCCACTTCCACCCGGGCACGGGCGTCGGCCGTGGCGGCGACGACACGCTGTTCGCCCTCGCCGCCGGTGCGGTCGAGTTCGGCACGCACCGTGGCCGCAAGGTCGTGAACATCGTTCCGATCGCCGGCTGAATCCTCGGCGCTCGTAGAGCGGTTTGACGTGGAGGCGGACCTCACTTCCTGTACCGGGAAGTGGGTCCGCCTTTCGCGTGTTGCTCCTACAGGGGCATGAGCGAGACATTTCTGCATGTATGTAACTGGAGGTTCCAACCATGACCACCTTCGTGGACCGCGTCGAGCTGCATGCCGCCGCGGGTAACGGGGGCCACGGCTGCGCCTCCGTTCACCGTGAGAAGTTCAAGCCGCTCGGTGGCCCGGACGGCGGCAACGGCGGGCGTGGCGGCGATGTCACCCTGATCGTCGACCAGGCCGTCACCACGCTCCTGGACTACCACCACCACCCCCACCGCAAGGCCACCAACGGCCAGCCCGGCGCGGGCGACAACCGCACCGGCAAGGAGGGCCAGGACCTGATCCTGCCCGTGCCGGACGGCACCGTCGTGCTCGACAAGGACGGCAACGTGCTCGCCGACCTGGTCGGCCAGGGCACCATGTTCGTCGCCGGCCAGGGCGGCCGCGGCGGCCTCGGCAACGGCGCGCTGGCCTCCGCCCGGCGCAAGGCCCCCGGCTTCGCGCTGCTCGGCGAGCCCGGTGAGAGCCGGGACATCGTCCTGGAGCTGAAGACCGTCGCCGACGTGGCCCTCGTGGGCTACCCGAGCGCCGGGAAGTCCTCGCTGATCTCGGTCCTGTCGGCCGCCAAGCCGAAGATCGCCGACTACCCGTTCACCACCCTGGTCCCGAACCTGGGTGTCGTCACCGCGGGCAGCACCGTCTACACCATCGCCGACGTCCCGGGCCTGATCCCGGGCGCCAGCCAGGGCAAGGGCCTCGGCCTGGAGTTCCTGCGCCACGTCGAGCGCTGCTCGGTGCTCGTGCACGTACTGGACACCGCGACGCTGGAGTCCGACCGCGACCCCGTCTCCGACCTCGACATGATCGAGGAGGAGCTGAAGCTGTACGGCGGCCTGGACGACCGGCCCCGCATCGTCGTCCTCAACAAGATCGACATCCCGGACGGCCAGGACCTCGCGGACATGATCCGCCCGGACCTGGAGGCCCGCGGCTACCGCGTCTTCGAGGTGTCGGCCGTGGCCCGCACCGGCCTGAAGGAGCTCTCCTTCGCGCTGGCCGGTGTCATCGCCGAGGCGCGTGCGGCCAAGCCGGTGGAGGAGGCGACCCGTATCGTCATCCGGCCCAAGGCCGTGGACGACGCCGGCTTCACCGTGGTGCTCGAGGACGACGGCATCTACCGGGTGCGCGGCGAGAAGCCCGAGCGCTGGGTGCGCCAGACCGACTTCAACAACGACGAGGCCGTCGGCTACCTGGCGGACCGGCTGAACCGGCTCGGTGTCGAGGACGCGCTCCGCAAGGCCGGCGCCCGCGCCGGTGACGGCGTGGCCATCGGTGCCGAGGACAACGCCGTCGTCTTCGACTGGGAGCCGACGGTGTCGGCCGGTGCGGAGATGCTCGGCCGCCGCGGTGAGGACCACCGCCTCGAGGAGCCGCGCCCGGCCGCCCAGCGCCGCCGCGACCGCGAGGACGAGCGCGACGAAGTCAGCAAGGAGTACCAGGAGTTCGACCCGTTCGCGTAACGCGCGGGTATGACTCCGCCGGTCCCGGTTCCCTTGGGGGAGCCGGGACCGCGTGTTTTCCGGGGTGCCCGTGAACCGGGCGCCGCCCGTCCGTCAGGAGCGGCCGGCCTGGTCCAGCGCCTCGGCGGGGGAGGGCGCCGGGGTGCGCTCCGCGAGCGGGACGACCGGGAGCAGCGTCTCTTCGCCCAGGAACACCCGGCGCACGACACGTTCCGCGGCGCGGCCGTCGTCGTAGTCGCAGTACCGCTCCCGGAAGGCCTGCCGGAGCCCCGCCGACCTCTCGCTCCGCCACTCCCCGGAACCGAGGACCGCGGCGAGCTGCTCCTGGCTGGTCGCCACGGCACCGGGCGGCTCCGCCATCAGGTCGAAGTAGGTGCCGCGCACGACCCGGTAGGTGTCCCAGTCGTCGGCGTAGATCACGATCGGCCGGTCCAGGTTGGCGTAGTCGAACATCGCCGAGGAGTAGTCCGTCACGAGGGCGTCCGCCGCGAGGTAGAGCTCCTCGACGTTCGCGTGCGCGGAGACGTCGATGATCCGGCCGCTGGCCTGGAGGTCGGCGAGGCGGCCGGTCGGCTTGTAGAAGTAGTGCCCGCGCACCAGCAGGGTGACGTCGGGGCCCAGCTCCTCGGCCAGCTTCGGCAGGTCCAGCCGCGGGGTGAAGGACTTCTGGTACTCGCGGTGGGTCGGCGCGTAGAGGAAGGCCGTCGAGCCGTCCGCCAGACCGAGTCCGTGCCGGATCCGGGCGACGTCCGCCGCGGTGGAGTTGAGCAGGACGTCGTTGCGCGGGTAGCCGGTCTCCAGCGAGGCGTACCGGCAGGGGTACACCCGCTCCCACACGGTCGTGGAGAACCGGTTGGCGGACAGGCTGTAGTCCCACCGGTCGCACCGGCTGAGGAGCTTCTCCATGTCCATGCTGGTGGACGCCGGGTACTGGGCCTGGTCGAGCCCCATCGTCTTCAGCGGGGTGCCGTGATGGGTCTGCAGATGGATCTGGCCCTCGCGCTTGATCACGGTGTCGCCGAAGTTCACGTTGTTCGTCAGGTACTTCGCGCGCGCCATCACCGACCAGTACTCGCGGGACCCGACCACCACGGCCTCGACGCCCTTGGGCACCCGGTCGCGGTGCTCCGACCTGACCGCCCAGACCCGGCGCATGCCGGGCGCGAGCCGGCCGAGCTCCGCCTCGATGGCCGCCGGGTTGCAGGCGTAGCCGCGGCCCCAGTACGCGGAGAACACCGCGAGGTTGTCGTCCAGCGGCAGGCGCAGCTGGGACTTGTAGAACATCCCCAGGGCGGCGCGCTTGGCCCGGCCGGCGCGGGCCCGGCCGCCGAGCCGGGCCCGGTTGCGCACGTTGTTGACCCGGGTGACACCGACCAGCGCCGAGTAGGAGTCGAGGCCCAGCAGCGCGTACTTGTAACCCTTCCCGCCGGCCGGCCGCTCGAAGCCCTCCGGAAGGCGGCTCCGGTAGTCCTTGGCCGCACGGTGGAAGAACTCCGCCCGTGCCTTCTGCGGAAGGCGGCCCGGCTTTTCCAGGACGGTCAGAAAGTGGTCGACCATTTTCCTGAAGAGCGCCGGTCGCCAGGAATCGAGATCCGGCCGCCCGTCCAGATAGGCGAAAACGCGGTCGTACTGATCGAAGACGTCGAAATGCTTGCGGCTCACCGTGCGGAGGATGTTTCCGCCCTCGCGCCGCTGCCGGTACAGCACACAGGAACGGTCCAGGACGGCGATGCGCTCCGCCGAGATCAGCGAGGAGTACGTCCACGGCGCGTCCTCGTAATACCCGGGCGGGAACCGGAAGCCGTGCCGGGTGACGAAATCGCGGCGGTAGGCCTTGTTCCAGACGATCTGCAGCAGATCCAGCAGCTGCGGCCGGTCCGCCAGCGCGAAGACGTCGGGGCCGCTCTCGTCCAGCAGCTCCGCGCGCTTGTTGCGCAGCAGCCGTCCGTCCCAGTAGGTGCGGGTGTAGTCGTAGATCAGGACGTCGGGGTCGTCCGTCGCGTCGAGACGGGCCGCGATGGCCGCCAGTGAGCCCGGGGCCAGCGTGTCGTCGCTGTCGAGGAAGACCAGGTAGTCACCGACGGCCTCGTCGATACCCGCGTTGCGCGCGTGTCCCAGACCCACGTTCTCGGTGAGGTGGAGCACACGGATCCGGGAGTCGCGTTCCGCGTATGTGTCGAGGATCGCGCCCGAGCCGTCCGGCGAGCAGTCGTCCACACCGATGACCTCGAAGTCGGTGAAGTCCTGCTCGAGCACGGAGTCGAGACACTCCCCGATGTACCCCTGCACGTTGTACGCAGGCACGATGAGTGTCAGTCGGGGCATCGTCCACCAGTCCAGAGAGCTGTGCGAGGGTCTGTGCGAGGGGCGCGGCGCGCACCGTTGGGCAGTGCGGAGGCGTCCAGCACCCGGACAGCGTAATTGATCCCTGTCAGCCTCCTATGAGCGGTGAGGCCCGGTCCGCCGATCCGACTTTCCGTGCACGTAGAGTGAAGCGGACGGTAGGACCTCGGACAGGGAGACGCACGAATGACCTGGATGGTTACGGGCGGGGCGGGATACATCGGTGCACACGTCGTGCGCGCGATGCTCGCGGGCGGTCAGCAGGTCGTGGTGTACGACGACCTGTCGACCGGGAACGCCGAGAACGTGCCCGCGGGGGTGCCCCTGGTGACCGGCAGTGTGCTCGACCGTCAGACGCTCGACGCGACGATCCGCGACCACGGTGTGACCGGTGTGGTGCACATCGCGGGCAAGAAGCAGGTGGGCGAGTCCGTCGAGCGCCCCCTCCACTACTACCGGGAGAACGTGACCGGCCTGGAGGTGCTGCTGGAGAGCATGGTCGACGCGGGCGTCGACCGGCTGGTGTTCTCCTCGTCCGCCGCCGTCTACGGCATGCCCGACGTCGCCCTCGTCACCGAGGACACCCCCTGTGCGCCGATGAGCCCGTACGGCGAGACCAAACTCGTCGGCGAGTGGCTGATCCACGCGGCCGCCCGCGCCCACGGGCTGCGCTGCGCCTCGCTCCGCTACTTCAACGTGGCCGGTGCGGCGTCGCCCGAGCTGGCCGACGCCGGGGTGTTCAACCTCATCCCGATGGTCTTCGAACGACTGGAGGCCGGTGAGGGCCCGCGGATCTTCGGCGACGACTACGCGACGCCCGACGGCACCTGCATCCGCGACTACATCCACGTCGAGGACATCGCATCCGCCCACCTCGCGGCCGCGCGCCGGCTGGAGGACGCGGAGAGCGGCACGGACCTCACGCTCAACATCGGCCGCGGCGAGGGCAGTTCCGTACGCGAGATGGTCGACCGGATCCTCGAGGTGACGGACAACGGCGACGTCACCCCCGAGGTGACCGCCCGCCGCGCCGGTGACCCGGCCCGGGTGGTCGCCGGCGCCGACCGGATCCGCGCCGAGCTGGGCTGGTCGGCCCGGTACGGCGTGGACGAGATGATCGACTCCGCCTGGCAGGGCTGGCGCCACCGCCACCCGTAGAGCCAGTACGGCCGAGGCCCGGCGCCCCTTCCGGAAAGGGGCGCCGGGCCTCAGTCGTGCCGGGCGGGATACGTGGGACGCGCCCTATCCCTCGGGCGCCGCCTCCAGCCGCTCCTCGGCCGCCTGCGCCTCCTCCAGCGCTCCGCGCTGGGCCGGGATCGCCGGAAGCAGCCGGTTCGACATCCGTACCCGGTGCTCGTCCGATACCTCGCACAGGCTGAGCGCCGCCTCGGCGAAGCGCACCTGGGACGGAGGGTCCGAGGGGCCGAGGAGACGCAGCTTCAGAGCGGCGCGCGCCTCGGCCGGCCCGTCCTCCGCCGGGCGGCGCACCGAGTCGACGAGAGCGGCGACGGCCGCCGCGTCCGGGGTCAGGATCGTCGCCGCGCGGACGGTCGGGAACGCCTCGCGGAAGAGCTCCTCGGTCATGTCGCTGGTGTTCGCCACGGCGTACGGCTTCGCACTCGCCAGGTAGTCCGTGACCACGCTCGACACATCGCTGATCAGCAGGTCCGCCTCGTTGAAACAGGAGTAGAGCGAGGGCTCCGGCCCCGTGATGATCTGGTGCTCGGCCTCGGGGAGCGATGCCCAGTGGGCCGCCTCCCAGGCCCCCCTCGCGGCGGCGACGGCCTCGGCCCGGCCCGGTTCCGGGGTGCCCTGCACCAGCATGCGTTCCGCGTCGTCCGCGTCCTGCCGGAACGAGGAGGCGGTCAGGGCGTGCAGCTCCGCGGTCCGCCGGGCCAGCTCGGCGGCGGCCTGTGGGCCGGGACGCGGACCGGTGCGGCCGCGGTTGGCCTCGTGGATCAGGGCCTGGACGCGGTCGTTGGCGGCACCGGCCCGGGGGTCGACGGAGCCCGTCATCGGGTGCGGCTTGTAGAGCAGCCGGACGCCCGGGTCGGCCAGCAGTTCCCGGACGATGTTCTCGCCGGCCAGGACGATCGAGGTGTTGCCCGGATTGCCGTCCCAGCCCTCCCACGTGGGGGCGTAGAGCACGGTCGTGTGCGCACCGGCGGGCGGGCCCGCGTACGGGGCGATCGGGGCGAGCTGAGGGCGGCCGATCTCCACCACGTCGCCGTCATCGATGCCGACGTCGGCCTGCGCGTAGCGTTCGCGCGCCGCCGGTCCGGCGACCCACACCTCGTCGTACGCCTTCGCGTACGGATTGCAGCTGGAGAGCTTGTCGCTCTCGCCGTGGTTGACGAAGGCGTGCTTGATCGACGGTATGCGCAGGACCTGCGAGGTCTTGCCGGAGTTCGCGGGGTGGATCAGCAGCTTGAGGGAGGACTGCTCCAGGCGGAGCAGGTGGGCGACCTTCGGGATGCACACGATCGGGATGTCCGTCGCACCGATCCGCTGCATCATGAACCGCTCGCGCAGCACGATGACGGGCCGGCCGTCCAGCCCGGCCAGCGCGTCGAGCCACATGTTGGCCTGGTAGGCGGAGGAGACGCCGCCGGAGAAGTACATGCCGACCGTCGGCCGGTAGTCGGCGAGCCAGCCGTCGAACCAGTCCAGCGCCTCCTCCTGTGACGCCGGGCGGCGGCGGACCAGGCACCACACCAGCTCGGCCAGCGAGACGGTGGCGAGCACCATCGACAGCGCGATGCCCGCCGCGGCGAACTGCGGCCTGTCGCTCGCCGCCGACACCAGCAGGCCCACGGTCGCGGGCAGGCCGAAGCGCAGCAGGCGCGGCCCGTGACGGCGCATCAGCAGGGCCGGGGGCGCCGGGGTGATCCGCAGGGCGGAGGCGTCGATGTTGCGGGTGAGCAGCGGCATGGTCCGCGTGCCGCGCACCCGGATCGCCGCCGCGTGGCCGGCGAAGTGCAGCGCGTAGAAGAGCAGCAGACCGAGGACGAGGGGGAGATACGCCGTCTCCCGGTGGAACCCGGCCAGTCGGAGCAGCCCCACGACCAGCAGGAAGTCACAGGTCAGCCGGCGGACCAGGACATCGGCCCGGACCTTGGCGAGCAGGGAGACCTGGCCGGGCTGCCATCGGTGCAGGGCCGCTTCGGCCACCACGTTGGCGGCCGTCGCCGTGATGAGCAGCGCGATGTGCGCCAGAGCGGCCGCGGCGGCCTGAGCGACGAAGGACGCGGCCAGTACGACGACGGGGAGGGCCTTCGCGGCGTACCGCAGGACCGGGGGGAGTGGTTGCACTGGGGGACTCCAAAGAGCGCGAGCGCTCACGTGCGCGGTGGGGGCCGCGCCGACGTGTCGGCCGGTCCGGCCGGGATGGTCCGGTCCCTGACCGGACGCCCGGGGGCATGAGGGTTCAGGGGCCCCACCATATGGAGGGCGGCTCCTCCGTTCATGAGACGAACGTGAAAGTTCTGTGAGAAGAAGGCGCTTGGGCGCAACCAAATTCGGAGTTCGTGAATTCGCAGGATGTGTCCCTGAAAGTGGTGACCACTCCGCATCTGCCGCGGGACATCGGTGTCAAATCCGACGGCCGGGTTCACCCGTAGTTCAGTTCGACGCCAAGTGAATGTGATTGCGCGCAGGGGAGTGGGCCGTGCGTGAAATGGCGTTATGCGGTTACGGGCGACCGCCGCTTTTCGTCCGGATGTGTCGGTAACGGGCCGAGAGGGCTGTTTCGCCACAGATGGGACGACGAATCTAAGTAAGGTCGCCCGACAGGTCGCAGCCGCGACAGGACCGCCATCTCATCGTGGGGGCAGAATCAGTGAAGGCTCTCGTACTTTCCGGTGGGGCAGGCACCCGGCTCCGTCCCATCACCCACACCTCGGCCAAACAGCTGGTTCCGGTGGCGAACAAACCGGTGCTGTTCTACGGCCTGGAGGCCATCGCGGAAGCCGGCATCACCGAGGTCGGCATCATCGTGGGCGACACCGAGGAGGAGATCCGCGCGGCGGTCGGCGACGGTTCCCGGTTCGGTATCGACGTCACCTACATCCCGCAGTCCGAGCCGCTCGGCCTCGCGCACGCGGTACTGATCGCCCAGCGCTTCCTGGGCGACGAGGACTTCGTCATGTACCTCGGGGACAACTTCATCATCGGCGGGATCACCGGCCTGGTCGAGGGCTTCCGGACGGACCGGCCCGACGCCCAGATCCTGCTGACCCAGGTGCCCGACCCGACCTCGTTCGGTGTCGCCGAGCTCGACGGGGACGGCAGGGTGGTGGCCCTGGAGGAGAAGCCCCGGGAGCCCAAGAGCGATCTGGCGCTCGTCGGCGTCTACCTCTTCACCCGGGTCATCCACGAGGCGGTCCGCTCCATCCGCCCCTCCTGGCGCGGCGAGCTGGAGATCACCCACGCCATCCAGTGGCTGATCGACCAGGAACGCGACGTCCGCTCCACCATGATCCGCGGGTACTGGAAGGACACCGGTAACGTCACCGACATGCTGGAGGTCAACCGGACCGTCCTGGAGACGGTCGAACCGTCCACCGAGGGCGCCCACGTCGACGACGAGAGCGAGATCATCGGCCGGGTGCGGATCGAACCGGGAGCCCGCGTCACCCGCAGCCGGATCGTGGGGCCCGCCATCATCGGCGCCCGCTCGGTGATCAGCGACGCCTACGTCGGACCCTTCACCTCGGTCGCCCAGGAGTGCCGGATCGAGGACAGCGAGATCGAGTACTCCATCGTCCTGCGGGGCGCCTCGATCGACGGCGTCCGCCGCGTGGAGGCCTCCCTCATCGGCCACGAGGTCGAGGTGACCCCCGCGCCCCGGAGCCCCTCCGCCCACCGTCTCGTCCTCGGCGACCACAGCAAGGTGCAGATCTCCTCATGACGACCGACATCCTGGTGACCGGCGGGGCCGGTTTCATCGGCTCGCACTACGTCCGCACGCTGCTGGGCCCCGACGGACCCGGTGACGTGACCGTCACCGTCCTCGACAAGCTCACCTACGCGGGCATTCCGGCCAACCTCGACGACGTGCGCGACCACCCCGGCTTCGCCTTCGTCCAGGGCGACATCTGTGACGCGGAGCTGGTCGCCGGCCTGATGGCCGGGCACGACCAGGTGGTGCACTTCGCCGCCGAATCCCATGTGGACCGGTCCATCGACGGCGGCGCCGCCTTCATCCGTACCAACGTCGTGGGAACCCACACCCTCGTCCACGCCGCGCACCTCGCCGGCATCCGGACCTTCGTGCACATCTCCACCGACGAGGTCTACGGCTCTATCGACGAGGGCTCCTGGACCGAGAGCGAACCCCTCGCGCCCAACTCCCCGTACTCCGCGTCGAAGGCGTCGAGCGACCTGATCGCGCTCGCCTACCACCGCACCCACGGACTCGACGTCCGGGTGACCCGCTGCTCCAACAACTACGGGCACCACCACTTCCCCGAGAAGGTCATCCCGCTCTTCGTCACCAACCTGCTGGAGGGCCTGCAGGTCCCGCTGTACGGCGACGGCGCCCACGTCCGCGACTGGCTGCACATCGACGACCACGTCCAGGGCATCGAACTCGTCCGCACCAAGGGCCGCGCGGGCGAGGTCTACAACATCGGCGGCGGCACCGAGCTGTCCAACAAGGAACTCACCGGGCTGCTCCTGGAGGCCTGCGGCGCCGACTGGGACACCGACGTCACCTACGTCGAGGACCGCAAGGGCCACGACCGCCGCTACTCCGTCGACTGCACCAGGATCCGCGAGGAACTCGGCTACGAGCCACGCAAGGACTTTCGCACCGGCCTCGCCGAGACCGTGCGTTGGTACCGCGAGAACCGCGACTGGTGGGAGCCGCTCAAGGAGAGGGCCGCCCTGTGAGCCCGGTCTGGCTGGTCACCGGAGCCGCCGGAATGCTCGGCCAGGACCTGCTGGCCGCCCTCGACCACGAGGGCGTCACCGCCGTCGGTGCCGACCGCGCCGCCCTGGACATCGCCGATCCGGCCCGCGTCCGCGAGGCCCTCGACGCCCACCGCCCCGCGGTCGTCGTCAACTGCGCCGCCTGGACCGCCGTCGACGACGCCGAGAGCCAGGAGGACGCCGCGCACCGGGTCAACGGCACCGGGCCCGCCGTCCTCGCCGAGGCCTGCCGCGAGCAAGGCACCGTCCTGATCCACGTCTCCACCGACTACGTGTTCGCAGGGGACGGCGCCCGCCCCTACGACGAGGACGCCCCCACCGCTCCCCGCAGCGCCTACGGACGCACCAAACTGGCAGGCGAACGCGCCGTCCTGGAGGCCCTCCCCGACACCGGCTACGTGGTGCGCACCGCCTGGCTGTACGGGGCGGGCGGCGGAAACTTCGTCCGCACGATGATCAGGCTCGAGGGCGTCAAGGACACCCTCGACGTGGTGGACGACCAGCGCGGCCAGCCCACCTGGACCGTCGACCTGGCGGGCCGGCTGGTCCGGCTCGGACGGGCCGCGCTGGAGGGCACCGCACCGGCGGGCGTCTACCACGGCACCAGTGGCGGCGAGACGACCTGGTACGGCTTCACGCGGGAGATCTTCAGGCTGCTCGGCGCCGACCCGGCCCGCGTCCGCCCCACCACCAGCGCGGCCTTCGTGCGCCCCGCGCCCCGGCCGGCGTTCAGCGTGCTCGCACAGGGGCGTTTCGCGGCAGCCGGGATCGAACCCATCCAGGACTGGCGCACCGCGCTCGGCGAGGCGTTCCCCGCGCTGCTCGCCGCGGAACGCCCCTGAACCGTGCCCGGACGGGCGGCCACCCGTGGGTCAGGTCGTGAGCGCCGGCTCCCCGGCCCGCGTCCCGGCCGGGGACGGACCGGCCGCCCGCAGCCGCGCGTAGTACGCCTCGCACTCCGCGTACGAGGGGAGCAGCCCCCGCTCCTCGGCCTCGGCCAGCGAGGGAGCGGTCGCGTCCTTCCCGGAGAGCAACGGGGCCACGTCCAGCGGCCAGTCGATGCCCAGCTCCGGGTCGAGCGGATCGATGCCGTGCTCACGCGTGGGGGCGTAGCCCTGCGAGCACAGGTAGAGGACGCTCGCGTCGTCCGTCAGCGCCATGAAGGCGTGGCCGAGCCCCTCGGCGAGATAGACCGCACGGTGACCGCTGTCGTCGAGGCGCACCCCCTCCCACCGCTTGTACGTCGGCGAGCCGGCCCGGACGTCCACGATCACGTCGAGCACCGCGCCGCGCACACACTTCACGTACTTCGCCTGACCGGGCGGCACATCGGCGAAATGGATCCCGCGCAGCGTGCCCCGGGCGGAGGTGGAGAAGTTGGCCTGTGCGAGCCCCAGCGAATGCCCCGCCGCCGCGTCCAGGTCCGCGGCCCTGAACCACTCGTGGAAGGTGCCGCGGCCGTCCGTGATGACCTCGGGCTCGTGCACCCAGGCCCCGGGGATGGAGAGCTGGCGCATGCGATCACGTCCTGTTCCTGAAGTTCGCCGAGTCCTGCCGTCGTGATGCCGACGTCTCCTGCAACGAGCAGCGGGGCGGGATGGATACGGAACGGTACGGATGCGGACGAATCGGGGTCCACGGTACGGAATGCGAAGGCGCCGTTTTCCGTGCTCGCGTAGATTGCGGATTCCGATCGAGGGCGAACCACGGGGGATACGCGTGTCAGGGGCAAGGCAGGGCGTCACGGAGGCCCGCAGGATCGTCGTCAAGGTCGGTTCCTCCTCCCTCACCACCGCCGCAGGCGGCCTCGACGCGGACCGCGTCGACGCGCTCGTCGACGTGCTCGCCAAGGTGCGCAGCGGCGGCGAGCGGGAGGTCGTCCTCGTCTCGAGCGGCGCCATCGCGGCCGGACTCGCACCGCTCGGACTGCACCGCAGACCCAAGGACCTGGCCAGGCAGCAGGCCGCCGCCAGCGTCGGCCAGGGACTGCTCGTCGCGCGCTACACCGCTTCCTTCGCCCGCTACGGCGTACGCGTCGGCCAGGTGCTCCTCACCAGCAACGACACCAGCCGCCGGGCCCATTACCGCAACGCCTACCGCACCCTCGACCAGCTCCTGGACATGGGCGCGCTGCCGATCGTCAACGAGAACGACACCGTGGCCACCGACGAGATCCGGTTCGGCGACAACGACCGGCTCGCCGCCCTCGTCGCCCATCTGGTCCGCGCCGATCTGCTGATCCTCCTCTCCGACGTGGACGGCCTCTACGACGGCGACCCGAGCATCCCCGGCACCACCCGAATCGCCGAGATCACCGGCCCCGCCGATCTGGCCGGGGTCAGCATCGGCAGCGCGGGCAAGGCGGGCGTCGGGACCGGTGGCATGGTCACCAAGGTCGAGGCCGCCCGGATCGCGACCGCCGCGGGCGTCCCGGTCGTGCTGACATCGGCGAGCCACGCGGCGGACGCGCTGGCGGGCCGCGACACCGGTACGTACTTCCACCGCACCGGACGCCGCAGCGCGGACCGGCTGCTGTGGCTCGCCCACGCCTCCACCCCGCAGGGCTCACTGACCCTGGACGACGGTGCGGTGCAGGCGGTCGTCGAACGGCACAGCTCGCTGCTGCCGGCCGGGATCGCCGCGGTCGAGGGCGAGTTCGCCGCGGGCGACCCGGTGGAACTGCGCGATCTGCGCGGCCGGCCGGTGGCGCGCGGGCTCGTCAACTTCGACGCGAAGGAGATTCCGCAGCTCCTCGGCCGGTCCACCCGCGATCTGGCACGCGAACTCGGGCCCGCCTACGAACGCGAGGTCGTACACAGGGACGATCTTGTCGTTCTGCACAGCTGACAAATCCCTGAAACGGCTGAAAGTCCGGCCTTCGGGCAGAGACCTTCACGAAAACCGCCCCACGCCGGGCCGCGGACTGGTCCACTTTGTAGCAGGGACACTGCGGGGTACACAGCACAGCAACACATTCACAGGAGGCCGCCGGTGAGACGAGCGCGCCCGGGGGCGCCGCCCCGAGGAACGGGTGGCCGCGCCCTGACCAGCGTCGGAGCAGGCGCCGACTTCGACGGGAGGTTGTCCGCGGACCGGAGGGACGAGCGGACCACCCGGCCCGAACAGACGGTGGTGAGCCAGGAGCGCACCCAGTCGAAGCTGTGGCACATCACTCTCTGCGTCTCGGGTGCCGAGATTCCGCTGAAGGAGGTCAGACGCGGCCTCGAACAGCTCGCCCACGACCACCCGTTCCTGCTGACCAGCCGGTACGCCAACGACCACGCGGAGATCCGCTACTGGGAAGAGGCCCGAGACCTGCACGACGCGGCGGCGGTCGCCCTGCGGCTGTGGGGGGAGCACCGCTCCAGCGCCGGTCTGCCGCCGTGGGAGATCGTCGGCCTTGAGGTCATCGACCGCGAGACGTACCACCAGCGCATCGCCGAGGGGTACGGGCCGCCCCCGGCGGCCCCGGTCGGTGTGCACCCGTACTGACCGTCCGGCGGCTGTCTCGCATCACGGGATACGTGACGGATGCCCGCAGTGTGCGCACTACTCTGCGGGCATGACCACGCTTTCGCCGTACGACAACATGTCCCCGGTCGCCCAGGCCGCCTACCGGGCACGCGCCGCAGCCGCCGACATCGCGCCACTTCCGCGCGCGGCGAAGGACGACGCGCTGCTGGCGATCGCGGACGCGCTCGAAGTACGGACCAGCGACATCATCGCGGCCAACGCAGAGGACGTGGCGCGCGCCCGCGAGGCCGGGACCAGCGAGTCGGTCGTCGACCGGCTCACCCTCAACCCCGAGCGGATCCGCGCCATCGCCGCCGATGTGCGCGACGTGGCGGCGCTGCCCGACCCGGTCGGCGAGGTGGTCCGCGGCTCGACGCTGCCCAACGGCATCGACCTGCGACAGGTCCGGGTGCCGCTCGGCGTGGTCGGGATCATCTACGAGGCCCGGCCCAACGTGACGGTGGACGCCGCCGCGCTCTGCCTGAAGTCGGGCAACGCGGTCCTGCTGCGCGGTTCGTCCTCCGCCCGCTCGTCCAACACCGCACTGGTCCGGGTACTGCGCGACGCGGTCGGCGGCTCCGGGCTGCCGGCCGACGCGGTGCAGCTGGTGCCGGGCGAGAACCGCGACTCCGTACGTGAGCTGATGCGCGCCCGCGGACTGGTCGACGTGCTCATCCCGCGCGGCGGCGCCTCGCTGATCCGCACCGTCGTCGAGGAGTCCACCGTCCCGGTGATCGAGACCGGCACCGGCAACTGCCATGTGTACGTGGACGCGCTGACCGACCTCGACATGGCCGTCGAGATCCTGGTCAACTCCAAGGCACAGCGCCCCAGCGTCTGCAACGCCGCCGAGACGCTCCTGGTCCACAAGGACATCGCCGACGCCTTCCTGCCGCGGGCCCTGGACGCGCTGGCCGAGGCGGGGGTGACCGTGCACGGCGACGAGCGGGTCCTGGAGTACGCCGAGGGGTCCAAGGCCACCGTGGTGCCGGCGACGCCGGAGGACTGGGAGACCGAATACCTCTCGTACGACATCGCGGCCGGCGTCGTGGAGTCGCTGGACGCGGCCGTGGCGCACATCCGGCTCTGGTCGTCCGGTCACACCGAGGCGATCGTGACCACATCGCAGGCCGCGGCCCGCCGTTTCACCCAGTTGGTGGATTCGACGACGGTCACCGTGAACGCCTCGACGCGATTCACCGACGGCGGCCAGTTCGGCTTCGGCGCCGAGATCGGTATCTCCACCCAGAAGCTGCACGCCAGGGGCCCGATGGGGCTGCCGGAACTGACCTCGACGAAGTACATCGTGACCGGCGACGGCCATGTGAGGTGAGCTCGGGATGCGGAGAATGTGCGGTCTCCCTGCCGAAAACGCCCCACCGGGTCTAGGCTGAATCCGTGCCGGACGACGTGGGGGGCAGGCCGTTCCCGAACGGCTGGGAGCCCGACGACGACCGCGGGGGCGCGGACAAGGACTTCGCCTCCGTGGTGTTCGACGAGGACTTCGTACGGGCCGCCTTCTTCCACGAACCTTCCGCTGTCGAGCGACTGTCGGCGGCGGCCGAGGCACGCGCCGAGGCGGAGGCCCACCGGGCCCGCTCCGGCGGCGGCCCGCTGGACGACGAGCTCTACGACGACGGCTACGGGCCGGGCGGCGGATACGGCGGCGAGAGCGACTACGACGACCGTCCAGGTCCGGACGGCGACTACTACGAGAGCGGCCCCTACGGGCCGCACGGCGGCGCGCTGCGCCCCTACCGGGGGGCCGCACGCTGGCACCGACCGGTGGCCTGGCTGCTCGCCCTGGTGATGGGCATCGGGATGGTCGCGCTGGCCTTCAGCGCCGTCTACCGCAATACCTCGGGCGACCGGCAGGACCAGGTCCCGCCACCGGCGACCAGCGGGGTGGACAGCGCCCCGGCGCCTTCTGCCGTGCCGTCCGCCTCGGGCGGCTACCTCCGCCCGGTGGTCTCCGCGGCCCCCCGCACGCCCTGAGGGCCCCCGGGGCCCGCGCCCCGGCGGTCCTGGACGGGTTCCCTGAGCGTCTTCGTCGGTTCCGGGCGCCATGCCCGTCCGCCGGTAGCCCAGGCCGGTATCCGCCGGTCTCCGCGTTTACCGTTGCCGTAATCGACCTACTCTGAAGGTATGACCCCTCACCGTTCGAAGAGGGGGCTCCTCACTTGCCCGTCATGCCCCCGCATGCCGGGCAGGCTCCGTCCAGGCCTTCCGGCCGGGGCGGGGGCGCACCGCACCGGCCTCCGGTCGGTGACGTGGAGTCGGGAGAATTCATGGCAGACCACGGAGATCCAGAGGGTTCGGCGGAGAACAGCGCGAGCGGCGGCGAGGACGAGTACCGGTCGCTCGTCTTCGACGAGTCCTTCGTCCGGGCCGCCCGGCTCCAGGAATTCTCCGCCCAGGAGCGGATGGGCGAGCACGCCCGTGCTGTGCGCAGCCTGCCGGGCCGGACCCTGCGCACCGGGTCCAGGACGGCGCTCGTCCTGATCGTGCTGATAGCCCTGGCCTTCGGCACGGCCGTCTTCATGGGCTTCCGCCACCCCTACCAGACGCCCGTCGGCAGGCGGGCCGAGGCGCTGCGGATGACCTTCGTCCCCCTGGCGCCTCGCGGCACCGTCCCCGCGGGCACCCCGGCCGGACTGTTCGCGGAGAGCCCCGCCGCCCACTACCCCGAGGGCGCCGAAGGCATCAATCCGCCGGTCGCCGGGCGGACGGACAACTTCTCGGCGAGCCAGGTCGTCGCCGCCCTGGCCACCGTCAAGAACTACCTGGTCGCTTCCTCGCTCGACCCGGACGTCCTGGGCGGCAACACCGTCCGACCGGTGGAGGCGCTGCTCGATCCGGATCAGACGGTCCAGTTCGAGCGGAGCATGAGCGGGCCGTACGGAGACGGGCGGCACGCGGCGACCGGCTGGCTCGTGCGCTTCGACCCGGCCGAGGTGGCCCCCGCTCCGGAGGTCCGCGTCCGGGGCACCCTGCGATACGCCGAGGTGGGGGCCGACGCCCTGGAGGTGGTGTCGGACCACACCTTCACCTACGCCCTCCGCCCGGCCGTCTCCGGCCCCCAGCAGGCCGACGGGGCTTCGCTGTTCACCGTGCGGCGGGAGCTGCGGTTCCGGCTCGACCGGGAGGATCTGCGGCTGGGCCGGGTGGAGGTGCGGACCAGCGACGTCCAGGCCGGACCGCAGTCCTGCACCGCAGACACGAGCGGCGCGCTGCGGCCGCTGCTCGCCGGCCGGCGAGCGGTCTCCCGGGGCCCCGCGGGCACCGACCCGTACGAGACGGACCGGCCCACCGCGGCGCTGTGCGGAACGCTGGAGGTCAGCTCCCCGCCGTCCCGGGCTCCTGCGGCCCCTCGGGGTCCTCAGGGCTCCGGGGCTCCTGTGAGCCGTCCGTAGCGTCGCCCTTGCCGGTTCCGGCGCCGCCTCCCGCGCCGGTGAACCTGTCACGGAGCTTGCCGCCCAGATCGCCCGCGCCGCCCGCTATGTCGCCGACCAGCTTCATCAGCGGGTCCTTGCTGCTGCGCACCGAATCGGCGTAGTGCGAGGCGGATTCCTTGAAGGAGTCCGTGACCGAGGTGTCCTTGTCCTCGTCGCGACGGGGGTAGTGCCCGTCCATGATCCGCTGGTAGTCGCGGGTCTCGGACCACTTCTTCAGCTCGGCCGCGCGGACCGTGGTGAACGGGTGCGAACGCGGCAGCACATTGAGGATCTTCAGCACGGAATCGCGCAGGTCGCCGCCCTTCTCGTACTCGTCGGCCTGGGCGAGGAAGGCGTCCACGTTCATCTCGTGGAGGTGGTTGCCTCCGGCGATCTTCATGAGTCCGCGCATCGAGGCCTGCAGATCCTGGCCGACCAGCAGCCCGGCACGGTCGGCGGAGAGCTCCGACTTGCGGAACCACTCGCGCAGCGCCGTCACGATCGCCATGATCGCGACGTTGCCGAGGGGGATCCAGGCGACCTTCAGGGCGAGATTGGTGAGGAAGAGCAGGATGGTGCGGTACACGGCGTGACCGGAGAGGGCGTGCCCCACCTCGTGGCCGACGACCGCCCGCATCTCCTCCTCGTCGAGCAGCTCCACCAGACCCGTCGTCACCACGATGATCGGCTCGTCCAGGCCGATGCACATGGCGTTGGGCTGGGGGTCCTGGTTCACGTACATCGGCGGGACCTTCTCCAGGTCCAGGATGTAACACGCGTCCCGCAGCATGCTGTTGAGATGGGAGAACTGGGCGTCGCTCACCCGGACGGAGTCCGAGAGGAAGAGCAGTCGCAGACTGCGCTCGGGCAGCAGGCCGCTCAGTGCCTTGAAGACGGTGTCGAAACCGGTCAGCTTGCGCAGGGCGACCAGCGCCGAGCGGTCCGCCGGGTGCTCGTACGCCCGGGACGAGATTCCCGGGAAGCGCCTGCGCTGCCTGCTCGGCACGTTCTCGTGACTCTCGTGGCTGCTTTCGGTCATGAATGGGCCCCCTGTTCGTACGAGACGTCGCTCGCCCCCTGACAAATCCCAGCGTATGTGCTGGCGCTACGGTGTGCGGGGGGCTGTGGATAACTGAGGAGACGCCCGACATGCCGCACACCGTTGCTCTGCTCGCCGCCGCATCCGAAGAACAGGGACCGGGCAACACGCTCCGCATCGTGCTGCTCGTCTCGCTCGTCGGAGCCGCGCTGCTGGCCTGGTTCCTGCTGCGCGGATACCGCAACGACGACAACAACGACTGAGTCGGCGTGGGCGTGCCCGGAGCCCCCGCATACGATGTCCGCGACGTCTTCCCTCCGACTCCCGATCGATAGGTCCTGCCGAAGATGAGCCTCACGAGCACCGCACACCAGCTGGTCACCGTCGCCGCCGAGGGCGAGCACGGCGGCAACCACGAAAGCCTCAGCCCGTACCTCACCGGTGGCGGTGCGTTTGTCGCGCTTCTCCTCCTTCTGTGGATCACCACGCGCTTCAACCGCGACCGCTGAGGCGGAGGCGTACAGCTGTGCCAGTAGGCTCTGCACGCATGGGAGAGCAGGAAGTGCCTACCGGCCGCGGAAAGCGCCGACTCGGCGTGATGGGCGGGACGTTTGACCCGATTCATCATGGACACCTGGTGGCGGCCAGTGAAGTGGCCGCCCAGTTCCAGCTCGACGAGGTGATCTTCGTCCCGACCGGGCAGCCGTGGCAGAAGAGCCACAAGCAGGTGTCCGCCGCCGAGGACCGCTACCTGATGACGGTCATCGCGACCGCGTCGAACCCGCAGTTCTCGGTCAGCCGGAGCGATATCGACCGCAAGGGCCCCACGTACACGATCGACACCCTGCGGGACCTGCGCGAGGCCCACGGGGAAGCGGACCTCTTCTTCATCACCGGTGCCGACGCGCTTTCCCAGATCCTCACCTGGCGGGACGCCGACGAGCTGTTCTCGCTCTCCCACTTCATCGGTGTGACCCGGCCGGGGCATGTGCTCACGGACGCCGGCCTGCCGGCGGGGGGAGTCTCCCTGGTGGAGGTCCCCGCGCTGGCGATCTCCTCCACGGACTGCCGCGAGAGGGTCGCCGAGGGGGATCCGGTCTGGTACCTGGTTCCGGACGGTGTGGTCCGTTACATCGACAAGCGCCAGCTTTACCGCGGCGAATGAGCCACGGAGAGGGGCACCGGTGAACGACCGACAGAATCCGTACGACCCGTATTACCAGCAGCCGCAGATCGTCGGCTACGACGAGTACGGCCAGCCGGTGTACCAGCAGCCCGGACAGCAGCAGTACGACCCGTACGGTCAGCAGCAGGGCCAGCAGGGCCAGCAGGGCCAACAGGGCCAGCCGCACCCCGGGCAGCAGGCGCCCCAGGGGGACCAGGGGTACGGCTACGACCCGTACGCCCAGCAGCAGCAGCAGCAACAGCAACAGGGTCCGCCACCGCAGCAGTACGACCCGTACGGCGCCCAGCAGCACCAGCCCCACCAGCCCCACCAGCCCCAGCAGCACCAGCCCCAGCCGCCGCAGCAGGGCTACGGCTACGACGGCTACGGCTACGACACCGGGCAGCAGCCCGCAGTGGTCGACACCACTCAGCAGTGGAGCGTTCCGCAGCAGGCCCCGCCGCCCGCTCCGGCCCCCGCGCCCGTGCCGCCGCCGAGCGACCCCGCTCCGGCACCGGACGCCGACGGGGAGGCCGCCGTCCCCGGGCAGCGGCGCGGCGACCGTGACTACCGCACCGAGCAGTTCTCGTTCATCGAGGAGCCCGACGAGGACTCCGAAGACGTCATCGACTGGCTCAAGTTCACCGAGAGCCGCAGCGAGCGCCGCGAGGAGGCACGCCGCCGGGGTCACAACCGGATGGTCGCGCTGATCGTCGCGGTGGTCCTGGTCGTGGTCGGCGGTGTGGGCTATCTGTGGTCCGCGGACAAGCTCCCCGGCTTCTCCTCATCGGAGAAGGACGACACGGCGACGACAGGTCCGCAGCGACGCGACGTCATCGTGGTCCACCTCCACAACACCAAGGCCGGCGGTACGTCCACGGCCCTGCTCGTGGACAACGTGACCACCAAGCAGGGGGCCACGGTCCTGCTGCCCAACTCGCTCGCCGTCTCCGACGAGGACGGCACCACGAGCACGCTCGGCAAGTCGGTCGACGACGACGGAACGACCGGCACCCGTGAGTCCATCGACACGCTGCTGGGCACCGACATCAGCGGCACCTGGCGGCTCGACACCCCGTACCTGGAGAACCTCGTCGACCTGGTCGGCAACATCGAGGTCGACACCGACACGGACGTGCCCGACGCGAAGAAGGGCGCCGCGCCCCTGGTGAAGAAGGGCAAGGGGCAGACGCTCAGCGGTCCGATGGCCGTCGCCTACGCCACCTACCGCGGCCCCGGTGAGGCCGAGGCCAAGCAGCTGATGCGGTTCGGGCAGGTCATGCGCGGAATGCTGCGGAAGATCTCGGACGATCCGAAGGCCGCCACCGTCACCGTGCAGACGCTGGCCCAGATCCTCGACCCCTCGCTCCCCGAGAAGGATCTTGGCGCCTCGCTTGCCAAGCTGGCCGAGCACGCCAAGGTCGGCGACTACAAGACGGCACTGCTGCCGGTCCAGGAGGACGGCAGCCTCACCGACGCGGCCACCGACAGCGTCGTCAAGGACATCCTGGGCGGCACGGTCAAGGCTCCGGCGGCGGACGCCGCGGTACGGGTCGGCATCAAGAACGCCACCGGGAACGACGGCGGCACGGAGTCCGCCCGGATCAAGCTCGTCAACGGCGGCTACGCCTTCGTCAACAGCGGGAAGTCCGAAGCGGTGGCATCGTCCGAGGTCGTCTACAAGGACGCCGCGGACAAGGAGAAGGCGAGCGAGGTCGCCAAGACCCTCGATCTGCCGGCGACCGCGGTGAAGAAGGGCAAACCCGCCGGGAACGCGGACGTGTCCGTCGTCATCGGCCAGGACTACAAGATCAACTAGCTCGGCCGCAGGCCGGCCGCGGCTCGGCTCCGGGTTTTCCCGGGGCCGGCCGCGCCCGTCCCGGGTCGGCCGCCCGTCTGTCCCGGGAGACCCCTGCGCGATCTTCGAACAATGACTGCGTGAGCTGTCGGCGGTCCGTGAGACCCTAGGGGTTGATCTGCCCGCCGACGAAAGCCTGCTTGTGACCGCCACGGACCGCTCCATCGAGCTCATCAACGCTGCCGCTCAGGCGGCCGCCGACCGGCTCGCGCACGACATCATTGCGTACGACGTCAGCGATGTGCTGTCGATCACGGACGCCTTCCTGCTGGCTTCGGCCCCCAACGACCGTCAGGTCAAGTCGATCGTCGACGAGATCGAGGAGAAGCTCCAGAAGGAGCTCGGCGCCAAGCCGGTCCGCCGCGAGGGCGACCGCGACGCCCGCTGGATCCTCCTCGACTACGTCGACATCGTCATCCATGTCCAGCACAGCGAGGAGCGCGTCTTCTACGCGCTGGAGCGTCTGTGGAAGGACTGCCCCGAGATCGCTCTGCCCGAGGACGCCGTGAAGACCCGCGGCAAGGCCGAGGAGCACGCACAGCTCACCGGCGGCACGGAAGGTGACCAGAGCTGAACGGCAGCGGAAGCGGCAGGGGCCGCAGGATCGTCCTCTGGCGACACGGCCAGACGGCGTGGAACCTGGAGCGCAGGTTCCAGGGCTCCACGGACATCGAGCTGACGGAGGCAGGTGTCGGACAGGCCCGTCGGGCCGCCCGGCTGCTCGCCTCGCTGAAGCCGGACGCGATCGTCGCCTCCGATCTGCGCAGGGCGGCGGCCACGGCCGCCGAGCTTGCCGCGATCACCGGTCTGGGCATCGCGCACGACCCCGGCCTGCGTGAGACCTATGCGGGCGCCTGGCAGGGCCTGACCCACGAGGAGATCGTGGGCCGGTTCGGCGAGCAGTACGCGGCCTGGAAGCGCGGCGAGCCGGTGCGACGCGGTGGCGGCGAGCTGGAGACCGAGGTCGCCGACCGGGCGGCCCCCGTCGTGCTCGCACACGCCGACAAGCTGCCGGACAACGGCACGCTCGTCGTCGTCAGTCACGGTGGCACCATCCGGACCACCATCGGCCGGCTGCTGGGCCTGGAGTCGTACCACTGGGAAGGGCTCGGCGGGCTCACCAACTGCTGCTGGTCGGTTCTTGGCGAGGGCGCACGCGGCTGGCGTCTGCTGGAGCACAACGCGGGCACACTGCCCGAGCCGGTGCTCGGCGACGACGACTGACCGGGCCTGCGGACACGGCCCGGACAGCACCGTCGGGCGGCACCGGCCTGATTTCACTTTCCGGCTGGTCACAGGCTAAAGTTCTTCTTGTTCGCAGCGCGGAAACGCAGGGAAAAACAGCGGACAGCGGGGCTATAGCTCAGTTGGTAGAGCGCCTGCATGGCATGCAGGAGGTCAGGAGTTCAATTCTCCTTAGCTCCACAATCAGGATCCCGTCCCCACAGGGGGGCGGGATCTTCTTGTTCACGGCCGCGCAGCATCGTCATCTGTTCCTCGCTCTCCCGGTCGGCCGGGGTGTACGCGACGATCCGGCACTCCGGCAGCCCGTTGACGGAGAGCGACACCGACGTCATCCGGATCTCCGTGGTCGCCGCGGAGTGCCGGAAGGCCTTCACCCGGGGGCCGGGCGGAGCGACGTCCCCGCTGCGCCACAGCTGGGCGAAGTAGGGGCTTGCGGCGGAGAGGTCCGCGACGAACGTCTCCCAGGCGGGCTCGCCCGTATGGCGCCCGTAGCCACCCCGCAGGGTCGCCACCATGAGCGGCAGCTCCTGGGTGCGGTGGACGAGCGGGCAGTCGTCCTCGCGCACCGTGAAGAGCGCCCACAGCACGTTGCGTATCCCGGTGTCCATCATCTCGGGTACGCCGAAGAGGTCGCGGTAGGCGGGGTTGGTGGC
The DNA here is from genome assembly GCF_042672475.1 of Streptomyces sp. NPDC127177. Taxonomy (NCBI): domain Bacteria; kingdom Bacillati; phylum Actinomycetota; class Actinomycetes; order Kitasatosporales; family Streptomycetaceae; genus Streptomyces; species Streptomyces sp. NPDC127177. Next base: position 47,667 of record NZ_JBHXUW010000010.1, read on the forward strand.
CAGCACGTCGTACCGCGTGTTGTAGACGACCGCCGGGTGCGGGTCGAGCGCGTCGATGATGCCCTGTACCTCTTGGCCGACCTCGATCGTGTCGGACTGTCTGCCCGGTATGTACGCCACCTCGGCCAGGTGGTACAGGTGTTCGCGCTCCGGCGGGTCCAGTCGCAGGGTGCGCGCCACCGCGTCCAGGACCTGTGCGGAGGCGTTGATCGGGCGGCCCTGCTCCAGCCAGGTGTACCAGGTGACCCCCACCCCCGAGAGCTGGGCGACCTCCTCGCGACGCAGGCCCGGGGTGCGTCGCCGGAACCCCGGCGCCATGCCCACGTCGGCCGGTGTCACCCGGGCCCGGCGGCTGCGCAGGAAGTCGGCGAGCTCCGGCCGTCGGCCCGGTCGCTCGTGTGCTGGTCGATGTCGTGCCGTCACCGTCGTCACACCCCCATCGTCGGTGCACCGCCCCGGTGTTGCCAGGTGCTGCCAGTACCAGCATCAGCGGGCTCTCGTTACCCGTATGAGGCCGGGACCAGCCTGGAGTCATGACCACGACCTCCGAGGCGACTCCACGTTCCACAACCAGTAAAGACCCCACCACCGACAGACGCCCCGCACGGCTGCTCGCCCTGGTGCTGGCGGCCCAGTTCATGGCGCTGCTCGACATCTTCATCGTCAACGTCGCAGCTCCGACCATCCGTACCGAACTCGGCGCCTCAGGAGCCGGGTTGCAGCTTGTGGTGGCCGGGTACACCATCTCGTACGCCGTGCTGCTCATCACCGGCGCCAGGCTCGGCAGTGTCTTCGGGCACGGCCGCGCCCACCTGGTGGGCCTGGGCGTCTTCACCGTCGCCTCGCTCGCCTGCGGACTGGCGGCCGGAACCGGTCAGTTGATCACCTTCAGGGTGGTCCAGGGCGTCGGCGCGGCGGTGATGATCCCGCAGGTGCTCAGCCTGATCCAGCAGCACTTCAGCGGAGAGGCCAGGGTCCGCGCGCTGGGCGCCTACGCGGCGGTGCTGGCCACCGGGGCCGCCGCCGGGCAGGTGGTGGGCGGGGTGCTGGTCAGCGCCGATCTGTTCGGAACGGGCTGGCGGCCGGTCTTCCTGGTCAACGTGCCGATCGGACTCGTTCTGCTGGTGCTCGGCATCCGGGTGCTGCCGGGCGAGCCGCGCACCGGGCGGGCCAGAAAAGAGGCGCGGGCCCGCGGACTGGATCTGGCGGGGCTGCTGATGCTCGCCGCCGCGGTCAGCCTGTTCACCGTTCCGCTGGTGCTCGGACAGGAGTTGGACTGGCCGGCCTGGACCTGGATCTGCCTGGTCGCCTCCGTGGTGTTCCTCGCCGGATTCGCGGTGTACGAGACACGGCTGGCAGCGCGTGGCGGCACGCCCCTGATCGCGCTGGGCGTGCTCCGCATCCCCGGTATCGCGCGGGCCGCGCTGCGGATTCTCCTGGTGATGGCGGTCAACGCGGGCTTCCTCTTCGTGATGACGCTGCATGTGCAGGGCGGCCTCGGCTACTCGGCGCTGCGCAGCGGGCTGATGTTCGTGCCGACCGCGGTGGCCTTCGGCGCGGTCGGGCTGACCTGGCGGCGCTGGCCGGCCCGGCTCCAGGGCTTCCTGGTCCCGGCCGGGTTCGTGCTCGTGGCGGTCGGCTCGGCGGCTCTGGGGTTCCTGATGCGCCACGGCGGCGACGGCGGGGCCGGGCTGTACGTCGTCTTCGTGGTGATCGGTGTCGGGTTGGCGCTGGGCTTCAGTCCCACTCTTACGGGTGCCCTGTCGAACGTACGGACGGAGGATGCCGCGGATGCCAGCGGTGTGCTGGTGACCGTCACCCAGCTCGGTCAGCTGACCGGCGTCGCCGCGTTCGGCACGCTCTACCTCAACCGCCTTGCTGCGCCCGGGGCGCAGGGTTCGGGAGAGGCGTTGTGGGTATGCGCTCTCGCACTGTCGGCAGCCGCGGTCGTGGGTGTCCTGGCGGGTCTGGTGAGGCGTCGGCGGACAGTGGGATCTCAGCGGGGCTGACCCCCTTGCGGGGTCATGGCAGAATCGGACCGCCGGAGGGGGCGACGGACCGAACGGGAGGGAGTGCGCGATGCATGCGAGTCGCCACGAGGTCCCCGACCTGCCCGCTCCGCCCCCGGCCCCGCGAGCGGCCCGCCCCCTTACCTTGTGTACGAGCCGCGCCCTTCCCTCATCTTCGAGCCGCTCCCATCGCCCGTCTTCGAGCCGTCCCGTTCCCCCGTGTACGAGCCGTCCCGTTCCCCTGTGCACGGCCCCCGGCCGCCGGAGCTGATCCATGGGTGCACACAGGCGGAAATGCGACTGGTGCGGCAGCGGTACGCCCATCGTCAGGGACATGGACCCGGTCAACCCTGACTACCAGTACTGGTGCGAGGAATGCGCGCGGGCGCTTGTCATAAAGGGCGACCCCATCGAGACCTACCGGGAGCTGGAGGGGGAGCCGATCTACGGCCGTCTGCTGGAAGAGCACTGCACGCTCAAGCGCTTCTACTCCTTCGCCACCGCCTGACCCGGCCCCGCCGTCAGGGTGGAACCGGGCAGACCGGAAACGATTTGGTGGACGGCCGGGGGGACCGGTAATGTTCTCGATGTCGCCGCGGGAGACCGGGCGGCGAGGCACGGGGCTATAGCTCAGTTGGTAGAGCGCCTGCATGGCATGCAGGAGGTCAGGAGTTCAATTCTCCTTAGCTCCACAGTGAAGATCGAACAGCGGGTCATCCGAATCGGATGGCCCGCTGTTCGTGTAGCCGCACATCACATCAACCGCGGCCGCAGCCCAGCGCCTCCCGACCGGTGCCCGGTGCCCGGTGACAGAGCGGACGGCGCGGGGGACTGCCCGGACGTTCTGCCGCACGGTTCACGCCCGGCTCCGTCCACGGATCGGCGGTGCCCGGATGGCAGCCGGGCCTGTGCGGTACCCTGACGCCATGCGTGCCGTACGCCTTCTGCTTAGCGAGCCGCGCTGATCACTCCCGACCGGTGAGAATGCCTGGTCGGCATCGGCGCGGCGTCCCCTCCTGTGCGAGGGGATTTTTCGTTTCCGTAGACGCGTGTCCGTAGACGTGGGCGCCGGCAGATGACGATCGATGGAGCTTTGAGGATCATGAGCGAGACGAATTCCGCAGCCGACGTTGCTGCGCCGCACCGCTATACGGCAGCGATGGCCGCCGACATCGAGGCACGCTGGCAGGACTTCTGGGACGCGGAGGGCACCTACGAGGCACCCAACCCGACCGGCGACCTGGCGGACGATCCGGAGCTGGCCGCCAAGCCGAAGAAGTTCATCATGGACATGTTCCCGTACCCCTCGGGTGCGGGCCTGCACGTCGGTCACCCGCTGGGCTACATCGCCACCGATGTCTTCGCCCGCCACCAGCGGATGACCGGCCACAACGTCCTGCACACCCTGGGCTTCGACGCCTTCGGCCTGCCCGCGGAGCAGTACGCCGTACAGACCGGCACCCACCCGCGGCTGTCCACCGAGGCCAACATCGAGAACATGACGGCGCAGCTGCGCCGGCTGGGCCTGGGCCACGACAAGCGCCGTTCGTTCGCCACGATCGAGTCCGAGTACTACAAGTGGACCCAGTGGATCTTCCTGCAGATCTTCAACTCCTGGTACGACTCCGAGGCGGACCGCGCCCGGCCGATCGCCGAGCTGGTCGCCCAGTTCGAGAGCGGTGAGCGCCCGGTCCCGGACGGCCGGGACTGGAGTGCCCTGAGTGCGGCCGACCGCGCCGACGTGCTGAGCGGTTACCGCCTGGCCTACGCATCCGACGCACCGGTCAACTGGTCGCCCGGCCTGGGCACCGTCCTGGCCAACGAGGAGGTCACGGCCGACGGCCGCTCCGAGCGCGGCAACTTCCCCGTCTTCAAGGCCAAGCTGCGTCAGTGGAACATGCGCATCACCGCCTACGCCGACCGGCTGCTGAACGACCTGGACGGGCTGGACTGGCCCGAGGCCATCAAGCTGCAGCAGCGCAACTGGATCGGCCGCTCCGAGGGCGCCCGAGTCGACTTCCCGGTGGACGGCGCCGGCAGCATCACGGTCTTCACCACCCGGCAGGACACCCTGTTCGGCGCCACCTACATGGTGCTGGCACCCGAACACGAGCTGGTCGAGCGGATCATTCCGGCCGCCTGGCCCGAGGGCACCCACCCGGTCTGGACCGGCGGATACGCCTCCCCGGCCGAAGCCGTGACCGCGTACCGCAAGCAGGCCGCCGCCAAGTCCGACGTGGAGCGGCAGGCGGAGGCCAAGGACAAGACCGGCGTCTTCACCGGCGCGTACGCCACCAACCCGGTCAACGGCGAGCGGGTCCCCGTCTTCATCGCCGACTACGTCCTGATGGGCTACGGCACCGGCGCGATCATGGCCGTACCGGCGCACGACGCGCGCGACTTCGCCTTCGCGCGCGCCTTCGAGCTGCCGATGCGCTGTGTCGTCCAGCCGTCCGACGACCGCGGTACGGACGCCTCGACATGGGAGGACGCCTTCGGCTCGTACGACGCGAAGCTGGTGAACTCCGCGAACGACGAGATCTCGCTGGACGGCCTCGGCGTCGTGGACGCCAAGGCCCGGATCACCGACTGGCTGACGGCCCACGGCGTCGGCGAGGGCACCGTGAACTTCCGGCTGCGCGACTGGCTCTTCAGCCGCCAGCGCTACTGGGGCGAGCCCTTCCCGATCGTGTACGACGAGGAGGGCATCGCCCACCCGCTGCCCGAGTCGATGCTGCCCCTGGAGCTGCCGGAGGTCGACGACTACTCGCCGCGCACCTTCGACCCGGACGACGCCGACACCCAGCCCGAGACCCCGCTGTCGCGCAACGCCGACTGGGTCAACGTCACGCTGGACCTGGGCGACGGCGCCGGTCCGCGGAGTTACCGCCGCGAGACGAACACCATGCCCAACTGGGCCGGTTCCTGCTGGTACGAGCTGCGCTACCTGGACCCGAACAACAGCGAGAAGCTGGTCGATCCGGCGATCGAGCAGTACTGGATGGGCCCGCGCGAGGGACAGCCCACCGGTGGCGTCGACCTGTACGTGGGCGGCGCGGAGCACGCCGTACTGCACCTGCTGTACGCCCGCTTCTGGTCCAAGGTGCTGCACGACCTGGGCCACGTCTCCTCCTCGGAGCCGTTCCACAAGCTGTACAACCAGGGCATGATCCAGGCGTTCGTCTACCGGGACAGCCGCGGCATCGCGGTCCCGGCTGCCGAGGTCGAGGAGCGCGACGGGGCGTACTACCACCAGGGCGAGAAGGTCAGCCGTGTCCTGGGCAAGATGGGCAAGTCCCTGAAGAACGCCGTGACGCCCGACGAGATCTGCGGCGAGTACGGTGCGGACACCCTGCGCCTGTACGAGATGGCCATGGGCCCCCTGGACGTGTCGCGCCCCTGGGACACGCGCGCCGTCGTCGGCCAGTACCGGCTGCTGCAGCGGCTGTGGCGCAACATCGTCGACGAGGACAGCGGCGAGGTCACCGTCGTCGACACCGAGCCCGGCGAGGACACGCTGCGCGCGCTGCACAAGGCGATCGACGGCGTCGGCGGCGACATGGCGGGGATGCGCTTCAACACCGCCATCGCCAAGGTCACCGAGCTGAACAACCACCTGACCAAGGCGGGCGGCCCGCTGCCGCGCTCCGTCGCGGAGCCGCTGGTGCTGCTGGTGGCGCCGCTGGCGCCGCACATCGCCGAGGAGCTGTGGCGCCGGCTGGGCCACGCGGACTCGGTCGTGCACCAGGACTTCCCGGTGGCCGACCCGGCGTACGTCATCGACGAGACCGTGACCTGCGTCGTGCAGATCAAGGGCAAGGTCAGGGCGCGCCTGGAGATCTCCCCGTCGATCACCGACACGGAGCTGGAGGCCCTGGCGCTGGCCGACCCGGCCGTCGTCGCCGCGCTGGACGGGGCGGGCATCCGCAAGGTGATCGTCCGCGCACCGAAGCTGGTGAACATCGTTCCGGCCTAGCAGCCGGTTACGGCACTCGGGTGTGAGGGCTTTCCCCTACGGGCAGGTTGGGGGTTCCGATGGAACCCGCGACCTGCCCGGTCCGTTTACGGTGGAAGGGCCGGTGCATACGTGTCGGCGGCTGTCACACCACCCGAGGGGCGCTCATGGAAGCCGTGATCCTGATCCTGGGGCTGCTCGTCGTCGCGTTCATGGCCCTGGGCGTCTATGTGACCGTCAAGGTCGTAGGAGCCGCCAGGCGCGGCGTGGACCGCACGATCACGCAGGCGCGCCGCACCGTCGAGGACACCACGCTGCGGGCGAAGAGCTACGGACAGGTCGGCGTCGTCGGGGAGCTGGCGCAGTTGCGCCTGTCGCTGCGCACCTCGATGCGGGCGACGCAGGAGGCGCTGCGGACGGGCGCGACCGAGGACGCCTCGCTCTCCGAGTCGCTTGGCTTGTTCCAGCGGCTGAGCGTGCACGGCCGTGAGCTGGACGACGAACTGAAGAGGCTGGAGCGGGAGCCCGACAAGGTGACGCTCGCCTCGCTGCTGCCGGGTCTGAAGGAGCGCACCGGGCAGATCACGCGCTCCGCGGAGTCGCTGCGGTGGGCGGCGCGGGACCGGGCGCGGCAGTTCGCCGACGACGATCTGGCGGCGCTGAACGTGCAGATCGACGTGGAGGCCGGTGCACTGCGGCACTGGACGACGGAGGAGCCGGTGCCGGAGTCCGCCATGCCCGGCGAGACGGCCGAGCCCGGTCGAGGATCCGGTCGGGCTCCGGGGCAGGGGCCCGGTCAGGGGCCGGACGACGGGACGGCGCAGGCCATCACGGCGGCGGACCCGCGGAAGCAGACGGGCTATCCGTGGCAGAAGACGGCGCGCCCCGAGACCACGAACTGAGAGTCGCTCGTCGTCGTCGGTGGTGGTGCGTTGCGCGTCTGGCGTCGCCTCTCGCTCGGCGCTCGGCGCCCGGCGTTTGGCGTCCGGCGTTTGGCGTCCGGCGCTTGTCGCCCTTCGGTCCTCGCCCGTCGCTCGCCGCTCGGCGACGGGCCGGAGGCGTTGAGTGACCGGGCGTGGCAGGATGCGGCTCGTAGCGACCGGAACTGATCATTCGGCCGGGGTCGGACTGCCGAGCCGGCGCCCCGGAAGGTAACCTCCCGCTCATGTCCCGCCATGTCGCGATCGTCACCGATTCAACGGCCTACCTGCCGCCGCAGGCGATGGAACGGCATGGCATCACCGCAGTGCCGCTTACCGTCGTCCTCGGCGATCAGGCGCTGGAGGAGGGCACCGAGATCTCGGCCCGCTCCCTCGCTCTGGCCCTCCAGAAGCGCCGACCCGTGACGACCTCGCGGCCCAGCCCCGAGGTGTTCGCCGCCGCCTACCGCGCGGCCGCCGACGCCGGGGCGAGCGGAATCGTCTCGCTGCACCTGTCCGCGGAGTTCTCCGGCACGTACGACGCCGCGCTGCTCGCCGCGAAGGACGCGCCGGTGCCGGTGCGGGTGGTGGACACCGGGATGGTCGCCATGGCCCTCGGTTTCTGCGCCCTGACAGCGGCGGAGACCGTGGATGCGGGCGGCGGTCTGGACGACGCGGTGGCCGCCGCAGAGAAGCGCGCGGCGGCCACGTCCACGTACTTCTACGTCGACACCCTGGACTACCTGCGGCGCGGCGGCCGGATCGGTGCCGCACAGGCACTGCTCGGCTCGGCCCTTGCCGTGAAGCCGATCCTTCAGCTGGACGGCGGCCGCATCGAACTGCTGGAGAAGGTACGGACGGCCTCGAAGGCCATCGCCCGGCTTGAGGAGATCGTCGCCGATCGGGCCGGCAGCGGGCGGGTGGACATCGCGGTGCACCACCTGGCAGCGCCGGAACGGGCCGAGCGGCTGGCCGAGCGGTTGCGCGAGCGCGTCCCCGCTCTGGTCGATCTGCATGTCAGTGAAGTGGGTGCGGTGATCGGCGCGCACACCGGACCGGGGCTGCTGGGCGCCGTGATCTCGCCGCGCTGATATCACCGTCCGGAGTGGCTGAGATATCCACAACGGCCAGGTTTTCCACCGTAATCGGGCGTGGTCAGCGAGTTTCGGCGGAAGTGCCTAGCGTCGTGAGGCATGGCTTCCCGATCACATCGTGCAACCAGCGAATCCGGCGAACTCAGCGGACCCGGCGCAACCAGCGAACTCAGCCTGTCGGCAACCGGCGCAACCGATAGCACCGGCGCAACCGATACCGCTGGCGCTATCGATGCATCCGGCGCATCCGGCGCATCCGGCGCATCCGACGGCCCCAGGCGGCACATCGGCGGGACCGGCCGTCGCGCCTCCCTCTTCGGAGGGAGCGGCGGACCCGGTAGCGGGCCCGGCCGTGTTCCCGCCTCGGAGGGGCGCGCCCGGAGCGGAACGGGCACCGGACCCGGCCCCGGCCGACGGCGGCACGCGCCGGGCCGCGCCGCCGCAGCCGCGGCCTCGCGCAGCCGTGCCGATGCGCTGATGGCGGGCGGGTACGGCGGGCGGGTGGCCCGGCATGCGGTGGGGACGGCCCCCGGGCCGTCCACGGCGGTGGGCTCGGGGCCGGGGCCGGGGCCGGAGCGGGACCCGGAGCCGGGCCCGGGCGCCCCCGCCCCGGTATCGGTAACGGTGCAGCCGTCGGCACCGGCGTCAGGGACGACGGCCGCCGCTCCTGACGGGTGGTGGGCGCGAGCGGTTCCCGCGCTGCGGGAGAGGCTTCCGATGTGGGTGCAGCTCAGATGCGGTCTGGAGCCGAAAACCCTCGCCGCGCTCGCCGTTGTCCTGGTGGCGGCGGCGGTCTTCGCTGCGATGCACTTCTGGTCCGCACGCCCCGAAGGCGTCCGTGCGCCCGACCACGTCAGCGAGGCCGGGCACCCGACTGTGCAGCCGGCGGCCCCGGTTCCGGCGTCCGAGGGGGCCGGGGCGCTGCCCGAACCGTCCCCGGGGCCGCCGCCGGCCGCGGGTGGGCCGGGCGGGCGGATCGTGGTGGATGTGAGCGGGAAGGTGCGGCGGCCCGGTATCCACCGGCTCCCGTCCGGCGCCCGGGTCGCCGACGCTCTGGAGGCGGCGGGAGGAGCCCGGCCCGGCGTGGATCTCGACGGCCTCAACCGGGCCCGGGTGCTCGTGGACGGTGAACAGATCATGGTGGGCGCTCCGCCCGGCACGGCCGCCGCGGACGGCACGGAAGGCGGCGGTGCGGGCCCGGTGGTCACGGGCGGTGCCACCACCGGACCGGTGAGCCTCAACAGCGCTACCGTCGAACAGTTCGACACCCTGCCGGGGGTGGGCCCCGTCCTCGCCCAGCACATCGTCGACTACCGCACCCAGCACGGCGGTTTCCGGTCCGTCGACGAACTCCGCGAGGTCAGCGGGATCGGCGAGCGCCGGTTCGCCGACCTCCAGCCGCTGGTGCGGCCGTGAGCGCCGCGGACGTACACACCGCGTCGGGCCGACGGCTCGGCGTCTCCGACCCGCGGCAGGAGGGCCCGCTCGACCTGCGGCTGGTGCCCCCCGCTCTGGCAGCCTGGGCCGGGGCCGCGTCGGCCCTGGGGGCGCCGGGACGCTGGGCGGCGGTGGGGGCGGTGCTCTGTGCAGGGGCGGCGATGGTCCTGCTGGCCGTGCCTGGGTTCCCGCCGACGGGTATCACCCGCGCGGCCCGTGCCGCACGCACTGTCCATGCCGACGGTGCTGTACGTGTCCAAGGCTCCCGTGCCGCCGGCGCCACCCGACGTGCTGCCCGTGCCACCCGAGTCGCCAGTGCCCCACGACCGGTGCCGGTGCCAGTGCCAGTGCCAGTGCCAGTGCCAGTGCCGGTCGGCGTCGGCGTTGGCGTCGGCGTCGAGGGCGGCGCGGGTGGTGGGCGACGGAGACTGCACACCACGGCCGCCGCTGCGGCGCTGCTCTGTGCGGCGGCCGGGGTCGCGGCGGCCGGGCTGCAAAGCGCCGACGCACGGCAGGGGCCGGTGCCGGGGCTTGCCCGGCAGTTCGCGCGGATCGAGGCCGAGATCACCCTCACATCGGATGCCCGGCAGACCTTCCCCCGGGTGCGCGGCGACCACAGCACCCCCGTCTCCCTCCTCCTGGATGCCGAGATCACCCAGCTGGCAGGCCAGGACGGCACGGCCACCCGGCTGCGTACGCCGGTGCTGGTCATCGTCACGCCGGGCAGCACGGCCGCGCGGTGGCAGCAGCTGCTGCCCTCCACCCGGTTACGTGTCGGCGGCCGGCTGGCACCTCCCCTGCACGGCGCGGAGCGGGCCGTCGCCGTGCTCCGCCCCGACGGAAAGGGCCCGCCCCGCGTCACCGGCCCGCCCACGTTCCTCCAGCGCACGGCGGGCCGCCTGCGCGCCGGACTGCGCACGGCGACGGAGGGACTCGCTCCCGACGCGCGGGCGCTCCTGCCCGGACTGGTGGTCGGCGACACCACCCGGGTCACACCGGAACTGCACGACGCGTTCAGGGCGACCGACCTCACCCACCTGATGGCGGTCTCGGGTGCCAACCTGGCGATCCTGCTCGTCCTGCTGATCGGGCCACCGGGCAGCGCCCTGCGTGCCGAACGCCGTGGACTGGCGCCGCGGCTGGGGATCTCGCTGCGGATGACCGCCCTGCTCGGCGGTGCGCTCACACTCGCCTTCGTCATCGTCTGCAGGCCCGAGCCGAGTGTGCTGCGTGCCGCGGCCTGCGGCCTGATCACGCTGCTGGCCATCGGCACCGGCCGGCGCAGGACGCTGATTCCCGCGCTCGCCGCGGCCGTTCTGCTGTTGGTGCTCTACGACCCCTGGCTGGCGCGCAGTTACGGATTCGTCCTGTCGGTCCTGGCCACCGGAGCGCTCCTGACCATCGCCCCTCGGTGGAGCGACGCGCTGCGACGGCGCAGGGTGCCGTCGCGGCTCGCCGAGGCGCTGGCCGCCGCCGCGGCGGCGCAGGCGGTGTGCTCGCCCGTTGTGGTGCTGCTGGCCTCCCGGGTGAGCCTGGTCGCGGTCCCGTGCAATCTGCTGGCCGAGTTCGCGGTGGCGCCGGCCACGGTTCTCGGGTTCGCCGCGCTCGCCGTGGCCCCGGTGGCCATACCGGCGGCCGAACTGCTCTCCCGGGCGGCGGGGTGGCCGGCCGGATGGATCGCCTCCGTGGCCCGGACCGGGGCGGCGTTGCCCGGTGCGGAGATCGACTGGCCCGACGGCCGGACGGGGGCGCTGCTGCTGGCCGTGCTGACCGGGTCGGTGGTGCTGTTCGCCCGGCGGATCGGACGGCATCCCTGGGTCTGCTCGGCCGCGGCGCTGCTGCTGGTCCTCGCGGTGCTGCGCCCGGTGCCGCTGACCCGGGCACTGACCGGATGGCCGCCGCCCGGCTGGGCGTTCGCGATGTGTGACGTGGGCCAGGGCGATGCTCTGGTGCTCGCGGCGGGGCCGGGCTCGGGCGTGGTCGTCGACACCGGGCCCGATCCCCGGCCGGCCGACCGGTGCCTGCGCGACCTGGGGATCACCCGGGTTCCGTTGCTGCTGCTCACCCACTTCCACGCCGACCACGTCCGGGGCCTGCCCGGGGTGCTGCGGGGCAGGGCGGTGGGCGCGATCCAGACGACGAGCCTGGACGAACCGCCTGAACAGGCCGCGTTCGTGAGGCGGACGGCCGCGGCCGCCCGGGTCCCCGTGGTGCGGGCCGTACCCGGTGAACGGAGACGGATCGGCGCGCTCGACTGGCAGGTGCTGTGGCCGGTGGGCGGGGCGTCGGCGGGCCCGTCCGCCGGGCCCGTTCCGCGGGAGCCGAACGACGCCAGCGTCACCCTGTTCGTACGGGCCGGCGGACTGACCCTGCTACTGCCGGGTGACCTGGAACCTCCGTCCCAGCAGGCGCTGTTGCGGTACTACCCGAGCCTCCCCCGGGTGGATGTGCTCAAGGTCGCCCACCATGGCTCCGCGCATCAGGACGCCGCGCTGCTGCGCAGTGCGCATCCGAGGTTCGCCCTGGTGAGCGTGGGCCGGGACAACCCGTACGGCCATCCGGCCGCCCGCACGGTCGAGGCGCTCAGGGCCGGGGGAGCGGTGGTGCTCCGCACCGACAGGGACGGTGCGATCGCGATGACGGGGACCGGGGCGGGGCTGCGGGCGGTGGGCCGGTCGTGACCGTGCGATCGGCCGGGCCGCAGGGCACGGAGCCCGCCGTACCTCCGCCGACGGTCCTAGGACCACGGGCTCATGGCGGGATTGCGGTGGCCCGGGACAGACTGCCGGTATGGACCCGCAGCAGCCGCAGACCGTCGACTCCTACCTCGCACGCATCGGCGCCCCCAGGCCCGGCCGCCCCGACGCGGCGGCCCTGCGCGAGCTGCAACAGTGCCATCTCACCGCCGTGCCCTTCGAGAACCTCTCGATCCATCTCGGCGAGGACATCGTGCTGGAGGAGCGGGCGCTGCTCGACAAGATCGTGGCGCGCCGGCGCGGCGGATTCTGCTACGAACTCAACGGCGCCTTCGCCGCGTTGCTCCGGGAGCTGGGCTTCGGTGTCACGCTGCTCCAGGCACGGGTCCACGGTGCGGGCGGGGAACTCGGCATCCCCTACGACCACATGGCGCTCCGGGTGGCGACGGACGACGGCTCCGGCCCGTGGCTCGCCGACGTGGGCTTCGGCGACCATGCCCGGTATCCGCTCGCTCTCGACGACCGCGCGGACCAGGAGGACCCGCGCGGCACCTTCCTGGTCAGGCCGGCGCCCGCCGACGAGGCCGAGAGCGCCGAGAACCCATGGGCGACGGAGACCGCCGGGGGACCCGTCGGCGGCGGGGACGTCGAGGTGCTGCGTGACGGTGTGCCGCAGTTCCGGCTGGACCCGCGGCCGCGGGCGCTTGCGGACTTCAGGGTCGGTGCCTGGTACCACCGCACCTCACCCGACTCCGGCTTCACCCGGTCCACGGTCTGCTCGCGCTTCACCACCACCGGCCGGATCACGCTCAGCGGCCGGAAGCTCGTCACGACGGTGGGGAGCGAGCGCCACGAGACACCGCTGCGGAGCGACGACGAAGTGCTCGCCGCCTACCGCGACCACTTCGGAGTGCGGCTCGACCAAATTCCGGCCGTTCGCACGGAAGGTGCTTCTGCCCCGAATGAGTGACACGCACAAACGGAGTGATCAATTCGGACCATAGGTAACACCTCCACCCAAGCCCCTGCGAGGTGCTCTGTTTGCCTCGAACGCCGCAAGAGTGATCGAATGCATGCTCGTCGGTGGGCCGCTGCTCCGACAACGAAGTCCAGCCATCCGGCCCCAAGGTGAATGCGCCCCCGGGAGTACGTGAAAATGTTCCGCCGTTGGCTCGGAAACAAGGGAGCGACGGGTGCCGCGCGTGGCAGTGCCCTCGCCGGACTCGCGGTACCGGACTCCGCCGGTGTCCTCAGCTGCCGGGTGCTCGACCCGGTCAACGAGGCCGTTCGCCAGGCCGAGTTCGTCGTGAGTGACGCCTCGGGACGCAAGATCGTCAGCGGTGAGACGGACCCGTACGGCAATGTTCTCGCCACGGTCCCGGCGGGGGAGTACCGGCTGGCCGTCACGGCCGAGGGCTTCACCCCCTTCCACGGATCGGTCTCGGTCGGCGAGGGCGAGCACGCGGGCCTGGGTGATGTGCCCCTCCAGGTCTCAGCGCCCCCACAGCTGCCCGACCCGGGCGAGTGGGAGATCGAGCCGATGCACTCGCAGATCGGCTTCACGGCCCGGCACATCGGCATGGCCCGTATCCACGGCCGGTTCAACACCTTCGCGGGCGCGGTCCGGATAGCCGACCGCATGGAGAACTCGGCCATGCACGTGATCATCGACGCCTCGTCGATCGACACGAACGTCCAGATGCGTGACGACCACCTGCGCTCCGGTGACTTCCTCGACGTCGGCCGCTATCCCACGCTGGAGTTCTACAGCGACCGCTTCGTCCACCGGGGCGGCAGCCGCTGGGGGGTGAGCGGTGCGCTCACCCTGCACGGTGTGAGCCGTACGGTCACGTTGGACACCCACTACCTCGGCCTCGGCAACGGCCTCGAAGGCGAGACGCGGGCCGCCTGCCGAGCCACCACCGAGCTGCACCGCGAGGACTTCACCCTCACCTGGCAGACGATGCCGGCCCGCGGGATCGCCGCCGTCGGCTCCAGCATCACCATCGACATGGACATCCAGATCGTCCCGAAGGGCTGAGCCGGAGCGGCTTCAGGGGGCTTCCAGCCACCCCTCGTACTCCGCGGCGAAGGCGTCCAGCGCCGCGGGGTCCAGCTGTTGTTCCGGGTCCTCGACGACCACCAGCCACTGGGCGTCCTCGGCGTCGTCCTCGCCGGCCAGGGCGTCGCGCACGAGCTGCGGCTCCTCGGCGACCCCGAACCGGTCGGCCAGCTCGCCCGCCACCTCCTGCGCCGTGTCGCGGTCGGGCAGCACCAGCACATGTCTCACATCGCTCACCCGGTCATTCTCCGGTACGGGCCCCGGTGCCCGGACACTGGCCGGCCGGGTTGTCGGTGCCGCGTGGGATGCTGGACGGCGATGGCCACCAGAAGGAATTCCACCGACGACCCGCTCGCCCCGCTCACGCTCGCCGTGGGCCAGGAGGACCTGCTCCTGGACCGTGCCGTGCAGCAGGTGGTGGCGGCGGCCCGCGCCTCCGACGCCGACACGGACGTCCGTGACCTCACGTCCGACCAGCTCCAGCCGGGCACGCTCGCCGAGCTGACCAGCCCGTCACTGTTCGCCGAGCGCAAGGTGGTGATCGTGCGCGGTGCGCAGGATCTCTCCGCCGACACGGTCAAGGACGTGAAGAAGTACCTCGACGACCCGGTCGAGGAGATCACCCTCGTGCTGCTGCACGCGGGCGGTGCCAAGGGCAAGGGGCTGCTGGACGCGGCACGCAAGGCGGGGGCGCGGGAGGTGGCCTGCCCGAAGACCACCAAGCCGGCCGAGCGGCTGTCCTTCGTAAGGGGTGAGTTCCGGGCGCTGGGCCGCTCGGCGACCCCCGAGGCGTGTCAGTCGCTGGTCGACTCCATCGGCAGCGATCTGAGGGAGCTGGCGAGCGCGGTGTCGCAGCTCGTCGCGGATGTCGAGGGCACGATCGACGAAGCCGTCGTCGGGCGCTACTACACGGGCCGCGCGGAGGCGTCGAGCTTCACGGTCGCGGACCGGGCCGTGGAGGGGCGGGCGGCGGAGGCGCTGGAGGCGTTGCGCTGGTCGCTGTCGACCGGGGTGGCGGCCGTCCTGATCACCAGCGCGCTCGCGCAGGGGGTGCGGGCGATCGGCAAGCTGTCGTCGGCGCGCGGGGGCCGGCCGGCGGACCTCGCCCGTGAGCTGGGCATGCCGCCGTGGAAGATCGACCGGGTGCGTCAGCAGATGCGCGGGTGGACGCCGGCGGGTGTCGCCACCGCCCTGCAGGCAGTGGCCGCGGCGGACGCAGGGGTGAAGGGCGGCGGCGACGACCCCGCCTACGCCCTGGAGAAGGCGGTCGTCGCCGTCGCCCGGGCCGCCCGCCAGGGGCGCTGAGCGCGCAGGGTCCGGGCCCGGCCTGCCCGTCTCCGCGCAGCCGTTCCCGCCCTGTGCAGCCCGCCAGGGGCGGCGGGCCCGGCCTACCAGTCTCCGCACTCCGCAGAGCCGTCCCGCCCTACGCCGCCCACCAGGCCAGGGGCGCTGAACGCGCAGGGCCCCGGCCCAGCCCGGCCCGCCCCTCCCCGCAGAGCCCCCTCCCCGCAGAACCCCCTACGCCGCCCGCCGCCAGCTGACCGGGGGCTGGTAGGGGCGGCTGCGCCAGGCGGCGAGGGACTCCACCTCCGCGACACGCGGCGCGGGCGGCGGTTCCACGCCAAGGGAGAGCAGGACCACCGTCAGGGCGGCCAGCTCCGCCTCCGAGGGGGCGCCCCGCACCACGCGGAACAGGGGTGCGTCCGGCTCGTTCATCCTCGGGCTCCTCACTGCGGGGGGTTGCCGTGCTTGCGGGACGGCAGGTCGGCGTGTTTGGTGCTGAGCATGGCGAGCGCGGCGGACAGTACCGCCCTGGTCTCGGCCGGATCGATGACGTCGTCCACCAGGCCCCGCTCCGCCGCGTAGTACGGGTGCATCAGCTCCGACCTGTACGCGGCGATCTTCTCGGCCCGGACCGTCTCCGGGCTGTCCGAAGCCGCGATCTCCCGGCGGAAGATGACGTTCGCCGCCCCCTCCGCGCCCATCACCGCGATCTCGTTCGTGGGCCAGGCATAGGTGAGATCCGCGCCGATGGCCTGCGAGTCCATGACGATGTAGGCGCCTCCGTAGGCCTTCCTGAGGATCAGGGAGATCCGGGGCACCGTGGCGTTGCAGTAGGCGTACAGCAGCTTGGCGCCGTGCCGGATGATGCCGCCGTGCTCCTGGGAGACGCCGGGCAGGAAGCCGGGCACATCGACCATCGTCAGCAGCGGGATGTTGAACGCGTCGCAGAGCTGGACGAACCGGGCCGCCTTCTCCGACGCCTCGATGTCCAGCACCCCGGCCAGGAACTGCGGCTGGTTGGCCAGGATCCCCACCACCCGGCCACCGATCCGCGCCAGGGTGCAGATGATGTTGCGGGCCCAGGACTCGTGGATCTCCAGCAGATCGCCGTGGTCGACGATCTCCTCCAGAACCCTGCGCATGTCGTACGGGCGGTTGCCGTCCGATGGCACGAGGTCCAGCAGCACGTCATTGCGGCGGTCGGCCGGGTCGTCGGCCTGGACGACGGGGGCCACCTCCCGGTTGTTCGAGGGCAGCATGGAGATCAGGTAGCGGACCTCGGCCAGGCAGGTCTCCTCGTCGTCGTGGACGAAGTGGGCGACGCCCGAGACACCCGCGTGGACGTCCGCGCCGCCGAGGCCGTTCTGGGTGATCTCCTCGCCGGTGACCGCCTTCACGACGTCCGGTCCGGTGATGAACATCTGGGAGGTCTCGCGGACCATGAAGACGAAGTCGGTGAGCGCCGGGCTGTAGGCGGCGCCGCCCGCGCACGGGCCGAGCATCACGGAGATCTGCGGGATGACACCGGAGGCGCGGGTGTTGCGCTGGAAGATGCCGCCGTAGCCGGCGAGCGCGGAGACGCCCTCCTGGATACGGGCGCCGGCACCGTCGTTCAGCGAGACCAGCGGGGCACCGGCCGAGATGGCCATGTCCATGATCTTGTGGATCTTCGTGGCGTGAGCCTCGCCCAGCGCGCCGCCGAAGATCCGGAAGTCGTGCGCGTAGACGAAGACCGTCCGCCCGTCGACCGTGCCCCAGCCGGTGATGACACCGTCGGTGTACGGCTTCTTCGCCTCCAGCCCGAAGCCCGTCGCGCGGTGCCGCCGCAACTGCTCCACCTCGTGGAACGAGCCCGGGTCCAGCAGCAGGTCGATGCGCTCCCGTGCCGTCAGCTTGCCCTTGGCGTGCTGCGCCTCGGTCGCCCGGTCACTCGGTCCGCGCCGGGCCTGCTCGCGCAGTGCCAGCAGTTCAGCCACACGGCCATGGGTGTCGCTCTGCTCGCCCGGGGTTTCGTCCACAACGGTCATGTGTCGACCCTACGAACACCGGCAAGAAAATCCTGCCGTCGACTCCGTACAGTCTCCCGCCCGGTTTCCTGGTGGAGCCTGACAGAAGACGCGGAGCATGCAGGCGAAGTGCTAGCCCCGACCGGTCGCCGTTTGTGGGGACTCCACAAGCACTCGACGGAGGCTCACTGTGGCCTGCCGCACACCCCGGTCAGCCTGGGCGTGGTGCGGGGCTGGGCGTCCTGGACCTTCTGGATGTCCTTCAACCGGTCCAGTACCGGTTCGTCCGGGTGCGCGACCGTCAGCAGAACCGCCTCGTAGAAGGCGTCCCGCACCGCGGCCGGCATCACGTCGGAGGCGTCGAGGCAGAGCGGCACCCCCTGGCCGGCCAGCCGGCTGCTTATCCGCCTCTCGACCGCGCCCTTCTTGGCCGGGACCGCCGCGTTCGGTGAGAACACCCCGCCCTTGCGCCCCCAGTCCTCCTGGCCGTCCCTGGAGGCGAGCCGCCTGATCATGCCACGGGCCGCACCGCTGGTGCCGAACAGCGCGGCGAAGTCGGCGGACACCTCGTGGGCCTTCAAAGTGTAGGAGCCGCCGGGGAGCAGGGGCGCCGAGTCCATGAAGCCGGCCGCGTCCTTGCGGTCCCCGTAGAAGGCGCGGGCGAAGGAGCCCTGGTGCTCCAGGCCGCAGCCGCCGCCGAAGAGCAGCCCGTGCCCACCGACCGGGCCCCGGTGGTCCTCCATCAGCGCCCTGCCGGCGGCCTCCCGGTCCTGGGCCAGCAGCCCGGCCCAGGTGATCCAGGCGTTCATCACGCGCTCGTCGGTCCACTTCAGGTCGCCGGTCGCCCAGCGCTCGTAGAGCCCGGGGCCCGCGCCCTGGAGGATCAGGTCCTCGATCCAGTCGCTGCCGGGCCAGCCGGATGAGCCGTCGTCGCCCATCCCGATGCACCAGGAGTCCAGCGGTGCCGGAGCGCGGTCCGGGGCCAACCGCCCGCCGTCCTCGCGGTACCAGACGATCGACTTGAGGTCGGCCTTGAGCGGTACCCACAGCTCACCGTCGATCCCCTCCGCCCTGGGCTGCCACGGGTTCCCGTACTCCTTGGGCTCGTACAGCCCGCGGAGCGACTTCAGCCGCTTCTCGTCGGCGTACTCGACGAGTTCACCGACGCCCGGCAGGATCGCGATGTCGGGCGGGTTGCCCGCCTGGACCTCCGCGAGCAGCACCTCGCGGGTGGCCGCGGTCCCCTGGTATGTGTACGGGATCCCGAAGCCGTCCAGCACCTCCTTGAACTGCCGCTCCTGGTCGTCGGTCCACGGGCCGAGGATCGTCACCTTCGGCTCCTCGTCGCTGCCGCCGGGGGCCGACAGCCCGCAGCCCGCAGCGGTGAGGACCAGGACGAGGACGAGCAGCAGGGCGCGGGTTCGCCGGGTCATCCCGCCCTCCAGTAGTCGGCGTTGAGCCGCCGGCAGATGCCGACGGCCGGCAGCAGGACGATCAATACGCCGCCGCCCAGCACCCCGTAGTAGGTCCAGCTCTGCCAGCGCTGGGCGGCGAGACCGCCGCGCAGCACCGCGGAGTTGACGGTGACGTCCTGCTGGGACTCGGCCAGGTCCGCGCCGTCGTGGGCACGCTGCTCGATCAGGACCAGCCGGTCACGGGCGGCGTCCAGCCGCTCCTGGGTGACGCTGGTGGCCCACAGCGGCACGACCGCCAGGAAGACTGCGGCCAGCAGCGCCGGCAGCAGCCAGGGGTCGAGGCTGCGACCGCAGCGGCGGCGCAGCAGCCACAGCGCGGAGAGCGTGGTCAGGGCCAGGAGCAGCAGGCCCAGTTCGGCGAGCCCCCAGCCGGTCTGCTGGAGCGCGCCCATGGAACTGACCCGGTCGACGCGTTGCATCTGGTGGCCCTGGAGGACGTCCAGTCGCGGCACCACCCCGGTGCCCTTCCGGCTGAGGATGCGTTTGGCCTCGGCGAACTTCTGCCGCTGCATCCGGTCGTTGTCCACGTACTTGACGGCTCCGGCCGTCATCGAACTGCCGTAGGAGGTCAGTAGTCCGTTGACCGTCTCGAGTACGCCCCGGCCGCGTTCGCCGTCGATCTGTACGTCCGAGAGACGGGACAGGCCCTGGTCGGCTGCGGACAGCTGGTTCTCGTAGCGCGCACCGGCGCCGACCACGTCGTCGATGCCTCGGTGGACCGAGTCCTGTGCCTCGTGGTGGGCGCGGAGCAGCGCCAGCTGGGTGGCGGCGACCCCCTGGACGGCCGGTGCGCCGCGGGTGCGCATCTCGCCCGCGGAGTTCTGCACCTCACGGTAGGAGACGAGGAGCAGGGTCATCGAGACGAGTGCGGTCACCATCAGGACGAGCAGGTGCAGTTCCAGCAGCCGCCGGGTGCGGGACCCGCTCCGGCGGCGGGTCTGCGGGGAGCGTGTCCAGCGGGTCGGCCAGGGCATCACAGACTCCCCCCGCAGGCGATGCAGTAGCGGGCGCGGGGCCCGGCGAGGTGGCGGCACCGCGGGCATTTCACCGGCTTCCCGGTGGCGTGTTCGGGCAGTTCCAGCAGATGGCCGGAGGCGACGTCCAGCCGGCCCCTGCGCACCGTCCCCCGGTCCACGGACGGGCCGATGCGGACCAGGCCCCGGGGGCCGTCGAGGATCTCGGCCACCTCCCGGACGTTCTCCAGCACCCAGGTGGCGCCGATCTCGGTGGCCAGCCTGACCGCGAGGCCGAACTGCTGCTCCGCCTCGTCATGGCTCATCGGGTCGAGGGCCGCGTATCCGCGGGTGAGGGCGGTCCGCATCTGGGTGGCGGCGTTCACCGCCTGGAGGGTGCCGCCCCCGCCGTCCGCCGCCCCCGCCCCGATCGCGACCCCGGGCGGCAGCCAGCGGACCAGCAGGGCCGTGGTCGCGTCGCCCACGGAGACGGTGGCCAGTTGCAGCAGCGCGCCCAGCGGGTCGGTGCCGGCGTCGACGTGCAGGGTGAGGAGGTAGTCGCGGGCGCCCGGCTCCCACTGGTGGGTGGGGAAGTCGAACCGGTGGGGCTCCTGCGGCCGGCGCACCGCATCGAGGCTCTGCTGACGGGGGGCGGTCTCGGTCAGCGCCACCTCGCGCACCGCCGGGCGCGCGCTCACCGAGACGGGGAGTTCGGGGCTGCGGACCCGGCGCAGCCGCCGCAGGGCATCCGCGACGGCCGGGGCGAACCGTTCGGGAACCCGGGTGGCGGTCCCGTGCAGCCGCTCGACGACGGCGAGCAGCGGCACCGGGTCCCAGTCCCGGCCGACGGCGAGCACATCGGCCGTGAACTGCCCCGCACAGGAGGCCAGTTCGTTCAGCAGGGCGCTGTCGTCCGGGTTGTCGGCACGGTCCGCCGCGTCGTGGCTGCCGCCGTCGGTGATCATCAGCAGGTGCCGCACCGGAAGCGGGCGCTCGGCGAGCAGTTCGCGGGCTGCGGCGAGCCAGGCGGGGTATCCGGTGGGCGGCCGGTCGCGGGCGGCCGGGGCGACACGGCCCGCGCTGAAGGCGGCACGGCGCTTCTCCGCCGTGTCGGCCAGCGCCCACCGGCCGCGCAACGGATAGCAGGCGCTCGGCGCTCCGCTCGCGTCGGCGCCGCCCAGGACGGTGAAGGAGAGGCCCTCGGGCAGCGTGCGCAGGGCGGCGGCCAGCGCGGTGGCCGCGTCCTCCAGGCGCTCGGCGGCGACGTCCAGTGCGATGACGACGGCGAGTTCGACGGCAGGCACTTCGTCGCTGGGTCCCACGCCCGCGGCCTTGACCCGCAGATGGGCGTCGATCCGGGCGTCTCGGTGCGGCTGCTGATCGCGGCGTACGTCGACGGACACCTTCAGACGGACGGGCAGCCGGGGGCCGGGCGGCGGGTCGGTAACGCCCATGGGGCTGCCTCCAGTGGTCGGCGGTTACGTGCCGGGCTGCGGTCAGGAGCCGGGCTCGTGGTCACGGGCCGGGCTTGCGGATACGGGCGGGGTTTGCGGTTGCAGGCCCGGCTGGCGGATACGGGCCCGGCTCGCGGTCACGGGCCCGGCGGCCGTCAGAACCGGGTCTGCGGGCGGACCGCGTGGGAGAGGTCGATCAGCCGCTCGTACTCGGCCGGCGCCTGCCGCTGCCGGGCCAGCCAGCGGTAGCACTGCTCCAGCTCCACCCGCACGGCCCGCTCCCCGGGCCCCGCCGGGGGCGGCAGGCCCATCCGCAGCCATCCGCCGCGTGGCCGCGGGCGGCCGGCCGCCGCCAGCACCGCGTCGAGCTTCCATTCGTACAGCTCGGTCCGGAGCAGCCAGGCGGGTTCGTCGCCGGCGACCACCGCCGCGGCGGGGCCCGGGCGTGGGGCGAGCGCGGCGAGGCAGGCGTCGATCTCCGACTCCGGCGGGAGCGGCCGGTCCCCCGCCGCGAGCCGGGCCGCCCGGATGCGGAACGCGGCGATCCGGGCGACGGTGTGGTCGCGCGACTCGTCCGGCACCAGATCGAGCACCTCGATCGCAGCCGCACGGTCGCCGCGTGCCAGGGCGATCCTGGCCAGCCCCAGTGCGGCACCGACGTGCGAGGGGTTGCGGGCGTGCACGGCCCGGAAGAGTTCGTACGCGGCGAACCCGGCGCCCTGCGGACGGTTCACACCGAGCTGCTCCACGGTCTCCTGCCGGTCCTCGCCGAGCTGCTCCGCGCAGTACGCCAGCGCGAGCTTCGCCGCGTACTCGCCGGGCAGCGCCCGGTGCACGGCGGAGAACCGCTCCAGGGCCGCTTCGAGCAGCGGCTCCCGCTCGCCGTCGGCCGCCAGATCGGCGCCGCGCAGCGCGACGAGCCCCCGGTGCCAGCTGAGCCGCCATTCGCGGACCGGCCCCGGGCCCGGTATCGCGGCCGCCGCCTCGACCTGTTCCCGCGCCGCCGCGAGGGCGTCGCCGCCCTCCTGGCCGAGCAGCAGCCGGGCGTTGTGCAGACAGATCTCCACCGACGGCTCCCCGCGGGCCGGCTGGGCCAGCGGCTGCCCCGGGTCGTAGCTGCTGACCCCGAACCGGGCCGCCTGCGGGTCGCCGGGATAGGGCCGCGGCACCGGCAGCCTGCGGGCGATCTCGGTCGGGGTGGGCAGCCCCGCGTCCAGGGCGGGTGCCTGGGGTGTCTCCCGGCGGCTGTGCGGCGGGCGGCGCAGCCAGTGCGCGTAGTCGGGCACCGAACCCAGCCGGACGCCCAGCAGTTCGGTGGAGGGGGTGAAGTACTCCGAGGGTTCGGGCTGGTCGCGCTTGCCGCGCAGGGCCCGGATCTCGCGCAGCACACCACGCAGTTGCCCTGCCATGTCATCGGCGGAGCCGAACCTGCGCTCCGGGTCGTTCGCGGTGGCCCGCTCCACCACCAGCCGGAACGAGCTGATGCCGAGTCCCGGCACGTCGTCGCCGACCGCCCAGCCGGCCAGTTCGGCCAGGGTGACGCCGACCGTGTGGATGTCGTGGGCGACCGTGAGGGGCCGGCTGCCGTCCGTCTCGGGCGCCGCGAACCCCGGGGTGATCACGGGCCGGGGGTCGGTGCTCCCGGCCTTGCGTACCCCGCCGAGGTCGATGACCTTGATGCCGTCGCGGTGGTGGATGACGTTGGACGGCTTCATGTCCCCGTACAGGAAGCCCATGCCGTGCAGATGGGCGAGTGCCTCCAGGATCTGGCAGCCGTAGGTGATGACGTGCTCGATGTCGAGGACGAAGGCGCCCTGCCGGGTCGATTCGACGACGGCGGAGAGCGTCCGGTCGCCGACGTCCTCCATCACGATGTAGCCGCCGGACACGGTGCCGTCGGTGTTGCGGGTACTGACGAAGTCACGGATCTGGACGATGCGTTCGTGCCGGATCGCGACGAGGCTGCGGCGTTCCTCACCGGCCTGGACCGCGCCGCGCTCCGCGTAGCGGTTGAGGAGTCCCTTGACGGCGACGAGGTCTTCCAGATGGGTGTCCTCTGCCAGGTAGACCCAGCCCTGGCCGCCGTGCGCGATGGGGCCGCGGATGCGGTACTGGTCCTGGAGGGGCGGGCCGCCCCTCGTCAGCTCGGGGCGGTAGGAGTAGCGGGCTCCGCAGTGCGGGCAGTGGCCCTCGTCCGGCGGCGGGGCAGCGGTGTACGGCGGTACGAACGCGACGCCGCAGGCCTCGGCCGAGCACGTCATGACGATGCGGACGGGCTGTTCGGCGGCGCTGAGCCGGTCGGCCGGGGAGCCCGGCTCCAGCAGCGGCAGTTCGAGCAGTGCGGCGGGTCCGTACTCCTCGGGGGCGGTGGGCAGCGGCGGCAGCCCGGGTGCCGCCTCGTCACGGCCGCAGGTGTCGCAGTAGCCCGTGGAGTGGACGGCTCCGCCGCAGGGGGCCCCGGTGAAACGGCGGTGCGGGCACGGAATCCTCATGGGCGCCCTGCCGGGCCCGGACCGTTGCGCTGCCCCGGCAGATCAGCGGAGCCGGTGCCGTGCTGCCGCTCCAGGTCAGCCCGTAACTCGCGTAACAGCTGTTTCAGCGCCTCGAGTTGTCGCTGCGGGTCCGACAGTGCCCGCAGTGCGCGCAACTGGCGGTGGCGGGTGGCCGCGTCGATGGTGGGCCGGGGCACCAGCGATGCCGAGTCCACCATGTTCCGCAGTCCCGCCCACTCCTGCTCGATGCGCTCGACGCGGTGCACCAGTGCCCCGGCCCGCTCGTCGAGCGCGGGCACCAGCAGGTGCTGCGCCACCTCGGCCAGTCCGGCGCCGCTGCCGCTGCGGAAGACGACCAGCAGCCGGAACCCGAGGCTCCGTACACGGGCCAGCAGCGGCACCAGCCCGGCCGGGTCGGGGTCCTCGTCCAGGCCGACCACGGCGAGCACGGGGCCCGATCCGGCCGGCTGGCCGGCGCCCGAGCGGTCCGGTGCGGCGCCGCCCTCCAGCAGCCAGTCGCGGTAGGTGTTCAGCTGGTACCGCGGGGGCCTCAGCTGCGCGACCAGGGTCTCGACGAGTTCCTCGGGCCGGGTACGCCCGCCCTGGTAGACGAGGTGCGCCCGGTGGAGCTGGTGCTGGAGTGTGCGGTCGCGGCCGCCGCCTCGCGGGACGAGCGCGAACCGCACCGCGGGCTGGTCGCCGCCCGCGAACCAGCCGCTCAGCCGCCGGGACAGCCCGCCGTCCCAGCCGTCGGTCCCGCTCAGTTCGGCGACCAGCGGCACCAGTTCGGCGATGCGGTCGACCGGGATCATGTACGAGAACGCCAGATCGTTCTCGGTGGGCAGGGCCAGCTCCAGATCGCCGCGCCAGCTCACCACGAGTCCGACGACCCGCTCGGCGCCCGGCCCCTCGCCCCGTGTCTGCACGGCCGCCCCGCTGAAACCGGGGCGCACCACTTCGGCGTTGGTCCCGGCGTCCAGCTGTACCCATGCGCCGTGCAGTCCGCTGATCCGGCCGGCCAGCCACATGCCGTCGTCGAAGGCCTGGGAGTAGCCGCCGATCCACACCTCGCCGCCGCGCTCCAGCCCCCGGCCCAGCAGCGCGGGCGCCGCCTGCGGGCGGGGGCTGTCCAGGGCGAGTACGGCGATGTCCTCACGGTCGGTCCCGTCCAGGCCGGGCAGCCAGCCACCGGGCGCGACCCGGGCGCCGACCGCCGGGATCCCGGGGTTCTCGGCGAACTCCACCCACATCCTGGTGTCCGGTTCGCCGACGACGTGCGCGCAGGTCAGCATCCGGTCCTGGGTGAGCAGCACCCCGGCCCCGCACACGGGTTCCCCGGCACCGCCGCGGCGTAACCGGAGCCGCCAGTCCGCTCTCAACTCCCCCATGGCTCCTGAGCGTACGCGTGCGACGGCCGTCCTTCCCAGACTCCCGGCAGACTCACCCGCCGGAAGCACCCCGGTGGCTTACCGGAAGTCACACCGCAGTGTGGCCCCCGATGTGCCCGGGTCCACGCCCAGCACCAGCCGCCGGCCGGTGGCCCGGACCTCGATGCCCGGGCCCGCCGGAACGGCCTCGCGTACCGGCCGGTCCCAGACCACCTCGAACGGTGTGCCGCTGCGGTCGGGGCCGCTGATGCGGATCGCCGTCGTGCCCCGGCCCTCGCGGACCAGCACACTGGCCGGCCCGGTCGAGGAGAGCTGCCCGGCCGTGCCCGGCTGCCAGAAGTTGGCGGTGGTCAGCCCGAGCGACCGCACGGCGACGGCCTGCACGGCGGCGGTGTTGGCGAGCACGGTCAGCCAGTGCCGGTCGGCCGCGCGGGCGGCGACGGTACGGCGGGAGGCTCCGGGCATCAGCAGATAGAGGTAGGAGGCGTCGGCCGGGTCGGTGCCGTGGTCGAGCCAGAGCGTCTGCCAGTGGCGGGTCCGCTGCTCGGCGGAGCTGGTGGTGTTGATGTCGGACCAGGCGCCGGTACGGGCCTCGCGCAGGGTGCGCAGCGCGGCGCCGCCGGGCAGTACCCAGCCGCCGTGCCCCTCCAGATGGGCCCAGCGCGGCCGTTCGCGGTCGTCGACGGTGAAGGTCTGTCCGCCGTCCGGGCCGAGGTTGCGGTTGTCGACGACGGTCTCGACGTCCGCCCCGTCGGCGGCGGTGATGCCCGCGCCGAGGCAGATGACCGTGTCGGCCGCGCAGAACCAGGACTTACGGGCCTCCAGGGTGGAGTCCAGGCCCTTCACATGCTGGCCGACGGCGGCGAACTCGCCGTCGTGCGCTCCGCCGACCCACCGCACGTCGGGCCGTGGTTCGCCCCACTCGCCGCCGGCCCGGTCGGCGAGCCGCTTGGTGGAGACGGTGGTGCCGGGCAGCCGGTACCAGTCGACCGTGGGCCAGAACCAGTCGGTGTACTGGCCGCCGCCGTCGGCGCCCTGCCACCAGTAGAGCATCCCGGCCCCGGTGTGCCAGCCGCGCGGGTTCTCGCCGTTGCCGCACTCGTACGAGCTGATCCGTTCCGATGACATGGAGAGGTTCGCGACCCAGCCGGGGCGTCGGTGCACGGCCCGGTCCATGGCGGTGAACAGTGTGTGGCCGACGGCTTCGGGTGCGGCGGGGACCGGGGCGGAGACGGCGGCGTGCAGCCTGGAAAGGTCGGCGACGCCGAACTGCGGGGCGGTGAGGACCGGGCTGACGGTGTCCCGTTCGGTCCAGCCCTTGATCATGCCGTTCCACCGGTCGCGCTCGGCGGCGGAGGCGCCGAGCGCGAGCAGGGCCACGGCGGCGATCAGTCCCTGGCCGTGGAAGTGGTCGCTGCGCATGACCTGGAGTTCGTCGCTCTTGAGGAGCCCCCGGCTGATGGCCCGGCCGTTGACGCTGTCCATCATCAGACCGTCGTGGATGAGCGGCGCGTAGGCGTGCTCGACGCTGTCCAGGATGATCTGCCGGTTGGGGTCGGTGACCTCCCAGGTGGAGCCGGCCAGCAGGGCGAAGAGCCGGCCCAGGCCGTCGAGCATGACCTGGCCGTACGTACCGGAGTAGGCGATCCAGGTGTGCTGGACGAACGAGCCGTCGGCGTAGAGGCCGTCGCCCTCGGTCACGTACGGGAAGACGGGCGAGAGCGCGTCGCGGGCCAGCGCCGTCCTGGCGTCGTCGCGGCCGAGGATGCCGCGCAGGGCGACGGAACGGCAGAGGTCGACCCGGTTGGCGCCGGTCGATGTGCCGCTGTAGTCGGTGAGCGCGCTGTCGGGGATGAAGTGGTCGACGGCCGCGCAGGCAGCCTGGACGCGCTCATCGCCGAGCTCGGGCCGCAGGGCCGCGACGATGTCCATGAGCAGGCGCGGGCTGCCGATCTGCCATTCCCACCAGTTGCCGTACGGGGTCGTGGCGGGGTTGTAGACGGTCGTGGACAGGTGGTCGAGGCCCTGGACGATGCCGTCGAGCAGATCCGTGTCCCCCGTGCGGCCGGTGCCCTGTTGCGCGTAGGCCTGCGTCATCGTCCAGAGCCGGTTGTAGCTCCAGGTGATGCCGTCCGGCGGGTCGAAGGTGTGCCCGGCCCAGAGCGAGTCCGCGGCGGGGGCCATCGTCGCGCGGAACCCGGCGGCGAGTTCGCCGGTTGCGGCGAGCCGGGACGCGTAGGGCTCGGTGGCCGGGTCGTATCCGGTGCCGAGCGAGAGGCCGTTCCAGCGCAGCCGGAGCGTCTCGAACTCGTCCTCGTCCTGCGCCGCGCGGGCGGCCGGGACGGCGAGCGCCAGGCCCAGTGCGGTGGCACTGCCGGTGGCGAGGAAGGTGCGGCGGGACCAGGCGGGCAGGAGTGACACAGCAGTACCTCCGGGATCCAAGTGGTTTAGACCGGACGGTCGCTGGTCTAGCACGCGTCCGGGTGCGCGGGAAGGGGTCGGGACGGGTGCCGGTCCCGACCCCTTCCCGTGCGCCGCCGCTCAGCCTCCGCAGTGGAAGCGGGCGTCGCCCCAGTCGGCGTGGTCGTTTCCGTTGCCGTCACCGCCGTCGCCGGCCACCAGCTCGACGTACTTGGCCCCGGTGACGTCGGCCGTCAGCGACCAGGCGCTGTCGGCGGCCTTGAGCACCGGCGACTTCACCTTCTCCGTGCCGTCGGCCGTCACGGAGAACTGCACGCTGCCGGCGCTCTTCTGCACGTCGTCCACGCCCACTTCGGCGGTGAACGAGGTGCACTTGCCGCCCAGGTAGTAGCTGACCTTCGCGGGTGCGTGGCTGCCGAGGCCCTTGGTGTAGACGGTGCCGCCGATGGTCAGCGGGGTGCCGTCACCGGTACCGGTCTCGCCGTTGGAGAGGTCGCGCTCGATGGGACCCCAGCCGTTCTCGGAGGCCGTCCAGTCCAGGTCACTGGCCCAGCTGTCCTTGGTGGGCGGCGGCGGCAGGGTCCGCACGGAGGTCTGCGCGCCGAGGTTCCGCTGTGCACCGCCGACCGTGTACGCCGCCTCGGCACCAAGCCGGTACGTCCGGTACTCGGCGTCCACCGGCGGGGTCACCTGCCAGCTTCCGGTGACCTTCGCACCGGCCGCGACCGTGTCGAAGGCGACCGGGCCCGCGGGCTCGGCCTTCCAGCCGTCGGGGACGGTCAGCTTCACCGAGACCCCGGTGACCTCGGTGGCCTCGTGGTTGGTGAAGCTCGCCTTCACGGTGTTGGCGGTGCCCGGCTCCAGGGTCTGTGCGGCCGGCTGCACGGTGAGCGTGCCGCAGGCGGCCCGCTCCCCCGCCGGGGCCGCGCCGAGATCGGTCACGGTGAAGCCGTCGAGGACGAAGTCCGCGCCCTCGGGGGCGTCCTCGCGCTTGCGCAGCCCGGTCCAGGTGTCGCCGCAGCCCGCCGTGACGGTCTCGGTGAAGTGGCCGGTGCTGTGCTGCGCGCCGATCGCGGTGGTCCGGTTGCCGACCGATTCCGGCTTGCCGTCCGCGGTGATCCGGTCGTAGCCGTCGACCCACTCGTAGGCACCGGCGTGGCTGGACTGGTAGTCGTACTCGACCTTGTAGCGGTGCCCGTCGGCCATCGGCACGGTCCAGGGCGCGGTCCGGTAGACGAGTCCGGCGTTCTCCTCGTGGGCCTTGAGGGACTCCTTGCCACCGAGCACGTCGTCGACGAGCTTTCCGTTCCAGCCGGCCCGGGTGTACGGGGCGTGCAGCTGGGAGATGCTGGTGCGGGGGTCGGTGGAGCCGCCCGCGTCGCCCTTGAGGAAGGGGCCCCAGCCCTGGTCGACGTCCTCGAAGTCCTCGTACGCGACGGTGTTCTTCCTGCCGGCCGGGGCGTTGGCGACGACGCGTACGTCATCGGCGCGGACGGTGGCCGCGCTGCCCTTGGCGGCCTCGATGCGCAGGGTGGTGCGCCCGTTGGCGGGAGCGGTGAAGTTCACCTTCGCCCGCTGGAAGTACGTGCCGTGCCAGTCGGATGCCGCTACCTGGTCCTTCGCGGTGGAGCGGTCCACTGCCACGGACTTCCCGCCGGCCGACAAGGTGGTGTGCCGGGTCCTGCCGGGCTCGACCTCGATCAGGGCGGAGGCGGTGTAGCGCGTGCCGGGCTTCAGTCCGCCGATGGACTGGGAGAGCGCCGCCGTGCCGGTGCCGGACAGCTTCGCGCTGTTGCGGCCCTGGCTGTCGGTGTCACGGACGGCGGTGCCGGTCCTCGACCAGTCGGTCAGCCTGCTGTCGTTGAAGCCGGGGTCGTCGACGAGGGTGCCTTCGCCCCACTTGGCGTCCGCGGCCTTCGGCGCCTTGTCCGGGTAGAGGACGTACGGCTGTCCGGCCTCGGCCTTCAGCGTGATCTTCCCGTCCACGGGGCGGACGGTGCCCGTCTTGACCCGGCCGTTGTCGGTGAGCCTGTAGACGGTGTACGTGCCCTTGGAGGGCACCGCCCAGCTGCTCGTACCGCCCGACTTGCTGTAGTGGTACAGCTTCTTGCCGCCGTCCCACGGGAGCAGGTAGTCGGTGCCACTGAGCACCTTGCGGCCGTGGTCGTAGAACGTCCGCCTGCCGTCCTCGACCGTGCCGCTCACCCCGCCGGTGAGGGTGATGTCGTTGCCGTCCCAGCGGGTGATCTTCTGCTGCTGGAGGTACTTGGCGGGCAGGTTGCGCTGCCAGATGTTGTCGTAGAAGGCGTTCCAGTCGGTCTCGCCGGTCCAGCCCTCGAATTCGTCGATGGCGCTCTGGCCGAGGACCGGGTCGTTGTTCCAGACGTCCTTCTCGTCGTTGCGGATGAACCGGATGATCCGCGAGTTGAGGCCCTTGTTGGTGGCGCTGCCGTAGTCGAGGTCATTGGCCCAGTGCGACCAGAGCGAGCCCCGCTCGAATTTGTCGGCCCATTCGCTGGAGACGTTCCAGCCCTGCTTCTGTATCGACTGGAGGGTCTTGTCGGCGATCCAGCCGTGTGTGTAGTAGACGTCGATGTACAGCATGCTGAGGTTGCTGTTCGTCTCGTCCCGCAGCTGCTGGAAGCGCTTGGCCAGGTCGCCGCTGTTGATGTCGCGGCGCTGGTCGATGTAGTAGCTCTGGTTCAGCCAGTCCCAGCCGGGCTTCGTCTTGTCGACGAGGTTCTCGTCGAAGGCCTTCGCCTCCGGGTAGGCCTCGGTGGCGTTGACGTGGACGCCGAAGGTGGCGCCCCACTTCTTGCCGTCCTTCAGGAGCTCGTTGAGGTCCTTCAGCCCGCCGGCGCGCTTGTTGTAGTTGCCGCCGTAGTCGGGGTGGGCGGAGTCGTGGCCCTCGGAGGCGTACCCCTTGAGCAGCGCGAGCTGTCCGAGACCGTCGGTGGCGAGGGAGATCCGCTTGACGTCGTCGAGGGTGCGCAGGAACGGGTGGGTGGCCTGGCTGGCGAAGTTGAACGGGATGTGGGTGACGACCCGGTCCGCGGTGTCCTCGCTGCCCGGTGCGACGACACCGATGGAGCGGAAGGCGACGGCGCCGTCCTGCCAGTCGACGGTCCTGTCGCCGTTGGCGTCGGGCGTGACGACGACCTTCGCCCAGGGCAGGTCGTCGCCGCTCTCCGGCTCGGGCGCCCCGTCGCCGCGGTAGGTCCACTGGCCGGACCACACACCGACCCGGGTGGAGCCGTCGTCGCCCTTGCGGGCCTGGTGCCAGAAGCGGGCGTCGTCGCCGTCGGTGGCACCCGAGGGCTTGTCGTACGAGGAGTTGGACTCGACGGCGGCCGCCAGCGAACCGGTGTTGACGATCGCGTAGGCGGCGCCGACCGGTGCGGTGTCGGGCTCGGTGGCGTCGGTGACCTTCGCGAAGACGTCCGCGGTCTTCGTCGAGTCGGCGTCCAGCCGGGTGAAGGCGGTCGCGGCCCCGGTGTCGGTGCTCGCGACGGAGACGAGGTCGTGGCCGGGGATGTCGATCGTGCCGACGCGGAAGGCCGCGGTGTCGCGGACGGCGGTCACCTTGAACGTGGTGGCGCGTCCGGAGACGGAGAGCGAGGCGTCGATCTCGACACCGGGCAGATCGGCGAAGGTGAGCGTGTAGCGGGCGGCCGACTTGGTGACCCTGGGCGCGCCCTTGAGCCGCACGGTGTGCGCCTTGCCGTTGAGGGTGACGGCGGTGACCGGCCGGGTGCTGCCGGACAGCTGGTTCCCCGAGGCCAGGTCGGTGTACGTCAGTACCCGCGGGAAGTCGTCCGCGACGGCGACGGCGAGCTGCGCGGAGGCGATGACGGCGCCCGCCGGGACGGCCGATTCGGCCGCGGGGGGTGAGGGGGCGGCGGCTGAGGCGGGGAGGGCGGTCCCCACCAGAGCCAGGACGGCGGCT
The DNA here is from genome assembly GCF_042672475.1 of Streptomyces sp. NPDC127177. Classification (NCBI taxonomy): domain Bacteria; kingdom Bacillati; phylum Actinomycetota; class Actinomycetes; order Kitasatosporales; family Streptomycetaceae; genus Streptomyces; species Streptomyces sp. NPDC127177. The sequence continues at coordinate 79,259 of NZ_JBHXUW010000010.1, forward strand.
GAGGCGGCGGCAGCAGCGCCCGCCGTAGTGAATCTTGGCGACATGTGCTCTGCGTAGTCGCCGTGTCCGGACACCGTCAACGACGTACGGCCCCGAGGGCCTCTCCAGTCCAACAACCGCTCTGCGTAAGTCCAAGTAAGCGCACGTGGGAAGTGGGGGCGCCTCCGTGGGTCCTGGGTTCAGGTGTTGATCACGGTATGCGGATCCGAACCGGCCGGATACACCAAGTAGCCGTTTGAAGCATCGAGTTGTGAAGACCTTTGTTTTTTGAGAGCGCTCTCAGTCACAAGTCTTGACGGTCGCCGCAGCCCTGACGAGAGTGGTGCGCACCGCGGACGCGCTGGTTCCACCTCCCCGCACCATTCTGCCGTCCGCGTCCACCTGTCCCCCACCGTTCACCACCCCCTCACTTCCACACCCCCCACGCCTCAGGAGTCCCCTCGTGATTTCGCGCAGACTGTTCCTGACGGGCGGCGCCGCCGCCGCCGCGACCGCACTCACCTACCCCCTCTGGGGAAGCGCGCTGAGTCCGAGCGCGTCGGCGTCCGCCGCGACCTGCGAACTGGCCCTGGAGAACAAGTCCCTGTCCGGCAAGGTCAACGCGTACGTCACCGGTCATGAGCAGGGCACCGACAAGTGGGTGCTGCTGCGGGCCGACGGCAGCGTCTACCACCCCGAGTCCCCGGCGGAGCCGCAGACCCCGCTGCCGGTCGACTGCGCCATCCCGCTGAACGCGGCCGGTGGGGCACCCGTCGTCGTGACACTCCCCCAGATGTACGGGGCACGGGTCTACTTCGTGCACGACGACACCCTGGACTTCTTCCTGAACCCGGGTCCGTCCCTGGTCGAGCCGGCCTTCGCCACGTCCACGGACGCGAACTACGGGCGCACCTGGTCGTTCTGCGAGTTCACCTTCAACCCGGAGCAGCTGTACGCGAACATCAGCTACGTCGACCTGGTGACCGCGCTGCCGATCGGGCTGACCCTGGAGGGGGACACCACGCACACCGTGGCCCCGCTCCCGAACGGCGCCGTGCAGAAGATCGCCGACGACCTCACCGCTCAGGCCGCCGCCGACGGGCAGCCCTGGGACCAGCTGGTGAAGCGCGGTTCGGACGGCAACGTCCTCCGGGTCATCTCGCCGCAGAACCTGATGGCTTCGTCCGGCGGCGACATGCCGTTCGGGAACCTGTTCAGCTCGCAGGTCGACGAGGTCTGGGAGAAGTACCGCTCGACGGACCTGCGGATCGACATCCAGGGCGGACGCGGCGTCTTCACCGGACGGGTCGAGGGCGACACCCTGACCTTCAACGGCGGGCACACCTTCTCCAAGCCCAACTCGCAGGACATCTTCACCTGCAACGGCGGTCCGTTCGCCAACAACCCGGCGGACAACGACGACAAGAAGGCCCTGCTGGCGCGGATCGCGGCCGGCTTCAACCGCTCGATCATGCTCAGCCACCCGGAGCAGCCCAACGGCACCACGGTGGCGGACTACTACAAGGGCGATGTGACCAACCACTGGTCGCGGATCGTGCACGCCAACAGCCCGATCGGCTACGCCTTCCCGTACGACGACGTACGCCCCGACGGTGAGCCGGACGTCTCGGGCGCCGCGAACGACGGCAACCCGCGGCGCTTCACCGTGAGTGTCGGTTCCTGACCTCTCCACCACAGGGACCGGCTCCGTCACAAGGCCGGAAGGACCCCCGTCCGGGCGGGACGGGGGTCCTTCCATGCCCGGGGTCCGAACTGCCCGCGCGGGTTCCGGGCGCCGGGCCTGTCCTCAGGCCGCCAGGCCGTTGATGCGGTACTGCATCACCCGGTAGTTCTGGTCGTCGAACCACTGGCTGACGGCGATGTGGAAGTCGCCGAAGGTGGACCCGGGGACGATGAAGCCGCCGTACGGGCTCGCGACCGCGTTGCCGGTCTCCAGCCCCGGCACGGTGGGCACGATCATGGTCTGTTCCGGTGTCGTGAAGAGGTTCGCGGTCGGCAGCGCGAAGACCTGCGCGCGGATGTCGAGCGGGGCCATGTTGAGCCAGGTGAGTGCGTATTTCCCGTCCATGGCCCGGAAACAGATCTCACCCCAGCGACGCGGTGCGCTCACGGATGTCGGCGGGTTTCCCCAGGCCCAGACCCCGCCCGCATAACCCCACGGCTCATAGGCGGCGGGATTTCCCAGGTCGTTCTGCGGAACCCGGTGGAGCAGCAGATCCGATGTCACATCGCGGTTGAAGGCCGTCGACAGGACATAGCAGTAACCGTCGTCCGCGACGGCGTAGGTCTTCTGCTGGAACTGCCCGTTGTACTGGTCCCCGGGCCATTGGCAGAGGTATTGCCAGGTCTCGCCGTTGTCGTCGGAGCGCCAGAAGTCCGAGTGGTGGGTCCGGTAGATGACGCCGCGCATCAGGTGCATGTACATCGTGGATCCGACGGTGAACACGTCGGAGGGAATGGCCGTGGTGCCGCCGTCATGGCCCTCCGGCACGAGGCCGGCCGCGTGCGCGCCGCCCACGCTGCCGTCGATGACGAGCGAGCCCGGAGCGGCGTTCGATGCGCGCAGCCCGACCGGGGCGCGCCAGTCGGGGCCGCCGACGCCGCCTCCGTCGAAGGTGTCCCCGCACACGAAGAGCATCGATCCGTCCGGGCAGCGCGCCGGAATCCCCAGGTCGGTCCAGGGTGCGGCGAAGCTTCCCGTCTCGGCGGGCCCGGTGAGGTTGCGCACCTTGCCGCCGGTGACGAACGGCGCGGCGCGCTCCCGGGCAGCTGCGCCCGGCGCGCCGGCCGCGAGGCCCGCGACGGCGAGTGCGGCGCCCGCACCGGAGCGCAGAAGCGTGCGGCGGCTCGGGTGGACGCGGCCTCGGCCGTCACCGTCCCGGTCGGGCTGGGGCCGGGTGAATCCGTGCATGGCAACTCCTGTGGGGAGGACGTGCGCGACATCGCCCTGCGGAGGATAGGGCGGTCATGCGTCATGGCAACAGACGCCCACATCCAGCACATACGACAACGGGCAACAAAAGGGAATTGCGTCATTGGTCGAACCGCTGACGGCCGGTGTTCCACCGCGGTGAATTCGCCACCATTTCCATTCGCCGGCAACCCCCTTACCAGGGACGACGGTTGATTTATCCGGGACAGTCAACTCCGCTGCCGAACAGAGGGCTTGACTCCGTATTCGGGTCCGCGACACCGTGCCGCCATGCGACAGAAGAGAATGCTGAAGCTCATAACCGCTGCCGCGGCCACCGCCGGGATACTGCTTTCCGTTCCGGCGACCGCACAGGCGGCACCCACCCCCCACGGTCTGCGTTCCTTCCAGGCGGCTCACGGTCTGCGGCCCACCGGCTCGGTCGACGCGGCCACCGCGAAGTCCCTCCAGGCGGCTCCGGACAGCGAACTGCGGACGGTCTTCACGGTCGCCGCCGACCTCGGCCCTGCCGAACTCGCCAACGCCCGCACCGTCATCGGCGTCGGCAAGGGCGCCCAGATTCCCGAGCAGGGCCAGGTCATCGCACTGATGACGGCCATGCAGGAGTCGAAGTTCGTCAACTACCTGACCCCGGTCGACCACGACTCGCTCGGCATCTTCCAGCAGCGCCCGAGCACCGGCTGGGGCACCCCGGAACAGATCACGGACGTCCCCACGTCGTCCAAGTCCTTCTACGGGGTGGCCCCGTTCGGCAGCAATCCGGGTCTGATCCAGATCGCCAACTGGCAGACCAGGCCACCGGGCGAGGTGTGCCAGGCCGTGCAGGTGTCGGCCTTCCCGGACGCCTACGCGCAGTGGGAGCAGTTCGCCCGCGACCTGCTGGCCCAGGAGGGGCCCACCGTCGACCCGATCTACTGAGACCCACCACCGGACCCACTGCCGCTACCCCCACGCGCAGGCGCCCCCGCCCTTCTGGACGGGGGCGCCGACGCGCCCGGGGCCGGGAGCCTCGGACACGGGACGGGGCCGGGAGCCTCAGACCGGGGAACTCGTCGCGAGTTCCACTCGGGCCCGTGCGGCGGCGCCGACCGGTACCGCGTCGGCACCCAGGGCCGACCTGACCAGCCGCACGGGGTGACCGCTCACCGGTGGCTCGGCGGCCAGCGAGGCGAGGACGAACGGCCGCAGCAGATGCCAGGCGTGGCTGACGCCGCCGCCCACCACCACGGTCGTGATGTCCACGACGCCCGCCGTCATCACGATCGCCCGCGCGATCCCGGCACCGGCGGCCCGGTACACCGCGAGGGCGTCCTCGTCACCGCCGTCCGCCGCTCGCGCGACCTCGCGGGCGGTCAGCCGCCGGCCGGTGCGCTCCGTGTAGCGGGCGCCGATGGAACGGCCGGACGCGAGGGTCTCCAGGTGCCCCCGTCCGCCGCACGAGCAGAGCAGGTCACCGAAGCCCGGGATGTGCCCGATCTCGCCCGCCGCGCCGTGCGGGCCGGTGAACAGCGCGCCGCCGCTCCACAGCGCGCCACCGACTCCGGTGCCGAGGGTGATCCCGAGCACGTCGGGCTCGCCGCGCACGGCGCCGCCCGACACCTCCCCGTACAGGAAGGCGTTGACGTCGTTGTCCAGGAAGGCCGGGACGCCCAGCGCGTCCTGGACGGCGTCCGTCACCCCGAAACCGGCCCAGCCGGTGAAGGAGTCGCTTGCCACCAGGATGTGACCGGTGGCGGAGTCCACCACACCGGCGGCGCCGACCCCGCAGCCGGTGAGCCGGCCGGGGGCGCTCTCCACCAGCGGTGCCAGCGCGTCCAGTGCCGCGCGGATCATGGCCGGGCCGCCGTGAGCGGCCGGGGTCGGCACCTCGGCGCGGTTCAGAACACTCAGGTCATCGGCGCACAGGACCACCTGCGTGGTGGTGCCGCCGATGTCCACTCCGGCGAAGAGCCCGCGGTCGTACGGGGTCATCCCTCGACCTCCGGCCGGCCGGCCGCGAGGGCGGCCAGCCGTTCGGCCCTGCGGCCTCGCTGGATCACCGGATCGGGCACCGGTACGGCGGCCAGCAAGCCGCGGGTGTAGTCGGTCTCCGGGTGCAGGAGAGTCGCTCCGGTGGGGCCCTGCTCCTGGATCCGGCCGCCCCGCAGCACCACGACGCGCTGCGCGAAGTGCTGTACGACGGCCAGGTCGTGGGAGACGAAGAGACAGGCGAAGCCCAGCTCGTCCTGGAGCTCGGAGATCACTTCGAGCACCGCCTGCTGCACGCTCACGTCGAGCGCGCTGGTGGGCTCGTCGGCGACCAGCAGCCGGGGCTCAAGGACCAGTGCCCGAGCCAGGCTGACGCGCTGGCGCTGGCCGCCGGACAGCTCGCGGGGCGCCCGCGCGGCGAGTTCACGCGGCAGCCGGACCCGGTCGAGGATCTCGGCGACCTTGGTGCGGCGCTCCTTGGCGCTCAGACCGCGGCGGTGGACCCTGAGCGGCTCGGCGACGCACTCGCCGACCGTCATCCGGGCGTCCAGCGAGGCGACCGGGTCCTGGAGGACCACGCCGATGCCGGCGCGCAGCGCCCGGCGGGCCCGGGACCGGATGCGCCCCAGGTCGGAGCCGAAGAGCGAGACCGTGCCGGAACTCGGCGCGATCAGTCCGAGCGCCACCCTGGACGCGGTGGACTTGCCGGAGCCCGACTCGCCCACCAGGCCAAGGGTCTGACCGGCGTGGACGGCCAGGGAGACACCGTCCAGGGCGCGCACGGCGTTCCTGCCGCGGCCGAAGACCACGGAGACGTCGTGGAGTTCGACCACCGGTGCGGTGTCCGGGTCCGCGGTGCGGGCGGCGGGCACCGCCGGGCCCGCCTCGGCCACCGACAGCCGGGGCACGGCGGCCAGGAGGCGGCGGGTGTAGTCGTGGGACGGGCGCAGGAGCACGTCCTCGACGGGTCCGGTCTCCACGATCTCACCCCGGTACATCACGGCGACGCGGTCGGCGAAGTCGGCGACGACACCCATGTTGTGGGTGACGAGCAGGACGCCGGTGCCGGTCTCCGCCGCGAGCCGGCGCAGCAGGTCGAGGATCTCGGCCTGCACCGTGACGTCCAGCGCGGTGGTCGGCTCGTCGGCGATCAGCAGGGCGGGTTCGTTGGCGATGGCCATGGCGATGACCACGCGCTGGCGCTGTCCGCCGGAGAGCTGGAAGGGGTAGGCGGCGGCCCGCTTCTCCGGTTCGGGTATGCCGACCTTGCGCAGGAGCCCGACGGCCTCGGCCGCGGCGTCCCTGGCGGATATCTCGCGGTGGTTGCGGATCACCTCGGCGATCTGCCTGCCGACCCGGGTCAGCGGGTCCAGCGCGGTGGCCGGTTCCTGGAACACCATGGAGGCGGTCCGGCCGCGCAGAGCCGCCAGGTCGGTCTCGCGGGCGCCGACGACCTGGGTGCCCGCGATGACGGCGCTGCCGGTGGCCCGTGCGTTGCCGGTCAGCAGGCCCATAGCGGCCAGCGCGATGGTGGATTTGCCGGAACCCGACTCGCCGACGAGGGCGAGCGTCTCGCCGGGCTCGACGTGCAGGGAGACGTCCCGGACGGCCGGCACCTCTCCGGTTTCGGTGGTGAAGACGACGCCGAGGCCGTCGAGTTCGAGAATCGGGCCGGCCTGCGGAGCGGCGGGGCCCTGGGTGACGGTCATCCGCGTCCCCTCACGTCGAATGCGTCGCGGAGCCCGTCCCCGATCGCGTTGAACGCCCACACCACCAGGATGATGGCCAGGCCGGGCGGAATGATGAGCCACCAGTAGCCGGAGTAGGCGGCGGTGAGGCCGGCCGAGAGCATGCCGCCCCAGTCGGTGGACGGCGGCTGGACGCCCAGGCCCAGGTAGGACACGTAGGCGACGAGCAGGATGGCGTCGGCGATCTGGAAGGTGGCCGCGACGATGATGGTCGAGACCGAGTTCGGCAGGATGTGCCGGATGATGGCCCGGCTGTGTGTCCCGCCGATCGCCCGCAGGGTCAGCACGTAGTCGCGGTTCTTCAGGCTCAGTGTCTCCGCCCTGATCAGCCGGGAGGGCACCAGCCAGGAGACGAAGCCCAGGATGACGACGAGTCCGGTGAGGTCCGGGGTGGTGATGGCCGAGACCACCAGCAGGATGAAGAGCGCCGGGATGGCGATCCCCGCGTCCACGACCCGCATCATCACCGCGTCGACCCAGCCGCCCGCGTAGCCGGCGACGGCGCCCCACAGGGTGCCGATGACCGTGGCCAGGATGCCCGCGGCGAGGCCGACGATCAGCGAGACCTTGCCGCCGTACATCAGCCGGCCCAGTACGTCGTGGCCGACGGCGTCGGTGCCGAGCCAGTGCGAGCCGCTGGGGGCGAGGTTGACCTGCTGGAGCATCGTGTGGGTCTGGTCGGTGGAGTACACCAGCGGACCGGCGAAGCAGAAGAGGAAGAAGACGACCACGACGCCGAGCCCGACCACGGCGAGCCTGTTGCGGCGAAAGCGCCGCACGGCGAGCCGGGAGCCGGACGCCGTGGCGGTGGTGGCCGTGCCGGGCAGCCGCCCCGGCTGGATGGTGGCGCTCATGCCCGGCCTGCCTTAACTCGGGGGTCGATGATGCGCTGGACGATGTCGGCGAGGAGCGTGCCGACCACGGTCGCGGCCGCGATGACGAGCACGCAGCCCAGCAGCACCGGGTAGTCGGAGGACTGTGCGCCGGTCCAGAAGAGCAGCCCCATACCGGGGTAGTTGAAGAGCTGCTCGACCACCAGCGCACCGCCGAACAGCACCGGCACGTAGTAGCCGAGCATCGCGACCACCGGTGTCAGCGAGTTGCGGAACACATGCCGCCACAGGATGGCGCGGGAGCGGGAGCCCCCGGCCCGCGCCGTCCTGACGTAGTCCTCGGAGAGGTTCTCCAGGGTGGCCGCCCGCATGTAGCGGCTGAACACCGCGACCATCGAGGCGGCGCCGGCGACGACCGGCAGCACCAGGGCCTGCGGCTCGGAGAACACCTGGGCGAGCGTGTCCCCCTGCGGAGCCTGGGACGGGAACCACGGCAGCACCTGGCTGAACACCAGCACCAGGATCAGCCCGAGGAAGTACACGGGCGTGGAGTAGGCGATGAAGCTCAGCGTGGTGATGACGTAGTCGACCGGCTTGTTCCGCCGGACGGCCTGCCACATGCCCATCGGGATGGCCAGCAGGAGGCCGACGATCGCCGACAGGGCGGTGAGGAGCAGGGTCTTGCCGAGCCGCTCGGTGATCAGCTGGGAGACCGGCTCGTTGAGGGTGTACGAGGTACCGAGGTCGCCGTGCAGCAGCTGGTTCAGGTAGTAGAAGTACTGCACGGGAAGTGGCTTGTCGAGGCCCTGCTCGTGGTTGAAGGACGCGATCTGCTGCGCCGTGGCCTGTGGTCCGAGGATCCCGCGGGCGGGCCCCCCGGGCAGGGCGTGCAGCAGACCGAACACCACGATCGTCACGATGACGATCACCACGACGGCCTGGAGGACCCGCCTGATCAGGTACGAGGAAGTACGCATGTGTTTTCCGGTCGTTTCGGCTCAGCGGTAGGTGTGGTCCCCGGCCGGGCTCACTTGGTCGTCCACTTCCACATGGCGGGGTGGAAGTTGGCGAGCGAGTCCTGGGCGAAGCCGCCCAGGCCCTTCTTGACCACGGAGACCTGGTAGTCCGGCTCCGGCAGCCAGACGACCGGGAGGTCCTTGGCCAGGGCGGCGCTGTACTCGCGGACCGCTTCGCCGGAGGAGGAGGTGGTCGTCCGGGTGACCAGCTTGTCGACGGCGGGGTTGGAGTAGCTGCCGAAGTTGGAGCCGCCGCCGGAGGCGAAGAGCGAGTCACCGCTCGGGTAGGCCGGGAAGTACCAGCTGCCCGCGGAACCGAAGAACGACAGCTGCCACTTGCAGCCGGCGTCCTCGGCCTTGCACTGGCCGGACTGCGCGAGGACGGAGTTGACCGGGGCGGTCTTGATGCCGAATTCGATTCCGGTCTTGGCGAACGACGACTGCAGGGCGCTCATCATGTTGTCGGTCACGGTCGAGCCGGACTGCGACAGCACCTGCATCCGGAACTTGGTTCCCTTGTCCACTCCGGCGCCGCACTGGTTGCCACCCGTGCCCGGAGCGGTGCACACCATGGTGCCGTTCTGCTCGGTCCAGCCGTGGTCGGTGAGCAGCTGCCTGGCCTTGGTGGTGGAGAACGGGTACGGGTTGTTCTTCTGCTCGGGCGAGACGAAGGCCGAGCTCTGGCCCTGCGGGACCGGGCCGTAGGTGGAGACGGCGGTGCCGTTGAAGACGACCTTCGAGAGAGTGGTCTGGTCCACCGACATCTGGATCGCCTGTCGGGCGTAGAGCTGCTTGAACACCGGGCCCATGGCGGGGTTGTTGAAGTTGTAGGGCATGTACGTGATGGCCCAGCCGGACCACGGCTTCACGGTGTAGCCCTTGGCGGTGAAGGACGCTTCCTGGCTGAGGTTGGTGGCGTTGATGTAGCCGTAGTCGACCGTGCCCGCGCGGAGCGCGTTCTCCTCGGCGTCCGTGGTGGTGAACGGGAGCAGGTTCACCGTCTTGATGTTCGCCTTGCCGCCGCCGTCGTACTTGGCGTTGGCCAGCAGCTGGACCTTGCCGGCCGTGGAGAACGACTTGAGGGTGTACGGGCCGCTGACCGTCTTCCAGAGCGGATCGCTCGCATAGCCGGAGATCTTCTTGGCGGCGCCGTTCAGATACTCCCAGACCTTCTTCGCGTCCGCCTCGGTGCGGTCGAGGTCCGACACGGTGCCCGCGTCGCTCGTCTTGTCCCAGACGTGCTGCGGCATCGGGCGGATCATGCTCAACTCGTTGGCCAGCATCCACTGCTGGTTGTACGCCTGGTCGAAGGCGATGGTGAAGTGCGTGTCGTCGACGGTCTTCAGCGAGGTCCAGTTGTCCGGCGCCTTGCCGGGGCTGTAGCTGGCCCAGTCCTTCTTATTGGCCTTGACCAGGTTGAACCAGAACTCGACGTCGCGCGAGGTTATCTGCTTGCCGTCGCTCCAGTGCCGGTTGCCGAGCGTGATCGTGACGCTCTTGCCGTCCTTGGCGAAGTCCGCGGCCGTGGCGAGCGAGTTGTCCTTGTTCCAGCCGACCTTGCCGGTGGAGCCGTCGTACGCGATCAGCGGCTCCCAGAGGGACTGGGATATGGACGAGTTGTTGGTGTTCAGGTGCGCGGCGGTCCCGACCGGGAGGATCCAGTTCGGCGTGAAGTTGGCCGGCAGCGCGTAGTTGATGCTGTCCGACGAGGCGGAACCGGACGAGGACGTGCCCCCGCCGGAACAGCCGGACAGCAGCACAGTCGCAGTGGTGGCAGCGCCCGCGACGAGGGCCCAGCGGCGGCGGCTCGCCGCATGAGTAAGGAACATGATTCTCCTCGGAGTGAGAGGGCCCGCAGGCACCCGGGGGGCCGGCGCTGCGTTCACGACAGCTAACGCCGGAGCCGCCGAAGAAACAAACAAGAATTAGTAACAAGTAAGTTACTGCAAATTCGATGAAAGTCGGCTCGCCCCATTTCGCCCGACCACTTGGGACACTTAGGGGCGATATAGGGGGTTTCCCGGGTGACGCACTTCTTTCGGGACGCTGTTTCGCTGCGCGAAGTGCGGGCGTATCGTCTGCGCCACACACCACGTTGCGGAAGTAACTTTGTACATGACTGGAATAAGTGCGTGGGACCGCAAGGCCACGAAAGGGACCCCGGCGCTCGCCATGCGGGTCCTGGAACTCATCGCGTCGGGCCAGGCGACGTCACGTGCCGAGCTCGCCGAGCGCCTCGGTGCGGCCGCCTCCACCATCTCCCTCGCCGTGGGGCAACTGGTGGAACGCGGTCTGATCGCCGAAGAGGGCACTCAGTCCTCCACCGGCGGGCGCCCCCGCAAGGCACTGCGGCTCGGGAGCCGTGACGAGTTCGCCGTGGCCGCCGACCTCGGCGGCCGGCACGCCCGGATCGGCGTGGTGCTTCCCGGCGGCGGGCTGACCGACGTCTCGACCGTCCCCTTCCTGATCGCCGACGGGCCCGAAGCCGCCCTGCCCCGGCTGGCCGAGGCGCTGGAGGCGCTGGCCGAACAGCGTGGGATCGGCCGCCTGCGCGGGGTCGGACTCTCACTTCCCGGGCCGGTGGACATCGCCTCGGGTTCGGTCGTCCGGCCGTCGCGGATGCCCGGCTGGCACCGCTTCCCGGTCGCCTCCTGGCTGGAGGAGCGCTTCGGCCTCCCGGCGGCCGTGGACAACGACGCCAACTGCATGGCGGTCGGCGAGCACACCGTGCGCGATGACGGCCACGCCCAGACGATCATGGTGAAGATCGGGTCCGCGATCGGCGCGGGCGTGATGGCGCAGGGGCGCCTCTACCGCGGCGCGACAGGCGCCGCCGGGGACATCACCCACATCCGGATCGACGCCGGTGCCGATATCCCCTGCTCCTGCGGCAACACCGGCTGCCTGGAGACCGTGGCGTCCGGCGCCGCCCTCGTCCGCATCCTGCGCGAGCTCGGGACGGATGTGAACAGCCCCGAGGACGTGGCCCGACTGGCCCTCGACGGGGACCCACTGGCCACCCGCACGGTCCGCAGGGCCGGCGACTACCTGGGCCAGGTGCTGGCCGCCAACGTCAACTTCTTCAATCCGGACGCCGTCTACCTCGGCGGCATCCTCTCCACCCTGGAACAGTTCGTCGCCGCGGTGCGCAGCCGGCTCTACGAGAGCTGCCACCCACTCGTCACCGAACACCTCACCATCGAGCGGACCAGGCTCGGCGCCGACGCGGGGCTGGTCGGCGCCGGGCAGTTCGCCCTGCAGCGAGCCCTGGCGCACGCCCTGCACGAGGTGGACGGGACCGGCAGGTTCGGCACGCTCGCGCCCCGTCACCTCTGACGCCACACCCCTTACGAGGAGCCATGTCGCAATCCCGCACCGCAGCAACCCGCCCGGTCATCGCCATCGCCGGACTCGGCATCGAGTCCTCCACCTTCTCCCCCGCCCGGACGCGGGCAGCCGCCTTCCATCCCTCGCGCGGCGCCGAGGTGCTGGACCGCTACCCCTTCCTGGCCCCCGGCGAGGAGTTGCGTGAGGCGGCCTCCTGGCACGGCGCCCTGGTCGGGAAGTCGCTGCCGGGCGGTACCGTCACCGCCGAGGCCTGGGCCGAGCTGACCGACGAGCTGATCGAAAGGCTCGCCGCACTGCCCCGCCCGGACGGCCTCTGGTACGACATCCACGGTGCGATGACCGTGGAGGGCGTCGACGACGCCGAGGCCGTTCTGCTGGAGCGCATCCGTGCCACCGTCGGCCCCGACGTCCTCGTCTCCACCTCGATGGACCTGCACGGCAACGTCTCCCGCGAGCTCGTCCACGGCAGCGATCTGATCACGTGTTACCGGATGGCCCCGCACGAGGACCACATGGAGACCAAGGAGCGGGCCGTCCGCAACCTGGTGGAGCTGCTGGCGTCCGGGGCGCCGCGCCCGGTCAAGGCATGGGTGCCGGTGCCGGTGCTGCTGGCCGGCGAACAGACCTCCACCCGCATCGAGCCGGCCAGGAGCGTGTACGCGGCCGTGGACGACGTCGAGGCGATGGACGGCGTGACCGACGCCGCCATCTGGGTCGGCTACGCCTGGGCCGACGAACCCCGCAACCGCGCCGCGGTGGTGGTCACCGGCACCGACCGTGCCGCCGTGTCGGCCGGCGCGGAGCTCCTGGCCCAGGGGTTCTGGAAGGCCCGCGACGACTTCGCCTTCGTCGCCCCGACCGGCACCTTCGACGGCATCCTGGACGAGGCCCTGGGATCCGACCGGCGCCCGTACTTCATCAGCGACACCGGGGACAACCCGACCGCCGGCGGCGCCGGTGACGTGAGCTGGGGGCTGGCCCGGCTGCTGGCCCGCCCCGAGTTCCGGGCGGAGGACGGCCCGACCGTCATCTACGCATCGGTGCCGGGCCCGGCCGCCGTCGAGACCGCCGTCGCCGCCGGAGTGGGCGCCACCGTCACCGTCACCGCCGGGGCGGAGGTGGACGACCGGCACGCCGGCCCGGTCACCCTGACCGGTACGGTGCACGCCGTCCGGCACGGCGACCGGGACGCCCGGACCGAGGTCGTGATCCGGGTGGGCAGCGTGTACGCGATCCTCACCGAGCTCCGCAAGCCCTACCACCACGAACAGGACTTCACCGGCCTGGACCTCGATCCGCGGGGCGCCGACATCGTGATCGTGAAGATCGGCTATCTGGAGCCCGAGCTCTTCGACATGTCGGCCGGCTGGAAGATGGCGCTGACCCCCGGCGGTGTGGACCAGGACCTGGTGCGTCTGGGCCACCACCGCATCAGGCGCCCGATGTTCCCGTTCGACCGCGAGATGGCCGACCCGGATCTTCTCGCCCGCGTCATCCCCGCCTCGGACCGGCCGCTGACCGGGGACGACGAGTGACCGCACGTCCTGCCCTGGAGATCGCCGTCACCTCGCCGGCGGGCGCCCGCGCAGCCCGGGAGAGCGGCGCCGACCGGGTCGAGCTCTGCACCGCCCTGGAGCTGGGCGGCCTGACCCCGTCGGCCGCGCTGGTGGAGGCGGTCGCCGAGCAGGGGCTCCCGGTGCAGGTGCTGGTCAGATGCCGGCCCGGCGACTTCGTCCATGACGCGGAGGAGCTCGCCCTGATGGCCGCCGATGTGCGGTCCGTGGTGGCCTCCGGCGCCGCCGGAGTGGTGATCGGCGCGCTGACGGCCGACGGAGCTCTGGACACCGCGGCGATCGCCCGGCTCGCCGAGGCGGCCCGTGCCACGGGCCGCCCGGTGGACATCACGCTGCACCGTGCCATCGACCAGTCCGCCGATCCGGTGGCCGGCGCGGCGCTGCTGCCCGCACTCGGTCTGACCCGGGTCCTCACCTCGGGTGGCGCCCCCACCGCGGCCCGGGGGCGGGCGGTGATCGCCGCGATGGTCGCCGCCGCGCCGGGGGTAGAGGTGATGGCCGGCGGCGGCGTGCGCCTCGCCGACATCCCGGCCCTGACGGCGTCCGGTGTCGCCGCAGTCCACCTCTCCGCCAAGACCCGGGCGCCGCGCCGGCCCGGCGGCGCCTGGGTGCCCCTCGGCGCGGGCGGAACATCGGCCGAGCAGGACACCCATTTCGTCACCGACCCCGTAGTGGTGGCTCAGGCGCGGCGTGCGCTGGAGGCGGCCGGCTGACGTCGGCCACACGTACGACGGCGCCCTCGACCTTCCGGAAGGTCGAGGGCGCCGTCGTACGCGGTCCCGGGTCGCTCAGCAGCCGCCGCAGTTGTAGAAGGTCACGTCCCAGTGGCTGCCCTCGTCCGCGTAGATGTTGCCGGAGCCGGACTGGTACTGGGGCGCGCCGTCGCCGCGCAGGCCGATGTAGGCGAACACGCCGTGGATGTAGTTGGTGAGACAGGTGCTCTTGCCGAAGTCGAGCTTGTAGCCGTTCCAGTGCGAGTACGTGCCACTGGCGTGCCCGGTCTCGGTGCCGCCGGTGATGTTGAGCGCGCAGCCCGTGGCGCTCTTGAGGGTCTGGGCACCTTGGGCGCTCGGCAGGTTGAGCTGGTCGAAGGAGGTGCAGGTGGCGACGTTGCGGTTGGAGCAGCCACCGGAGGACGACCAGGTGACGCCGGACGAGGTGAATCTGGCGGTCGCCTGGCTGTGGGTGAGCTTGCTGACGGCGAAGGCGTCCGTCGCGCCGGAGAGCACGCCGACTCCGGGGGCGAAGAGGACACCCAGGACGAGGGCGAGAGCGGTCAGGACGGGGCGCAGGGTCATACGGGACACCATGGGGGGACTCCTCCTGTGCATGACAATCGGGCAGGGAGATAGTGCCCGAGTTCTACGCGCGTCGCCAGGGGGCCTGACGTAACGGCCGCGTGAACAGGTGGCGCAGAACCGCAGAAGTGGCGACCCTAGATGTTGAACTTTGAACAAGATGGGTCTACAGTCAATGTCGTTGAAGGTTAAACAACTACGTCGAGCCTCGCTCGATCACGTCCCCGAGGAGGAGCCATGGCTCTGTTCAACCGCAAGAACAACGACGCCCAGACCGCCGCCACCACCGCCGCCGTCGACCCGGCACTGGCCGCCCTCACCGGCGACTACACGATCGACCCGGCCCACAGCAGCATCGGCTTCACCGTGCGCCACGCGATGGTCACCAATGTGCGTGGCTCCTTCGGTGAGCACGAGGGCAGCCTGAAACTGGACGGCAGCAACCCGGCCGGCTCCGCCGCCTCGATCGACGTCAAGATCGCCAGCGTGGACACCGGCATCGCCGACCGTGACGGCCACCTGGTCAGCGGCGACTTCTTCGACGCCGAGAAGTTCCCCCTCATGACGTTCCGCTCGACCGCGGCCGAGCAGCTCGGCGGCGACAAGTACCGCGTCACCGGCGACCTCACCATCAAGGACGTCACCCGCCCGCTCGCCATCGACCTGGAGTTCAACGGCTCCGCGACCGACGTGTACGGCAACGAGCGCGTCGGCTTCGAGGGCAGCGCGGACATCCTGCGCTCCGACTGGGGCCTGACCTGGAACGCGGCGCTGGAGACCGGCGGCGTGATGGTCAGCGACAAGGTGAAGCTGAACTTCGACATCTCCGCGATCAAGGCCGCCGAACCGCAGGCCTGACACCCCGGCGACCACCGGCCCGAGCGCGCCCGCCTTCCGCCCCGCACGGGGAGGACGGCGGGCGCTCGGCGTTCAGCGTTCAGCGTTCGGCGACCGGCGACCGGCGACCGGCGACCGGCGACCACGGAACTATCGGGTCACCGATCACCCTGTTGTCAATCCGCTCTCGAATGTAGTACTTCTTATACATGAGCGAGCAGGTTCACAACAGGTTGGCGATAGTGCGCGCGGAACGCAAGGTGTCGCGACAGGCGCTGGCCGAAGCGGTCGGCGCCCACTACCAGACCATCGGCTACATCGAGCGCGGGCAGTACAACCCGAGCCTCGATCTCGCGCTGCGCGTCGCCGAGTTCTTCGATCTGCCGGTGGAGGCGCTCTTCTCCCTCCGCCCGTTCCGCCCGCTCACGGACGAGGTCTACGGGAGGAAGCAATGACCAGTACCACCGGGACATCCCGGCGCACCCACCACACGCGCCACGACCGGCGCATGTTCGCCCTCATGAACAACCGTCAGGCGCTCGCGCTGTACGCGACGGCCACGCGTCGCCGCGCGGCCGTCGCGGCCCATGTGGTGCTCACGGCGGCGGGCGTCGCCTCCTGCGTCGGCGCGTACGCCACCGACAGGCTCTGGCCCGCCGTCGCGTTGCTCGCCCTGCTCCTTCCCTGGTGCCTGGCCACCGGTGTGATCAACGGCGCCACGCGCGGGCTGCTGGAACTGCGCTCGCACGTCCTGGACGAACGCCAACTCGCGGAGCGGGACAGGGTGCGGGCACGGGCGCACCGCCTGACCACGTATCTGCTGGCGTGCGCCGTCGTCGGCGTCGTAGCGGCGGGTCGGGCCGGTCACGTACCCGCCGGAACCCTGCTCGCACCCGTCCTGGCCGCGGTGTTCATCACGCACTGGCTGATGCCGTTGTGGATGGCCGGCCTCGCGGCGCAGGACGAGCCGGCCGGGGAGCCGGAGGCCCCGTAGCCGGGCATCGTTCGTCCCCGCGGCGGTCTCCGCGGGCAAGGGTTCATGATCCGCTCAACGGTTGGGCGGCCGGAGCGTCGAGGTTCGCCGCTCCGGCCGCCCGCTCCCCCGGCCGCCGAGGTCAGCCCATGCTCTTGGCGCCGTCCAGCGACTCACGGAGGATGTCGGCGTGGCCGGCGTGCTGGGCGGTCTCGGTGGCGATGTGCATCAACACCTGACGGACCGACCACTGCTTGCCGGGCTCGGTCCACGGAGCCTTCGGCAGCGGCTGGGTGTGGGACAGGTCGGGCACGGTGACGACCAGGTCATCGGTCCGGCGGGCCACTTCGGCGTAGTCGTCGAGCACGCCCGCCAGCGTCTCGTCGGGCAGCAGCTTGAATTCGTCGACGCGCTCGGCGAAGTCGGCCTCGGTCATGGCGGTGAAGTCCGGCATCGCCGACGGGCCCTTCAGGATGAAGGCCGTCCAGGCCCGCTCGACCGAGGCGACGTGTTTGATGAGACCGCCCAGACACAGCTCACCGGCGGTGGTCCGAAGTCGCGCCTGCTCGTCGGTGAGGTCACGGGTGGTGAAGCGCAGGAAGTGCCGCTGCTTGGCGAGCATTTCCAGCAGGTCGGCGCGCTCGGCGCTGACGGCCGGGGTCTCGGCCGCGTCACGGGTGTCCTGCTCGTTGATGTTCATCATCTCTGCCTTCGGTCGTTCCTGTTCCGCCGGTCGAGGACCACAGTAGGAGCCGTATAGGCCAGATCCCGACCTGATCGGACGGGGAATGGTGGACGTGCCGACCGTGACGCCGGACGGCGCGCCCACCATATGACCAGGCGTCAGCGTCGGCGCAGCTTCAGCGCGTTGTCGGTGCGGGTGGTCGGATTCCCGTCCGGGTCGTTCTGCACGCGCTCGTGCTCCTCGCTGAGCAGCACGTCCCACTCCCCCGCCGGGAGTTCGAGGGAGACGAGCACCTCGTCGGGGGTGGGGAGGTGCATGTCCGCGTGGTTGTGCTCCCAGGACGGGAAGCCCGCGTGCCCGACGATCAGCAGCACTCCGCCGGGTGCGACGGCCGCCGCGGCCCGGCGCAGAATCCGTTCGCGCGGCAGATCGCCCATCGAGTGCAGGAACTGGGCCGAGACGAGGTCGTACTCCCCCTCGGGGAAGGAGACCCCGAGGTCGTGGAACTGCCAGTCGACCCTGTCGGCGACGCCCGCGTCGGCCGCGTGCTCGGCGGCCCGGTCGAGAGCGACGCGCGAGATGTCCGTGGCGGTGACCTGCCAGCCCCAGCGCGCCAGCCAGACCGCGTCGGCCCCTTCTCCGCACCCGAGGTCCAGGGCGCGCCCCGGCGTGAGGCCCTCCACCTCACGCACGAGCGCGGTGTTGGGGTTCCCGCTCCAGATCCGGTTGCTCTCGCGGTAGCGCTCGTCCCAGAGTTCCGCGTCGGACGGCGGCGTGCTGTCGGTTGTCATCGTGTCTCCTGCAGTCCGTGACGGCGGCTTCCGAGCGTCTTCTCGCACACCTGTCGCTCGGCCTCCGCCGAGAACGGGGCGCGGCGGGCCCCGACCGCGCGCCGGGTGTCGTCGGCCACCAGATCGGCGTTGAGGGCGGAGGCCGCCTTCAACCCCGCCGCGGCGGAGCCGATGACCTGCTCCATCAGGTTGGTGACGTTACCGGCGACCCATACTCCGGGCACCTCGGTCGCACCGGAGGGATCGGACGCGATGTACGTACCGACGGTGTGGGCACCCGTCTCCAGCGCGGTGGGATGCAGGCCGAGACCGTCCAGGACGCCCGACCGCGCGGTGAACCGCGGCTGGACGACCACGGCCTCACGCGGCACGACCCGCCCGCCGGCCAGCCTCACCCCGCTGAGCCGGTCCCCGCTCGACTCGATACCGGTCACCTCGCCGTCCACCACGGCGATTCCTCGCGCGGCGAGCTGCTCGTACTCCTCGTCGTCCGGCTCGGGCGCGGTGTGCAGGAAGAGCGTGACGTCGTCGCTCCACTGCCGCCAGAGCAGCGCCTGGTGCACGGCCATCGGGCTCATGGCCACGATCCCGACGGGCCGGTCCCGCACCTCCCAGCCGTGGCAGTACGGGCAGTGCAGCACGCCACTGCCCCAGTGCTCGGCCAGACCGGGGATCGGCGGCAGCTCGTCGACGAGCCCGGTGGTGACGAGCAGACGTCGCGCCGTGACGGCCGTCCCGTCCTCCCGTACGACCCGGAACCCGCCCCCGCCCGACAGCCGCTCGGCCGAGACGGCCTCCCCCTCGACGATCTCGGCCCCGTACCCGGCGGCCTCCGCGCGCCCGCCGGCCAGCAGTTCCCCGGGCGGGGTGCCCTCGCGGCCCAGGTAGTTGTGCGCGTGGGCCGCTGGTGCGTTGCGCGGGCTGCCGGCGTCGATCACCAGCACCGACCGTCTGGCCCGGGCCAGCGCCAGCGCCCCGCTCAGACCCGCGGCCCCGCCGCCGATCACCACCACGTCGTACATCTGCGTCATGTCGCTCATGCGAAACACCTCCATCTGCGGAGATGGTGCGCCTCAGCCCCGGACATCGGCAAACATCTTTGCGGGTTCGGCAAACTCGCACCAGACGACCTTGCCGGGGCTCCGCTCCCCCACACCCCACGCGTCGGCGAGCGCCGATACCAGCAGCAGCCCACGCCCGCCCTCCGCCTCGGGAGCGGGGCACGAAGCCGCGGGGGCGTCACCGCCGCCGCTGTCTTGGATCTCGATCCTGGGCCTGCCGTCGGCGCGCTCCCAGTGCAGGTGGATACGGAACCCGCGCCCCGGCGGCACCCCGTGCACGAGCGCGTTGATGACGAGCTCACTCACGCAGAGCAGTACGTCGTCGCGAGTCAGGTCGTACAGCTCGGCTGTACGACCTCTGACGGGTCATCCGGAGCCCGTGGCGGGGAGAGCAACCGCATGCAGTCGGCAAATCTGACGGAGCATGGCCGAATAGAGGCACGACGAGGCACGTCCCGTCAGGTGGAGGGGCCCACCGGCCCCCGCGCGATCAGGACATCGGCCCTGTGGTGCCAGCCGAGGGCGGAGTAGAGGCGCTGGCCTTCCTCGCTGGCAATGAGCAGACCGGTACGGGCCCCCTGGGACACGGCGGCCTCCGCCAGAGCGCTCATCACGGCCCGGCCCAGTCCGCGTCGGCGGTGCGCTGCGTCCGTCTCGATGCGATCGGCGATCGCCTCAGCACCAACCACGGCAATGGAGCCGCGCGCTGCCACGCCTCCCGAAGGATCACGAAGGGAGACGACCGTGACCGGCCCCTCGGTGCGGACCTCGCGCTCGTAAGGCGCGGCAGGCACGTACTGCGGGTGCTCGGTCAGATCGGTCGTCATGAGCCACTCGGACCGGTGGACCAACTTCAGTCCGGCGGCGCTGACGATGGCTTCGACTGTGCCCGGGCTCAGCGTGGGCACGGTGAGCCAGGTGGGCTGCTGCGCGGCGGCGACGACTGACGCCAGCTGTGCCAAGGACTCGGGGTCCTCGTCCGCACGCAGTGCGAACACCTCTACCTCGCGACCGGGCTGGTCGCACTCGGACCGCAGGCCGCTCCCGGCGGGATCGACCGGTTCGGCCTCGGGCAGGGAGCGGGCGACGGTCCAGCCGTCAAGCCAACGCCGTATGAGCCCTGCTTCGATCTTCGTCATCAGGCGATTAGAGCATGAGCACATCCGGTGGGTCGGCCGGTCCTACGCCGGTGCGTATGCCCGCAGACAACGACAACCGCTCGTTCACCGTGGCGGACGGCGTGGAGGTGCCCGTCGCCGCACCCGGAACGGCCTGGACCGTCGGTGCGGTCGTCCTCAATCGGGACGGCGCGGCCTTCGCCCAGCGGCGCGGCCCGGAGTGGTCCAAGCACTCCGCCCTCGGCTGGTTGGGGCCCGACGACCTGGACCGGCTCAAGGCAACCGGGCCCCCGGCGAGTTCCTGATCCACGACCTGATCGCGGAGGCCGTACGCTCCCGCCCACGGGCGGTCCGAGGCGGCGGACAGCGCGGGAGGCCTCAGGCGGGGCCGATGGCCTTCTCGGTGCGGGTGGGCTCGCTACCGGGCGGCTCCTTCTCCCGGCGCGGGAGCAGCAGCGGGGTGGCCAGGAGGACGACTCCGGCGACGGCGATGGCGAGGCGCGGGCTCGTGGCGGCGGCCAGCAGGCCCCACAGGGCGGTCATGGCCGCGATGGCGGCGCTGCTGCTGATCGACCAGGCGGACAGGGTGCGGGCCACCCGGTCGGGGGCGGTGTGGTCGAGCCGGTAGGTGGCCAGCAGTGGGTTGAACAGCGCGCAGCAGGTCACCAGGCCGAGCTGGACCACGATGATGAGTGCCATGCCGGGGACGCCGGGCCCGACGAACGCGAGACCGACGGGCCAGCAGGCACGCAGCGCCCCTGAGGTGATCATCGTCCGGTGCCTGCCGAACCGCTCCGCCAGCGGGTGGGCGAGGCGGGAGCCGATGAGGCCGCCGACGCAGGGGGCCGCGAAGACGAGACCGTACTGCCAGGGTGCGAAGCCGAGCGGGCCCAGCAGGAGCACGGCGAGGAGCGGCCCGGAGGCCATGATCAGGCCGTTGACCACGATCGAGTTGATGAGCAGCGGGCGCAACGCGCGATGGCCGAGGATGTAGCGCCAGCCGTCGAGCAGGTCGTCCGTCCGCAGTCGCGGCGCGGCCGGGCGCGCGGGGCCGGGTTCCGTTCCGCCGATGGCACGGATGCCCAGCGCGGAGAGCAGGTAGCTGACCGCGTCGGCCACCACGGTCGTCACCGGGCCGAACAGTCCGATCGCGGCCCCGCCGAGCGGTGGTCCGATCATGGTCGAGGTCCATGTCGTGGATTCGAACCGGCCGTTCGCGACGAGGAGGTCTCGCGGTGGTACGAGCGTCTTCAGATAGGCGCCGCTCGCCGCCTTGAAGGCGATGTCGGCCGCCGCGACGACGACCGAGACGAGCAGGAGCTGGACGAAGCCGAGCAGTCCGAGCGCGAACGCGGCGGGGATGCTCATCAGGGCCGCGAACCGGATCAGGTCCATCGCGATCATCACCGGCCGCTTGTGCCGGAACTCCACCCAGGGGCCGAGCGGCACCGCGAGCAGCGCCCCCACCGCCCGCCCGGTGGCGGCCAGCGCCGCCACCTGGGTGGGCCCGCTGTGCAGCACGAGGACCGCGATCAGGGGGAGCGCGCCGAACCCGAGCCCGGTCCCGTACGAGCTGACCGCGTACGCCGCCCACAGCCACCCGAACCGCCGCCCCAACGCCCGTCTGCCCGCCATGCCCCACATGCCTCCCGCCGACCCGGACCGGCGGTGCGCCGGTCATCGGCATCAAAGCGAGTCGGGGGCGGGGAGAGCAAACAACCGTTCAGACCCGGCACAACCACCGGTTGTGCGAAGACTCCCGCTGAGCGTGCCGGGCCACTGCCCCGGGCCCGTCAGAGCCCGGCGCGCAGGGCGTTGACGCGTGCGGCGGCGGCGTCGAAAGCGGTGCCGTTGAGCTGACCGGACGCCAGGGCGTCGCTCAGTGCGGTCACCGCCTCGTCGCCCTGGGAGACGCTGCGGGACGAGCAGAGCAGGAGGTCCATGCCCGCGGACGCGGCCTGGACGGCACGCTTGGAGGTACTGCCGAAGGACTGGAGGGCACCCGCCTCCAGGGCGTCGGTGATCGTGACCCCGGTGTAGCCGAGCCGGTTGCGCAGTTCGCCGACGACGGTCGGGGACAGCCCGGCGGGGCGGGCGGAGTCCAGGGCGGTGTAGATGGCCCAGGACAGCATGACGAGCTTGGTACCGGCGGCGATGGCGTCCCGGTACGGTGCCTCGTCCACGCTGCGGAGGGTGGCGGCAGACGTGGTGATGGTGACGGGACGCAGATCCGTGTTCTGGCTCGCGGACGCGGGGCCGAGGCCGGGAAAGTGCTTGGCGGTGGCGGCGACGCCGGCGCCCTGCTGAGCGGTGATGAAGGTCGATCCGCAACTGGCCACGGATGCGGCCGACTTGCTGTACGACCGCTCGTACTGGTCGGTGAAGTCGCCGTCCGTGCGGTAGACGTCGAGGACCGGCGCGAGGTTCACGTTCATGCCGACGCCCGCGAGGTTCACGCCCGCGCCGTTGCCGGTGAAGTCGGCCCACTGGTGCGGGTCGGCGGCTGCGCCGACGTCCTTGGCGGACATGACGGGTTCACCGGGCAGCCGGCGGATCATGCCGCCTTCCTGGTCCGTCATCAGGAGCAGTGGGGCCTTCACGGGCGACGAGGCGTGTGCCGCGTTCATCGACTGGATGACGCCCTCGATCTGGCTGAGGCTGTCCACGTTCTCCCCGAAGAAGATCACGCCTGCCGTGCGGCCCTCCTTGATGGCGTTCATCAGGGAGGCGGGAGGCGTGAGTCCGGGGTAGGAGTGGATGACGCACTGCCCGGCGCGCTGCTGGGGGGAGAGGGCAGCGGCGCGGATGCGCGCGCTCTCGGGAATCCGCACGGCCGCCTCCGAACCGGCCGCCGGTCCCAGCCCGCCGACCAGGGCGGCGGTTGCGGCGATCAGGGCACCGCGCCTGCTGAGGGGTGGTGTCGAGCTCATGACTTGCTCCTTCGTGAACGGTCATGGAGCCGGACGGGACCTCGGGAGGGAAACGAAAGGGCCGGAGCAGCCGGGGAGGACCGCTCCGGCCCGTGTACCCCTCACGCAGAGGCCACGCCCGGGAGGGGGAGACTTGTTCCGGCGTCCACCGTCACGGAGTGTTGTTGGCGAGAGCCAGCAGGCGGGAGCGGTCGCCGCTGAAGCGGTCGCGGTCGACGTTGCCCGAGACGCCGTTCACCGCGCCGGTGGAGGTGTACTGCCAGACCGTCCAGAAGGGGAAGCCCGCCGGGATGCTGGGGGTGCCGGTGGTCCAGTTGGCTACCCACAGCGGGCTGCGGGCGGACATGCCGTCCCAGCCGCCGGTGCACTCGTTCCACCAGCTCGGGCTGGTGTAGATCACGACGTCACGACCCGTGCGGGCCTTGTACGTGTTGTAGAAGTCGAGGACCCACTGGCGCATGGCGGCCTGGGAGTAGCCGTAGCAGGTGCCCTCGATGTCCAGCACGCCCGGGAGGGTGAGGTTGTCGCGGGAC
Organism: Streptomyces sp. NPDC127177; assembly: GCF_042672475.1. Classification (NCBI taxonomy): domain Bacteria; kingdom Bacillati; phylum Actinomycetota; class Actinomycetes; order Kitasatosporales; family Streptomycetaceae; genus Streptomyces; species Streptomyces sp. NPDC127177. The sequence continues at coordinate 102,904 of NZ_JBHXUW010000010.1, forward strand.
CAGGCCCCACCGTTGCTCGCGAAGAAGTCCGCCTGGGCGGCGCCGCCGGAGACGTCGGGCCGCGCGTAGTGGTAAGCGCCCCGGATCACACCGGCGTTGTAGGAGTTCAGGTAGTTGGCACTGAACGTCGGGTCCGTGTAGGTGAGTCCCTCGGTCGCCTTCATCCAGGAGAACTCGATGCCCGCCGCGCGGACGGAGCTCCAGTTGATGCCCCCCTGCCAGCTGGAGACGTCGATGCCCTCGGGGTTCGCCTTGAGGCCAGCGTCCGGCTGGGCCCCGACGTGCAGCCGGCCGGTGTCCGGCTTGAAGTCCTTGCCGTCCTGGAGGTAGCCGACTCCCATGTACCCCTTGCCGTACGGCACGGGGTTGTCCGGTACGGGCGCCGCAGACGCGGGGCCGGACATCAGGGTCAGCAGCAGCGCGGCGCTCATGCCGACGACGCCGGCCACGGTGAGTCTCTTCTGGGTGGACCTGAGGGAAATGCTCCGGGGGAACATGGTGGCCTCCTGCTTGTGGGGGGACATGCGGTCCGCGACGGTCTACGCGCGTCGAGTTGTCGCGAACACGACACAGTCAGCCACAGGAACAGGCCGTGGTAAATAGTTTTCCGTTTCGTTAGTTGTCTAGACCTCTCTGCGCCCTGGTGAGCTGTACAAACGACCGGCGCCCGACAGAAGTTTTCTGAACTGACGGTTCTTCACCCGGCGGTTATGCCTGGACTTCGGCCGCCGGACGGTACGTGCACACCTGTACGCCCGTGCCGCTGGTGACGGCCGAGACCAGTTCCAGCGCGCGCAGTCCGCCGTCCTCGGGGAAGATCGACTTTCCGCCGCCCAGCAGCACCGGCATGATCACGAGCCGGAGTTCGTCGACCAGGCCCTCGCTCAGCAGGCCGCGCACGAGCGTCGGGCTTCCCATGACCAGCAGATCGCCGTCACCCGTCCCGCGCAGCTCCTGGATGCGGGCGGTGAGCTTCCCGCCGGGGATGCGCTCGGTGTTGTCCCACGTCAGGTCGGAGTCGCCCAGGGTGTCGGTCACGACGTACTTCTCGATGGCGTTCATCCGGTCGGCGAACGGGTCACCGGCCCGCTCGGGCCATGCCGCGGCCATCGTCTGCCAGGTGCGCCGGCCGAAGAGCAGGGCCCCGGCCCCGTCCAGCGAGTCGTTGAAGGCACCGCCCACCACCTCCGGGTCGAAGAAGGGGTGCGACCAGCCGCCGTGGGCGAAGCCACCGGACGGGTCCTCCTCCGCGCCGCCCGGCGCCTGCACGACGCCGTCCAGGCTGATGAACTCGCTGATGGCGATGCGCATGTCAGTCACTCCTCGGGGTCGGATCAGGCGTACGGGAGAAGAGACCGCCACCGCGACCGGAACTCATCGCTGCCGCGCGGAGGGCCTCAGAAACCGCCGCCGCCGAAGTCCCCGCCACCGCCGCCACCGAAGCCGCCCCCGTCGCCGAAGCCTCCGCCGTCACCGAACCCGCCGCCGCCGAAGCCCGAGGAGTCGAAGTCCGAGCCGGAGAAGTCACCGCCCGAGAAGTCGCCGCCCGCGCCGAAGTCGCCCCCGCCGTACTCCGCCGCGTACGCCGGGGTGGAGAGCATCGAGCCCAGCATCGTGCCGACCAGCAGGCCGGGCAGCAGGCCGCCGCCGAAGTAGCCGCCCGCCCAGGGGCCGTACGCCGGGCCCGCCTCCCAGTAGGGGCGGCGGCGGCCGTCACCCATGTCGACGGTGCGGCTCATCGGGTCCTCGCCGTCGCGCAGCCGGACCTCGTCGGCGCCGCACACCGGGACCTCGCGGGCCGTACCGCCCGACGGGGACCAGCGGACGTCGGCCACCGAGGGCCCGTGGCGCGGGTCGAAGAAGCAGGGCGGGCGGCGGGCGGGCAGTTCGGCGCCGGTGCGCCGCGCCTCCAGGACGGCGAGCGAGTAGCGCCCGTCCTCCAGGGCCTCGGTCACCCCGCGCACGTCCGAGGGGTGCCGGGCGTGCGCCATACGCGCTTTCGCGCTCTCGTAGGAGTCCAGGGCCCGCTCGTAGTCCGCGCGCATCGAGTCGTCGGCGCCCGTCTCCGCGGGGTGGAAGTCCAGCCGGTCCAGTGTCTCCCCGTACGCGGTGATGTCCTCGTCCACGACGACCCGCAGCCGGTCGAGCGCGGCCTGCTCGTCGGCCTCCTTGCGCCTGCGGTTGCGGCGCACGACCGCGTAGGCGCCCGCGCCGCCGATGACCACCACAGCGCCGACCGCGATCAGGCCGGCGGTTGGCGAGCTCCGGCCGGACGAGGAGCCGCCCCAGGAGGACGGGGCGTGGCCGCGGGCCTGCTCGACGGCCCGGTCGACGAAGGAGTTCAGCTGGGTCGCGGCGTCGGTGCCGGAGCCGGGCGCCTTCACGGCGGCGGTGAGGTTGCGTACCGCCTGCTGGGACATCACCTGCGGGTCGCTGCCGGCGTTGAAGCCGTCGCCGAGGCGGATGGCGTACACACCGGTGATTCCGGTGTCGGCGCGCAGCGTCCTGAGCACGCTCGACGCGGGGAAGGCCGAGGTCTGCGGCAGTACGGCCACGAACACCGGTTTGTCGGCGCTCTTGATCTTCTTCGTCAGGGCGGCGGCCTGGGCGCGGGAGAGCTGTCCGGCCGCGCCCGGATCGACGTACACCGGGCTCTTGCGCAGCGCCTGCGCGACATCGTTCACCGTGGAGGCCCGCAGCGCGGCGGGCGAGGACGACGCCGGGGCGGCCAGGCCCAGGGCTGCCGCCGAGAGGATCAGCAGCAGGCCGGCCAGCAGGGTCGGGAACAACCTGTTCCGCATACCTCGAACGTAACCCAGATGCACGGCACGCGCGTCGCGGGAGTCAGCGCCTGCCCTCCAGCACCCTGTCCAGGGCGAGCGCTGCGGTACTCCCCAGCAGCACGGCGGCGAGCATCATCGAGCCGACCTCGGCGTCCAGGTCGCTCCAGCCGTTGACCAGGGACAGGACCAGCGTGAAGGCCGGGACCGTCAGGGCCGCCGTCAGATGGCGGGGCAGGGAGTCGCGGTGCGGGGCACGGTGGACGCGGGCGGCGGCCAGGGTGCAGGCGGTCATCGTCAGCACGTTCGGAACGTAGATGAGGGCGACCCGCCAGCCGAAGGAGTAGAGGCGGGAGTCGAAGACGTCCTGGACCGCGTAGTTCACCACGACGCTCATCAGCGTCAGGGCGAGGAGACCGACGGCCCAGGAACGGACCAGGGGGAAGAACCAGCCGGGGCGCGCCTGGCTCCCCCATGTCTGTATGTGATGTGCTGACGCGGGGGCCTGGTTGGTGCGCATGCCGTACATCCGGTACCTCTCACTCCTCGGGCTTGTCATGTCACGGGTCGCGAGTCGCACACGCTATCTCAGCCGCCGGACGCGAAGGGTCAAGCAGTGAACGCACGGGGTCGGTCCAGGAACCAGGGACGACACATCGGCCGCCGGACCGTGCTCGGGGCCGGGGTCGTGGGTGCCGGGGCCGTGGTGGCGTGGCGGGTCTTCGGTGATTCCGGCGGCCCGGCCATCGCCACCCCGGCCGAGCGGAGGGCCGCCTGGACGTACGCGATGGACGGGGCCGACGCCGGGACGAGCCGGCTGACGGTCGCGGGCGACTCCCTCTACGTCACGGGCAGCGGCCCGCTCTCCGTGCACGCGGTGAGCACCTCCGGCGGACGCCGGCGGTGGGTGGCCGAGGTGACCGGCGGCAAGCAGGGGGAAGCGGCGCTCGGTCCCGTCACGGTGGCCGACGGGACCGTCTACGCCGTGGCCGAGGGCGGACACGTCAACGCCTTCGCGGACGCGGACGGCAGCCGGCGCTGGGCGAGCGAAGCGCTGGGCGGCGGCCCGCCGGCGGCTCCGGTGGTCATCGGCCGGACGCTCTGCGTGCTGATGGAGACGGAGAAGGCGGCGGACGAGGCCGGTGGCACCCGCACCCTGGTCCAGGGCGTGCTGTGCGGGCTGGACGTGGGGAGCGGGCGCGTGAAGTGGCGGGCCGGCGGCAACCGGCTGCTGCTGGCGGACCGCTCGCGCGGACAGCTGATCGCGGACGCCCGGGACGGCGACGGACTCTCGGCTCTCGACGCGGGGACGGGCGAGCGGCGCTGGTCGCTGCCGAAGCAGGACAGCGTGGCGCTCGGGCCGGAGCTGCTGTACGCGACCGGGTCCGGCAAGGGTGACGAGGTCGCCGCCTACGACCTGTCCACCGGGGAGCGGCGCTGGAAGTCCCCCGCGCCGCCGAAGGAGTTCGAGGACGACCCCGGCGCCCGGCTCACCGTCTCCGCAGACGGCCGCACGGTCCACGCCTGTGAGGGCGGGACCGGCGCGGTGTACTCCTACGATGCCGCGACGGGCGACAGGCGCTGGCGCGTCACGGTCGATTCGCCGGTGGCTCCCGAGGTGGCGTCGGGCAACTCCGCGGTCTTCCTGGCGTCGAGCGACGGCTTCCGGGCCGCGCACGCGTCCGGCTCGGGTTTCCACATTCCGTTCACCGGCGGGGAGAAGAAGCCCGGCGGCTATGTGACGGCGCGGGCCCTGTCCGACGGAAAGCAGCTGTGGCGTACGGATTCCGACGACTGCACCTCGGCGCCGGCCGCGGCGGGTGGCTCGGTCCTGGTGAGCCACACCTCGCAGACGTGGGCGTACGACGCCCGCACCGGGGCGGCGCGCTGGCGGGTGACGGGCGAGCCCGGGGCGGGCGGTGTCCCCCTGGTCGACGGCGGCAGGCTGTATGTGGTCACGGATGCGGGGATCGCCGCCGTCGAGGTGTGACCTCACACCGGACGGTGTGTCATATCACATCCAGGGAAAAGGATTTGGGTCCGAGGGCCCATGTGCGTCCAAAATGTTGATCAGTATCATCCCAGGAGATCAACTCCCCACACTGATCACGTCGCACGGAAGGAACCACAAGCATGGAGCACCGCGGACCGACAGGCGCAACGGTGCGAAGAGGCCGACGGGGAATCCGGCGGGGAGTCGCGGTGCTGGGCGGTGCGACGGCCGCGGTGCTGCTGCTGGCCGGCTGTGGGGGTGACGCGGAGAGCGAGGGGCCCGCGCAGGGCTACGAGCGGCTGAAGTCGCCCGGGGTCACAGTGGACTTCCCCTCGGAGTGGAAGGCGCAGTCCGAGGCGGAGCGGCCCGAGGCGGCCGACGCGGCGGCGGTGCTGGAGCGGGACGGGCGTCAGCTCGGGAAGATCTCGGTCGTGCTGAAGTACGACGACTCCGGGGACGCCGAGAAGGCGGCGGCCTCCGCCCTCGGTGACCACGAACTCCGGTCGAAGATCGAGAAGTTCAAGGACTACGAGGTCAGCGGCACCGATGACGGCCAGCGGATCAACTACTCCTTCGAAGGAACCGGCGCAGCGGGCGCACCGCCCAAGGGCGAGCCGGTCAACGGGGTCGACGTGGTGGGCACGGACAAGAGCGGCGACACGTTCCTGGTCCGGATCAACGCGGCCGAATCCGCTCTGAGCTCGGACGAGTTGGAGAAGGTCGTCGAGACGGTCCAGGTCGTCGGCTCCGAGTGATTCGGGCGGCGGGCCCGGGGTTCCGGGCCGCGTCGCATCAGATGGTCCACAAGCCGGTCGGGTAGCGACCGGCGTCCTTTCGTTGCCCGTGACCCGTGTTCGTACAGCAGCGGTTACGGGCCGCCGTCTCGCTGTGCACGCGAGGCGTTCACACATTCTGGAAAAATTTCATCACCCCGCGGATGCCCCGCGGGGAGGGGGCGGGGGACATGAAACCCTTCGAATGGCCGAGGTCGATATCCGGCCGGTCGTCGGCCGATGCCGGGCAGGGAGCCATCGACTACGCGGGCGTCGTCGTGGTGGTCGTCGCGGTGGTGGGAGGCATGGCCGCCACGGGTATCGGCGGCGGTCTGACACAGCGGATCGCCGCACAGATATGCAGCCTGACCGGCGGATCGAACTGCGACATCACGACCGTCGGTGCCAAGGGCCCGAAGTCCGAGGACAGGGACAAGGCCTACCGGCCCGTGCTCTGCAACACGAAGAACGAGCAGAGCGACACGGGCCAGGAGGCGAAGGTCGCCTTCGTCAAGCTGGGCAGCAAGTTCACCATGAAGCGGGAGGAGTTCACCGACGAGTCGGAGACCCTCCCGGACGGCAAGAAGGGCACCGGGAAGCGCGTCGTGATCACCGTCCAGGAGGGCGGTTCGGCCGGCCTGGAGACCGGGGTCAAGGCGAAGATCGGCGGCAAGAAGGTCAACGTCCTCGATCTGGGCGCCGGGGTGGAGGTGAAGGACGGTGACTCCTGGGTCTTCTCCGACCCGAAGAAGGCATCCGAGTTCCAGGAGAAGGTCAAGGACCTCCAGGACTCGCCTCCGAAGGAAGCCGGAAAGGGGTTCCTCCGGATCTTCGGGGTCGACCTCGACAAGGACGAGCGCAAGAACTTCAGCGAGGAGTACAAGGACAACCACATCACCACCGAAGAGACGAAGGTGAAGGCGAACGCCGAGCTCGGGCTGGAAGGCGACACGGGGAACAACGCCTACGGGATCACCGGGGCCGTCGACGCGAGCGGTACGAAGCGCACCGCGACCAACAACTGGCTGCATCCCCCGGTCATCTCCACCACCCGCGACTTCGAGGTCAGCGCCAAGGCGAGCAAGAGCTGGGGCAAGAAGGACGGCCCCGCCAAGAGCAAGAACGAGGCCGGTATCGGCTTCAACGGCGCCATCACCGTCACGCGGTACTCCTCCGGCCCGAACAAGGGCAAGCTGGCCCGGATCGACGTCGTCAAGACGGTCACCAAGGAGGGCAGCGACTCCACCAGTGCCGAGGCGGACAAGGAGGCCAAGGGGGGCAGCGGCAAACACCGCAAGGGCAAGCACCGCAAGGGCGCCAAGGGCACCGTCAAGGGCGGGAACAAGGACGCCCTCAAGAACGTGGAGACCACCACCACGACCCTCGCCTTCCCTCCGGAGACGGAGATCACGGACGAGCAGCGCGCCAACCGCGAGATGGCGGAAGAGGCCATCGGCCGGGGGAACAACGACATCGTCGGCAGTTCCGAGGGCAAGCCGAACGTGGACGGCCAGACGCTCACCGGCATGATGACCCAGGAGATTCCCCGGCACTCGCCCGACAAGCCGGGAACGCCGCTCTCCAAGAGCAAGGACCCGTACGCCCGCCTGCTCCACGACAACGCCATCGGCAGCAGGACGACGCACCAGCTGAAGGCCAACAGCAAGGAGTCGGGCTTCGAGATCAAGGCCGGGGTGTCGCTCGGATACACGGCGAAGAGCGACACGGAGACCGGGAAGATCCAGAAGGCCGAGTTCCTCGGGGCTCCGCAGGGGACGAACGGGGCCCGCTCCTTCAAGCCCATCGAGGCGTGCAGCTGAGGGCTGTCCCGTAGGATCCGGTGCCCCGGCGCGTCCTGCACGCCGGGGTACCGGATGATGGGCCCGGAGCGGTGGGGCCGCCCCGCGCGGTGCGTCAGGCGGCCCGGTAGGCCGCCCGCAGCTTCGCCACCGCCCCGGTCAGGTCACCGGTCAGCAGCAGGTGGTCGGCGTCGGCGAACGGCTTGGACACCTTCTCCGTCAGCTTTCCGTTGATCTTCTGCTGGACCAGCAGCCGGGCCTGGCCGACGATGGCGCCGCCCACCTCGGTCCGGCCGAGACCGGTCCTCTGCGCCACCTGGGCGGCCAGCGCGAGCGCGGTGAGCGTCAGCTCGCCGCCCGCCGGTGGCTTCTTCAGGGTGGTGAGGCCCCAGCCGTAGGGGAACTGAGGGTCGTAGGCCGCGTCGCCGACGTTGATCGGCAGCTGGGACTCGGACTTCGGCCAGGTCACGGGGAGTTGTCCGGTGAAGGCCCGCTTCCCGTACAGCACATCGGCCACTCCGTCGCCCTCGGTGCCCGGCAGCCAGGAGGCCACCAGCGCGTCGATGTCGCCGAGCCGGTCGCCGATGAGCTGCGGGCGGCCCGAGACGATCAGGACCGCGCACTTCATCGCGGCACAGACCTTGTCGACCGCCGCCTTGTCTGCGGCGGACAGCTCCAGGTCGTGGCCGTTGCCGACATCACCGACGCCCTCCGCGTACGGCGTCTCGCCGACGACCACCACACCGACGTCGTAGCCGTCCGTGGCGGCCGAGGCGTCCTCGGAGTACGTGACCGAGGCCGCGTCCTTCTTCATGGCCGACAGGATCGTGGTGCCCGGCGTGATGTCGCCGGAGGAGCCCTGCCAGCTGACGGTCCAGCCGCCGGCCTGGTTACCGATGTCGTCGGCGTTGGAACCGGCGACGTACACCTTCTGCGAGGACTTCAGCGGCAGCACGCCGCCGTCGTTCTTCAGCAGCACCTGGGACTCGGCGGCGGCCCGGCGGGCCACGGCCCGGTGTTCGGCCGAGCCGACCTTGTCCACGTTGGCGGTGTCGGCGTACGGCTTCTCGAACAGGCCCAGCTGGAACTTCTGGGTCAGGATGCGGGAGACCGCGTCATCGATCCGGGCCTGCGGGATCCGGCCCGCGGTCACCTCGTCCTGAAGCGTTCGCGTGAAGTCCTTGTACGCCGTCGGCACCATGATCATGTCGAGTCCGGCGTTGACCGAGGTGCGCACGTCGCTCGCGTAGTCGCCGGGGATCTGGTCGATCGCCTGGTAGTCGCTGATGACGAAGCCGTCGAAGCCCATCCGGTCCTTGAGCACACCGTTGATCATCTCGGCGTCGGCGTGCATCTTCACCGGGCCCTTGTCGTCGCCGATGATGTCGAGCGAGGAGTACGACGGCATGACCGTGCCGATACCGCGCTTGACCGCTTCGCCGAACGGGGCGAGGTGGACGGCTTCCAGCTCCTGCCGGGTGACCGTGGTGACGCCCTGGTCGATGGGGTACGAGCCCGTGGTGGAGGAGCCGTACTCCGTACCGCCGTCGCCGACGAAGTGCTTGGCGGTGGCCAGCACCTTGTCGTTGCGCGCCAGGTCCTTGCCGGACGCCGCGCCCTGCATGCCCTGGATCACCGTCTCCAGCGACTCCACGAGCGCCGGGTCCTCACCGTAGGACTCGTAGGCGCGGCCCCAGCGGTCGTCGCGCGAGACGCAGAGGCAGGGCGCGAAGTCCCACGGGATGCCGGTGGCGCGCACCTCGCTCGCGGTGACGGCGCCCGTCTTCTCCGCGAGCTGCGGGTCACGGGTGGCACCGAGGCCGACGTTGTGCGGCATGATCGTCGAGCCGATCACGTTGTTGTGCCCGTGCACCGCGTCCACACCGTAGATCAGCGGGATCTGGAAGCGGGTCGCCCGGGCGCGGAGCTGGTAGGAGTCGACCATCTTCGCCCAGGCGGCGGCCGTGTTGGGCGTCGGGACCGAACCGCCGCCCGAGAGCAGCGAGCCGAGGTCGTAGGTGGCGATGTCGCCCTGTGAGGCGAGGGCGTTGCGCTCGGCCTGGGTCATCTGGCCGGCCTTCTCGGCGGGCGACATCCGGGAGAGCAGATCGGCGACCCGCTTCTTCACGGGCAGCTTGGCGTCCTGGTAGGGCAGCCCGTGGGCGTCGATGACGACCTGCGGGTTCTCCTTGGGCGGTTTGGCGCCGGTGACGGTGAGTTCGAGCGGAACCGTCTTCGCGGACGCGGCGCCGGTGACCTTCTTCGTCGTGACGGTGACGCGGTGAGTGGCGCCGGACGCGGTGCCCGCCGGGAAGGTGTACGTGCCGCTGACCGGGGTGTAGTCGGTTCCGGACCCGGCGCTGCCGCCCTTGGTCTCGTACCCGACGGTGACGGGCTCCTCCAGCGGGAGGGAGCCCGTGGTCGCGACGGAGAGATCGATGTCCGCGGTGCCGCCCTGCTTGACCGGGTGCACGGCCGCGTCGGTGACGACACTCGCCTTGAGCGCCGCGTCGGCCTTGCCGTACAGCTCCATGCCGTCCATGGCGAACGAGCCGGGGGCGCCGGTCGGCAGGGTGAGGGCCCAGCCCCACATCTCGTCGAGGCCCAGGACCTGGTCGATGCCGCCGACGGGCTGGTAGTCGCCGCGGTAGACGAAGTCCGCGAAGGGGATCTCGACCTGGTGCCAGCCCTCCCAGTCATCGGTGAAGGAGGTCGTCCACAGCTCGGAGGCCTCGCCGTCGGCGCCGCCGTCCTTGATCTCGAAGCTGATCTTCTTGCCCGAACCGGGCGGCAGGGGCGCGGTGTTCTGCCCGTACCACCAGAAGCGGATGCCCTTGTGGGCGGACCAGTCGTGGGCGGGCCGGTCGGCGGCGTAGTCGTGGCTGAGACCGCCGTAACCGCTGATGTCGTAGGTGCCTTCGAGGACCTTGGCGCCCTCCGGGGCGTCCGCGCGTTCCTTCAGTGCCAGGGACGGCGGGTCGTCCGCGTCGCCGCCCCAGGTGAAGATGCCCTCGGCGGGCTGGTTGGCGAAGGGGACCTCGCCCTCGAAACGGTCGATGGCCACGGGGGCGGGATCGTCGGCCGCCGCGGGGGCGGCCGAACTGGGGGCGGCCCCGGCGAGCAGACCGGCCAGGACCGTGGCGGCGGCCAGTGCGGCGGTCGCGGGTCTCGCCCGGTGACGGGTGCGTGGTGGCATGTGCGGCTCCTTGGATGACGGGGCTACGTTGCTGCGCGGACTGCGTTGCCGGGGCCGTTACTTCTTCTGTTCGACCCGTACCCAGTCGATCTCCGCCTTGATGCCGCCCTGTGCGACGCGGTCGACGCTGGACTGCGGAAGACCCCAGTAGGGCTCGGTGACCTGGTTCCACCCGGCGGGGTAGGCGCCGCCGAGTGCCAGGTTGAGGATCACGTACTGGTTGTGGTCGAAGACCCACTGGCCGCGGGTGGACTCCAGCTTCTGGCGGGAGGTCGTCTGCACGACCCGGTCGTCGACGGTGAACGTCATGCCCTCGGGCGTCCACTCGACGCCGTAGGTGTGCCAGTCGTCGGCGCGGCCGCCGTCGGCGTAGGTCTGCTGCGCGCCGATGTTGCCGTCGGCGGAGTAGCCGGGGCCGTGCAGCGCGGAGCTGGTCCAGTCGCCGTAGCCGATGTTCTCCATGATGTCCGTCTCGCCCGAGCCGGGCCAGGAGACGTCCGGGTCGTCGACGTTGCTGCCGAGCATCCAGAAGGCGGGCCAGTAGCCGTCACCGACCGGCAGCTTCATACGGGCGCTGACCTTGCCGTAGGTGAAGTCGAACTTGGTGTTGGTGTCGATGCGCCCGGAGGTGAAGTCGAAGGTGCCGTTGGGCGTCGGGGTGCAGCCCTTGCAGTACTTCGACTCCAGGACGAGCGAGCCGTTCTCGGTACGGATGTTGTCCGGCGAGTCGACGTAGGCCTGCGACTCGCCGTTGACGGGTCCCATCTCCGTGCCGGTGCGCACCACGCGCCACTTGGAGCGGTCGAGGTCCGAGCCGGTGAAGTCGTCGTAGAACGTGGTGCTGTACGCGCCGCCGGGGTCCTTCGGCAGGGCCGGGTAGGCGGCGTCCGCGCTGCCGCCGGTGCCCCAGACCTGGAACTCGTAGAGTGAGTAGCCGAATTGGGCGGTCGACGGGGCGGGGTTGTAGAAGGAGCGCCGTTCGACGCCGAGCATCCGGACGTAGCGGCCGGTCGCCGGGGTGGGCAGGGTCACGGTGTCGTGGAGTCCGGCGGCGTCGCCGGGTGCCTTCACGTCGGCGCGGCGGGCGGCGACCTCCCCATCGGATGGCTGGTAGACGGTCCGCCAGGTGCGGTTGTCGTCGGAGACCTGGATCCGGTAGTCGACGCCGTAGGCCGCCTCCCAGTACAGGTCGACGCTGTCGATCGTGGAGGTGGCTCCGAGGTCCACGCCGACCCAGCGGTTGGCGTTCCAGTCACTGGACCAGCGGGACTGGCCCCCCTTGAGGTCGGCCGGCCAGCCGCCGTCGGTGACGAAGGCGGGCGAACTGCCGGCGTCCTGGTAGAGGTCGCCGTAGGCGGGGTGGTTCAGCGCGAGGTTGGCGCGGGTGGTGGAGGCCGGTGCGGGCTCGCCCCCGTACACCTTGAGGGAGTACAGGGAGTAGCCGGAGCCGGTGGCGCGCTGGACGCCGCGCATCCGGACGTAGCGGCCGGTGACCTCCTGCGGGTAGGTGTGCGCGGTGACGCTGCCGCCGGTGCCGTCGTCCTCGGTGTAGAAGGGGGTCCAGTCGGTGCCGTTCCCGGACACCTCCAGGACGTACTTCCTGCCGTAGTCGGTCTCGTCCCAGTCCAGGGTGACCCGGCTGATCCGGATGGCGGATCCGAGGTCGACGCCGATCCAGGCGTCGTCGGCGGCGTTGCCGACCCAGGGGGTGGTGCCGTCGCCGTCGGCGGCGGCCCCCGGTCCGGTGGCGTTGCTCGCGCTGCCGGACGCGGTGACGGCGCCGGGGTCGGCGCTGTAGGCGGCGGCCGCCCGGTCGGTGTCCCAGGCCGCGGCCCGGGCGGCGGCCCGCGGGGCGGGCGCCGCGAACGCCATGGGGGCGGCGAGGGCGATCAGAGCGGCGGTGGTAACTGCCAGAGTCGTACGAGAGGGCACGGTGGGGCTCCCGTTCGTATCAATGGGGGCTGCGCGGCTGCGCGCGCGGGCACAGTCACGCGTTGCGGGTGAGGTGGATGGTGTCGCGGTACCACTTGGCGCTGTCCTTGAGCGTCCGCACCTGCGTGTCGTAGTCGACGCGGACGATGCCGAATCGCTTGTCGTAGCCGTAGGACCACTCGAAGTTGTCCATCAGCGACCAGGCGAAGTACCCCCGGACGTCGGCCCCCCGGTCGCGGGCGGCGGCGACGGCGGCGATGTGGTCGGCGAGATAGGTGGTGCGGTCGGCATCGTGGATCTCGCCGTCCGGGGAGACGGTGTCGTCGAAGGCGGCACCGTTCTCGGTGATGACCGTCGGGAGGCCGTAGTCCTTCTCCAGGCGGACGAGCAGGTCGGTGAGGGCGGTGGGGGTGATCTCCCAGTCCATCGCGGTGCGTGGCAGGTCGCGCTCGACGACGCGGGTGACGGGCAGCCCGTCGGCGTCGGCCGTCGCGCCCTCCTCCGTCACGCCGGAGAAGAGCGAACCGCGGTAGAAGTTGACGCCGAGGACGTCCAGCGGGGTGGCGATGGCCGCCAGGTCGCCGTCCCGGACGGGCAGTTCGACGCCCTGCGCGGCGAGGTCGGCGACGATGTCCTCGGGGTAGGAACCCTTGACGACCGGGTCCAGGTAGATCCGTGCGCCGAGCCCGTCGGCGCGGCGGCAGGCCTCGGCGTCCTCGTGGCTGCCGGTCTCCGGGGTGGCGGTGCCCAGGTTGAGGGTGATGCCGAGTTCGAGTTCGTTGCCGCGTGCGGCGGCCTGCTCCCGCATGTGACGGGAGGCGAGACCGTGGCCGAGCAGCAGGTGGTGGACGGCGTGGATGGCCTCGCCGAAGTTCTGCCGGCCGGGTGCCTGGTTGCCGTAGGCGTACCCGAGCATGGCCGAGCACCACGGCTCGTTCAGCGTGGTCCAGTGCTTCACCCGGTCACCGAACGCGTCGTAGGCGAGGGCGGCGTACTCGGCGAAGCGGAGGGCGGTGTCGCGGACCGGCCAGCCGCCCGCGTCCTCCAGCTCCTGCGGCAGGTCCCAGTGGTAGAGGGTGACCCACGGGGTGACGCCCTTGGCCTCCAGCTCGTCGAGGAGGCGCTTGTAGAAGTCCAGCCCCTTCGCGTTGGCGGGGCCCCGGCCACCGGGCTGGATGCGCGGCCAGGCCAGCGAGAAGCGGTACGTGTCGACGCCCAGGTCGGCGATCAGCGAGACGTCCTCGGGCATCCGGTGGTAGTGGTCACAGGCCACGTCACCGTTCTCGCCGCGGACGACCATGCCCGGCACCCTGCAGTACGTGTCCCAGATGGACGGCGTTCTGCCGTCCTCTGCCGCCGCTCCCTCGATCTGGTAGGCGGCTGTGGCGACGCCCCAGCGGAAGTCCGTGGGCAGACCGGGTACGGCCTGGGCGGCGATCTCGCGGGCGTATGCCTGGGGGGTGACGAGGTTCATGGTTCTCCTGTGATGTGCGTGGCGAAGAAGGGCCCCGTTGCCGGGCCCTCCGAGGCGCTACGACCGGGCGGCGGGAACGGTGGCTGCGGCGGCCGGGGCCTCCTGGTGGAGCCAGCAGGCGACCGAGCGGGAGCCGTCCCCGTCCGGTGCGGCGAGTACCGGGACGTGGCTGTCGCAGGCGTCGACCTTCTTGGCGCAGCGGGGGTGGAAGGCGCAGCCGGCGGGCATCGCGGACAGGTGCGGGGGCGAGCCCGGGATGCCGCTGAGCTCGCGGCGGGGGCCGTGCAGCGCGGGGAAGGAGTGCAGGAGTCCGTCGCTGTAGGGGTGGCGCGGGTCCCGGTAGATGTCGGAGGCCCCGGCCTCCTCGACGATCCGCCCGCCGTACATGATCGCGATCCGGTCGGAGAACTCGATCAGGAGGGAGATGTCGTGCGTGATGAAGACGACGGAGAAGCCCAGCTCCTCGCGGAGCTTGACGAGCTGGCGCAGGATCTGGCGCTGCATGACGACGTCCAGGGCCGTCGTGGGCTCGTCCATGATGACGATCTCGGGCTCCAGCGCGAGTGCCATGGCGATCATCACGCGCTGGCGCATCCCGCCGGAGAGCTGGTGCGGGTAGGCGCCGAGCCGGTCGGCGGAGATCCCGACCAGCTGGAGCAGTTCCTTGGCCCGTGCGGTCCGTTCGGCCTTGCGCATCTCCGGCCGGTGGGCCTGGAGTACGTCGGTGAGCTGGCTGTGGACCGTGTGGACCGGGTTGAGCGAGTTCATCGCGCCCTGGAAGACGATCGACAGCTCCTGCCAGCGGAAGGCCCGCAGTTCGGGGGCCGACAGCGTCAGCAGGTCGAGCGCCCGGCCGTCGCGCTGGTGGTAGCTGACCTGGCCGCCGGTGATCACGCCGGGCGGGGAGAGCAGCCGGGTGACGGCGTACGCCAGGGTGGACTTCCCCGAGCCCGACTCGCCCGCGAGGCCCAGGACTTCGCCCCGGTGCAGGGTGAGGTCGATGTCGCGCAGCGCGTGCACGGCGTCGTCGCCGGTCCCGTAGTCGACGTTGAGGCCGCTGATGGTGAGGACGGGCTCGCTCATGAGCGGGACTCCTTGTCGTGCGTACGGTTGCGCCTGCCCTGCGGTTCGGCGGCCGGGGCGGAGCGCGCGACGGGGGTGAAGCCGACCCGCATCCGGACCTTGCGCGAGCCGCCGGTCTCGGTGCGCAGTCGGGGGTTGACGAATTCGTCGATGCCGAAGTTGATGAGGGCCAGCGACATGCCGAGCAGGGCGATGCAGAGCCCGGCGGGGACGAACCACCACCACGCGCCCTGGGCCAGGGCCTGGTTGGACTGCGCCCAGAACAGGACGGTCCCCCAGTTCCAGTTGGAGATGTCGGCGACGCCGATGAAGGCGAGGGTGATCTCGGAGAGGATCGCGAAGATGACCGTGCCGACGAATCCGGAGGCGATGACTGCGGTGAGGTTCGGCATCACCTCGAAGAAGATGATCCGCCAGGTCGACTCGCCGGTGGCGCGGGCCGCCTCGACGTAGTCCCGGCGGCGCAGCGAGAGCGTCTGGGCGCGCAGCACCCGGGCTCCCCAGGCCCAGGAGGTCAGGGCGATGACGCCCGCGATCAGCAGGTCGCCGGTGTCGGAGACGAAGCTCGCGATGATGATGATCAGCGGCAGTCCGGGGATGACCAGGAAGACGTTGGAGAGCAGCGAGAGCACCTCGTCGGCGGTGCCGCCGAGGAAGCCGGCGCTGACGCCGATCAGCACGGACAGGATCGTGGCGATGATGCCCGCGATGAACCCGACGACGAGGACGCCGCGGGTGCCGACGAGGATCTGCGAGAGCACGTCCTGGCCGGTCTGGGTGGTGCCGAACCAGTGGGAGCCGGACGGCGGTTGGAGCAGCTGGTTGCTCATCGTGTCCGGGTCGTACGGGGCGATCCACGGGCCGATGACGGCGATCAGCACGAAGAAGAGCAGGATGCAGAGCCCGACGACGGTCTTGCGGCCGCGCAGGAACCGGAACCTGCGCTTGCTTGCGGCCGGGGTCTCGGTCGCGTCGAGTACGGCGACTTCCGTGGCGGTGACAGCCATGTCCTAGGCCTCCCTTCGGGTACGGGGGTCGAGGATCATGTAGAGGACGTCGGCGAGTAGGTTCGCCGCCAGCACCGAGAGCGTGATGATCAGGAAGACGCCCTGCATCAGGGGGTAGTCCTTGGCGCCCACGCCCTGGAAGAGCTGGTAGCCGATGCCCGGGTAGGAGAAGACCATCTCCACCAGCAGCGTGCCGCCGACGATGAAGCCGAGCGAGAGCGCGAAGCCGGAGATGTTGGGCAGGATCGCGTTGCGGGCCGCGTAGCCGAACATGACGCGGCGCTCGGAGAGCCCCTTGGCCTGGGCGACCATGACGTAGTCCTCGGAGGAGACCGTCACCATCATGTTGCGCATGCCGAGGATCCAGCCGGCCACCGCGCTGAGCACGATGGTGAGGCCGGGCAGCACGCCGTGGTAGAGCGCGCTGGAGATGAAGGGCCAGTCGAAGGCGGGCACGAGCGAGTTGTCGTAACCGCCGGCGGCCGGGAAGAGCGGCCACTTCACGGCGAACAGCGAGATGGCGATGAGGCCGAGCCAGAAGTACGGGATGGCGGAGATGAAGGTGGTGACAGGCAGCAGGCTGTCCATCCAGGAGCCGCGCCGCCAGCCGGTGAACACACCGATGCCGGTGCCGAGCACGAAGCTGATCAGCGTGGTGATGCCGACGAGCGCGAGCGTCCACGGCAGCGACTGCGCGATCACCTCGCTGACCGGCGTCGGGAAGAAGGTGAAGGACAGGCCGAGGTCGCCGTCGAGCAGATGGCCCCAGTAGTCGGTGTACTGCTGCCAGAGCGACTGGTGCTTGTCGAGGCCGAAGAGGGCCTTCAGCGAGGCGATGGCGCTGGTGTCCAGCTGACCCTGGAAGCGGGCGATGAGGGCCTGCACCGGGTCGCCGGGCATAAGCCGCGGGATGAGGAAGTTGATGGTGATCGCCGCCCATGCGGTGACCAGGTAGAAGGCGAGCCTCTGGAGCAGGTACTTCACTTCGCGGCCTCCTTCTCGTGGTCACCGGCGCGGTCGGCGCCGTCGGCGTACAGCCAGCAGGCCGCCCACTGGCCGTCGGCCAGGTCGAAGCGGGGCGGCAGTTCGGTGCGGCAGCGCTCCAGGGCCTTGGGGCAGCGCGGATGGAAGCGGCAGCCGGCCGGTGGCGCGATGAGCGAGGGTGGCTCGCCGCTGCCGGTCTCCTCCTGCTCCTCCTCGGCGACCACCCGGTCGGGGTCGGGGGCCGAGGCGATCAGCAGCTGGGTGTAGGGGTGGGCGGGGCGCTGGGTGACGGTCTCGCTGTCGCCGCCCTCCACGATCCGGCCCGCGTACATCACCAGCGTGGAGTCCGCGAAGTAGCGGGCGGAGGCGATGTCGTGGGTGATGTAGAGGATCGCGAGGTTCATGCGGTCCTTGAGGTCCTTGAGCAGGTTGAGCACCCCGAGCCGGATGGAGACGTCCAGCATCGAGACGGGCTCGTCGGCCAGCAGGACCTGGGGGTCGGCGCCGAGCGCGCGGGCGATGGCCACGCGCTGGCGCTGACCTCCCGACAGCTCGTGCGGGAACTTGTCCAGATACTGATGAGGAGGAGTCAGCTGGACGCGGTTCAGCAGAGCGGTCAGGTTCTGTTCCAGTTCCTCCTCGCCGCTGCCCGCCCGGCCGTGGATCTTCAGGGCACGGGTGAGGTGGTAGCGCACGGTGTGCACCGGGTTCAGCGAGGCGAACGGGTCCTGGAAGATGAGCTGGACCCGGCGTACGTAACTGCGGAAGGACCGGCCACGTCCGGCCTTCACCGGCTGTCCGCCCAGGTGGATCTCGCCCTTGGTGAGCGGATACAGCTGGGCGAGCAGTCTGGCGACGGTGGACTTTCCGGAGCCCGACTCCCCCACCAGTGCCGTGACGGTGCCGCGCCGCAGTTTCAGCGAGACGTCGTCGACGGCATGGACGGTGCGGCGCTTGCCCGCGACGAGGTCGCGGCCGGTGCGCCGTACGGCGAAGTGCTTGGTGACTCCGCGTGCTTCGAGCACGACGTGGTTCTTTTCGAGCTGTTCAGACATGGCCGGTACCTGGATCCCTGGGTGTGAGGCCGACGGCCTTACTTCGACGGCTTGAGCTTCAGCACGACTTCCAGCGCCGAGCGCTGGGTGTGCTGCGGGTCGGCGTACGGGTCGGCCTCGGTGGGCCAGCCCACCCAGTTCTTGGTGGAGTACTCGGCCCCGATGGGCGCGGCGGCGGTGGGAACCATCGGCGCCTCCTCGACCATGATCTTCTGCAGGGCGTTCATCGCGGTGATGCGCGTGGTGTCGCTCGTGGCGTTGGCGAAGTCCTTGAGCGCATCGGTCGCCTCGGTGCTCTTGAAGCGGCCGAAGTTGCCCTGCTGGGAGGGCTTGCCGATGGGCTGGAGCAGAGCGCCGTCCATGATGTTCTGGTACATGTCGTACGGGGTGGCGCCGCTGTTGGTCCAGTGCAGGGTGGCGTCGAAGTTGCCGTTGGCCACGTCGGCGGTCCAGGCATCGGCCGTCTGCGTCTTGACCTTGGCCTCGATGCCGATCTTCTTGATGTTGTCCTTGATGATCGCGAGGCCGGTGATGTAGTCGTTCCAGCCGGCCGGGTCGGTGAAGGTCAGCTTCACCGGCTTGCCGCTCGGGTCCTTCAGCACACCGCCGCTGAGCGTGAAGCCGCCCTTTTCGAGCACCTTCTTGGCGCCCTCGACATCGGGCTTCGTGGTGGCGTTCTTGTAATCGGGGGCGATGAAGGACTTGCCGGCGGGCAGCGGGATGCCGGTCGGGTTGGTGATCTCCGGGTAGAGGGTCGCCTCGGCCTGGGTGTAGATGGCGTTGCGGTCGACGACCATCGCGATGGCCTTGCGCAGCGCCGGGTTGTCGAACGGCTTGCGGGCGGTGTTGAACCACAGGCCGTGGATGCCGAGCCCGGACGGGAACCACAGCTTGTAGTTCTTGGGGTCCTTGGCGACGTACAGCTGCTTGTAGTTCGGCATGAAGACGAACGACCACTCCAGCTTGCCGCTGGCCAGTGCGGTGGTGGCGGCGCTGTTGTCGTTGTAGGTGCTGTAGCGCAGCTCCTTGACCTGCGTCTTGCCCTTCCAGTAGGTGGGCGTCGCGGTCAGGGTGGTGGTCTGCGGGGTGAACGTCTTCAGCTTGTACGGGCCCGAGCCGACGGGCGTGCGGTTGGGCCAGGTCTCCGGGTTCTTGACGCCTTCCCAGATGTGCTTGGGCACGATGTACTGCTGGATGATCTTGTTCTGGTTGACGTACTGCGAGTCGTCGAAGGTCAGGACGACCTTTTTCCCCTGCACCTCGACCCCGCCCCACGCGATGCCGTCGGCGTTGAGCGCCGGGTGCTTCTTCAGCAGGTTGAAGGTGAACGCGACGTCTTCGGCGGTCAGCGGCTTGCCGTCGGCCCACTTGGCCCGGGCGTCGAGCGTGAAGGTGACCTTGGTGAAGTTGAGGTCCCACTTCCAGTCCGTCGCCAGCCACGGGTCGGCCTTCGCGGAGGGCCGGATCTGGCTCGTCATCGCCAGCGGCTCGTAGATCATCCAGCGGTAGCCGAGGGTGGCACCCGCCGAGGTGTTCAGGAACGGGTTGCTGTTGTTCGTCTGCGGCCCGTCCGGCTTGCCGATGGTCAGGACGCCCGAAGCGCCGCTGCCGCTCTTGTTGTTGTTCGAGTTGGCTGACGAGCATCCGGCGGCGAGCGCGACCACCGCGGTGGCGAGCGCGACCGCTCTGAGCGTGTGGTGACGGCGTGCGGACATGGCGACTCCAGGAGGGACTGGCGGGTCTGGGAGATCCGGGAACGGGCAGCGCTCGGCGCGCCGGGTACGGGCGGTGCGGGTGCGCGCAGCCGGCTGCTGCACGGAGTACGGGGAGCGGTGGGCCTGGCCGGCCCGGCCGCTAGGGCGCCGAGTGGCGCACGACCAGTTCGGTGGGCAGTACGAGTGGTGCGTCGGGCACGGCCGTGCCGCCGAGGTGGGAGAGCAGCATCCGTGCGGCCGTCTCACCCATCTGCCGGGTGGGCTGGCGCACGGTGGTCAGCGGGGGTTCGGTGTGCTCGGCCATCGGGATGTCGTCGAAGCCGACCACCGCGATGTCGCCCGGGACGGTCCGTCCCGCGGCGCGCAGCGCCCGCAGCACGCCTGCCGCGGTGATGTCGTTGTGCGCGAAGACCGAGTCGAACTCCGTGCCGGCGGCGAGGAGTCTCTCCACGGCCAGCCGGCCGCAGATCTCGGTGAAGTCCCCGCGGACGACGAGATCGGTGGGCAGGACGGAGACGAATCCCGCGAGCCGGTCGCGTACACAGCCGAAGTCCTGGGGGCCCGTGATGACCAGTGGCCTGGTGCGGCCGGCAGCCCGCAGATGGCGGGCGGCCGACGCGCCTCCTTCGTGGTTGGTGGTCACGACGGAGGGGAACTCGGGGTGGTGGCCGCGATCGTCGATCAGCACGATCGGCAGGCCGGCGTGGTGCAGTGCGGTGAGGTGGTCGAGGGTGTTCTCGGGTTCGACCACGACCAGTCCGTCGAAGGCCCGCGCCGACACCTGGCTGGTGAAGCGCTCCACGGACTCGGCCCCGCGGTTGCAGGTGAAGAGCAGCAGGCCGTAGTCGGCCGCCTCTACGGTGTCGACGACGCCCTGAAGCACCTCGCCCATCCACGGCCAGGTCAGCGAGGGCACCAGCATGCCGACCGTGCGGCTGCTGCCGCGGGCCAGACCGACGGCGCCCGAACTGGGCACATAACCGAGCTGCGCAATCACTTCACGAACACGGGCGGCCGTCGAACCGTCCACTTCGCCCTTGGTGTTGATGACCCGGGACACGGTCGTCTTGCTGACGCCGGCCTCGCGGGCGACATCAGCGATGGTGACACGCATCGGGGGCCTCCAGGACACAACAGGACAGAGCGTGCGGCCGGTCATGGAACCGGTACCGCAACCGGTTCCGGAACCGGTACCGGCGTTGGTGGCGTGAGTTAACCCCGCTGGAACAGAGCCGTCAATACTTCACACCGAGATTGGTCCGTACCCATTCCGCGAGCAGCGAGGCGGGCCGATTCGTTCAAGTCCTGAACACGGACACCCTTGACGTGAGCACGTAAGAGCAGTTCACTCACGGCTCGTTCGACGGCAAGTCCCCACGCTCTCGCCGAGGAAGGTTCCAGCCATGATCCGAACAGGAAGAGCCGTACAGGTGCTGCTCGCCGCAGCGCTCGCCACCGCCGGTCTCACCGGGCTCTCGTCCCCCACCGCGCACGCCGCGGGCGAGAGCGTCGACATCACCCTGACCACCACCGACGACTCCGGCGGCAGGCATGTCACCCGCGGTCTTGAGGCCCAGACCCCGGTCACCTTCGGGTCGGGCAACGGCGGCGACGGTACGAACATCACGGTCGACGAGGACACCCGGTACCAGACCTTCACCGGCGGCGGCGCCTCGTTCACCGACACGGCCGCGTACCTGATGAAGAGCAGCGGGGCACTGAGCCGGGCGACCCTGGACGCCACGATGAAGAAGCTGTTCTCCCCCACGGACGGCATCGGGCTCTCGTTCGTACGCAACCCGATGGGCGGCTCGGACCTCGCCAGGACCGGTTACACGTACGACGACATCCCCGCCGGCGAGACCGACCCGACGCTGGAGAAATTTTCGATCGCACACGATCTGGAAGACGTGCTCCCGCTCACCAAGCAGGCCAGGGAGCTGAATCCGGCACTGACGACGGTGGCGTCCCCGTGGACCGCCCCTGCGTGGATGAAGGACAGCGGGGAGCTGAACGGCGGCTGGCTGAAGGCGGAGGACTACGGCACCTACGCCGACTACTTCGTGAAGTACCTTCAGGCCTACCGGGACCAGGGCGTTCCGGTCGACTACGTCACCGCGCAGAACGAGCCGACCTGCTGTTCCGGCTACCCCTCGATGAGCTGGAACGGCTCGGGGCTCGCCTACTTCACCAAGAGCGAGCTGCTCCCCAAGCTCCAGTCGGCAGGCCTTTCCACCAAGGTGCTGGCGCACGACTGGAACTGGGACACCTACGACGAGTACGCCGCGGCGACCGTGGACGACGCGGAGGTGCGCGACCACCCCAACTTCGGCGGGATCGCCTGGCACGGGTACGGCGGTGACGTGTCCGAACAGACGGCGGTGCACGACCGGTACCCGTCGGTGGACGCCTTCCAGACCGAGCACTCGGGCGGCACCTGGATCGCCGACCAGCAGCGCGAGGACATGCTGAACATCATCGACTACACCCGCAACTGGGCGAAGTCGGTGACCAAATGGTCCCTGGCCGTGGACCAGGACCGCGGCCCGCACAACGGCGGCTGCGGCACCTGCGACGGGCTGATCACCGTCCACGACGGGGACGGCAGCAGCGGACAGGTCGACTACAACATCGAGTACTACACGATGGGCCACCTGACCAAGTTCGTCCGCCCGGGAGCCTCCCGCATCGCCTCAACGGCCAGCTCCGCCGTGCCCAACGTCGCCTGGCGCAACCCGGACGGCTCGAAGGCGCTGATCGCGTACAACGGTGACGAATCGGCCCAGCAGATCACCGTCAACTGGGGCGACAGCAAGTTCACTTACTCGCTGCCCGGTCGCACATCGGCGACCTTCACCTGGTAGGTCCGGCTGTACATCTGCAACGCGGTCTCCGCCGCCGGGACAACGGGTACGTCCCGGCGGCCGAGACCGCGCCCGCCCTACTCCGTCGGCTCGATGCCGGCCCGCAGCAGTCCGAAGGTGTACGCGTCCTCCAGGGCCTGCCAGGACGCCGCGATGATGTTCTCGGCGACGCCCACGGTCGACCAGTCGGCGCTGCCGTCGCCGGTGGTGATCAGCACCCGGGTGGTGGAGTCCGTACCGGTACGGCCCTCCAGGATGCGGACCTTGTAGTCCACCAGCTCCAGCTTGGCGAGCTGCGGGTAGATCCGTTCCAGGGCGACCCGCAGCGCCCGGTCCAGGGCGTTGACCGGGCCGTTGCCCTCGGCGGTGGCGACGATGCGCTCACCCTTGGCCCAGAGCTTCACCGTCGCCTCGTTGGCGTGCGTGCCGTCGGGGCGGTCCTCGACGATGGCGCGCCAGGACTCGGTGCGGAAGTAGCGGCGTACCCGGCCCTCGGCCTCGGCGCGCAGCAGCAGCTCGAAGGAGGCGTCGGCCGCCTCGTAGGTGTAGCCCTTGAGTTCGCGCTCCTTGACCCGCTCGACGACGCGGCCGACGAGCTCGCGGTCGCCCCCGAGGTCGATGCCGAGCTCCTGGCTCTTGAGCTCGATGGAGGCGCGTCCTGCCATGTCGGAGACGAGCATCCGCATGGAGTTGCCGACCAGCGCGGGATCGATGTGCTGGTACAGGTCGGGGTCGACCTTGATCGCCGAGGCGTGCAGCCCGGCCTTGTGCGCGAAGGCGGAGACACCTACGTAGGGCTGGTGGGTGGAGGGGGTGAGGTTGACGACCTCGGCGATGGCGTGCGAGACCCGGGTCATGTCGGCGAGCGCGCCCTCGGGCAGCACGGTCTTGCCGTACTTGAGCTCCAGCGCGGCGACGACGGGGAAGAGGTTGGCGTTGCCGACCCGCTCGCCGTAGCCGTTGGCGGTGCACTGCACGTGGGTGGCGCCGGCGTCCACGGCGGCCAGGGTGTTGGCGACGGCGCAGCCGGTGTCGTCCTGGGCGTGGATGCCGAGGCGGGCGCCGGTGTCGGCGAGGACAGTGGAGACGACGGCCTGCACCTGGGCGGGGAGCATCCCACCGTTGGTGTCGCAGAGGATGACGACGTCGGCGCCGGCCTCGGACGCGGTGCGGACGACGGCCTTGGCGTACTCGGCGTTGGCGCGGTATCCGTCGAAGAAGTGCTCGCAGTCGACGAAGACGCGGCGGCCCTGCTCGCACAGGAAGGAGACGGTGTCGCGGACCATCTCCAGGTTCTCCTCCAGCGTGGTGCGCAGGGCGAGTTCCACATGGCGGTCGTGGGACTTGGCGACCAGCGTGATCACCGGAGCGCCCGATTCCAGCAGCGCCTTGACCTGCGGGTCCTCGGCCGCGTTGCCGCCGGCCCTGCGGGTCGCGCCGAAGGCCACCAATTCGGCGTTCCGGAACTCGATCTCCTGCTGTGCGCGCGCGAAGAACTCGGTGTCCCGGGGGTTGGCGCCCGGCCAGCCGCCTTCGATGAAGCCGACGCCGAAGTTGTCCAGGTGCCGGGCGATGGTGAGCTTGTCGGCGACCGTCAGGTTGATGCCTTCACGCTGTGCACCGTCGCGCAGCGTGGTGTCGAAGACATGGAAGCTGTCGTCGGTGGGCTTGGCCTTGGTGGTCATGCTGGTCTGACTCCTGTCGGATGAGTGGATCCGGACGTTCAGGCTCCACTTGCCCCCATCATCCCGCGCGCCTCGCCCCCGGCCGAGGTGAGGGCCGGAAAACAAAAAACCCCTCGCGGGTGCGAGAGGTCTGCGCGCGGGTCTGGGGCACGATGGCCGCGCCGTACGTGGTGGTACGGGACGGTCACTGCGGACCGGCGCGCCTGCTGCCAATAATCATGACGAACGAGGACACGGGAGCAGTCTGGCACAGTACCGCCCCCGTGCCGTCCCCCGTCTCAGGATGCGGGCGTGACGCTCGTCGCCCCGGCCTGCCTCGGCCGGCCCTTCGGCTGCCCGGCCACGACGCGGTTCAGGTCGATGTCGCGGGTCTCGCGCATGGTCAGGTAGACGATCAACGAGACCGCAGCGCAGCCCGCCACGTACCAGTAGAAGCCTGATTCGGCTCCGGCGTTCTTGAACCAGAGCGCCACGTACTCGGCGGTGCCGCCGAAGAGCGCGTTGGCGACGGCGTACGAGAGGCCCACGCCCAGGGCGCGGATGCCGGTCGGGAAGAGCTCGGCCTTCACGCAGGCGTTGATGGAGGTGTAGCCGGTGACCACGACCAGGGCCAGCAGCGCCAGGCCGAGCGCGGGCCAGAAGGTGTCGGCGTGCTTGAGCATCGTCATGATCGGCACGGTCAGGAAGGTGGAGCCGACGGCGAAGGTGATCAGCAGCGGGCGGCGGCCGATCCGGTCCGACAGCATCCCGGCCAGCGGCTGGATGCACATGAAGACGAACAGGGCGCAGAAGCTGACGAGCGAGGCGGTGGACTTGTCCATGCCGGCGCTCTTGGAGAGGAACTTGGTGAGGTACGTCGTGTACGTGTAGTACGCGACGGTCCCGCCCATGGTCAGCGCCATCACCAGGAACGCCTCGCGCCGGTGCTGCCACAGCACCTTCAGCGTGCCGCGGTCCTGCTGTCCGGCGGCGCCGGAATCGGCGTACACCTCCGTCTCCAGCATCGAGCGGCGCAGGTAGAAGACGATGGCGGCGCCGAGCGCACCGACCACGAACGGGATGCGCCAGCCCCAACTGTGCAGCGCCGCTTCGGACATGTTGCGCTGGAGGACGATCTGGAGGCCCAGGCCCACGAGTTGGCCGGCGGTCATGGAGACGTACTGGAAGCTGGAGGCGAAGCCGCGCTTCTCGGGTGCGGACGCCTCGGTGAGGTAGGTGGCGCTGGCGGCGTACTCACCGCCGACCGAGAGCCCCTGGAGCAGCCGGGCCAGCATCAGCACGGCGACACCGCCGTACCCGGCCACGTCGTAGGTGGGTGCGACGGCGATCAGGATCGCTGAGGCCGACATGAGGGTGACGGTCAGGGTGAGCGCGGCCTTCCGGCCCTTGCGGTCGCCGATCCGGCCGAGCAGCCACCCGCCGACCGGCCTCATGAAGAAGCCGACGGCGAAGATGCCCATCGTGTTCATGAGGTTGGCGGTCTCGTTGCCCTCGGGGAAGAACGAGTCCGCGAAGTAGACCGCGAAGGTCGCGTACACGAACCAGTCGAACCACTCGACCATGTTGCCGGCCGAGCCGACCCAGATCTTCTTCCACTGCTCTCGTCCCATGGTTGGTCACCGTGCCCCAACGGCCGGAGAACTAACAAGGATGCAGAGGACAACGATCGGGCGTACTTGCGTGCGTTGCGTTCACAGCGGCGGTGGTTCCGCGGGAACGCCGCGGTGGGCCCCGCGGCGACCGGGACCGCCGCGTCGCCGGCCGGGAGAGGGCCGGCGACGCGGAGAGGCCCCTGAGACCTGTCCCGTCATCCCCGGCGGGCGACGCCGGCTACGGCGCCTCGCACTGATCCACCAGGGATTACGGGACAGCCCTCAGCCGATGGGGTGCATCCAGCCGTGGGTGTCCTCGGCGGTGCCGCGCTGGATGTCCAGCAGGCGCTCACGCAGCTTGAGGGTGACCGGGCCGGGGGTGCCGTCGCCCTGGGTCCACTCGCCGCTCGCGCTCTTCACGATGCCGACGGGGGTGATGACGGCGGCGGTGCCGCAGGCGAACACCTCGGTGAGCTCGCCGGACGCGGAGTCGTCGCGCCACTGGCCGATCGAGACGCGGCTCTCCTCGGCCTCGTAACCGAGGTCCTGCGCGAGCCTGAGCAGCGAGTCACGGGTGATGCCCGCGAGCAGGGAACCGGTGAGCGTGGGGGTGACGATCCTGTCCCCGTACACGAAGTACAGGTTCATCCCGCCGAGCTCCTCGACCCACTTGTGCTCGACGGCGTCGAGGTAGGCGACCTGGTCGCAGCCCTTCGCGGCGGCCTCTGCCTGGGCGAGCAGGGACGCGGCGTAGTTGCCGCCCGTCTTGGCGTCGCCCATGCCGCCGGGCACGGCGCGCACCCGGTCCTCGGAGAGCCAGATGGAGACCGGCTTCACACCGCCGGGGAAGTACGCGCCGGCCGGCGAGGCGATCACCAGGAAGAGGTACTCGTTGGCCGGTCGCACACCGAGGCCCACCTCGGTCGCGATCATGAACGGGCGCAGGTAGAGCGACTCCTCGCCACCGTGCTCCGGAACCCAGGCCCGGTCCTGCTGGACGAGGGCGTCGCAGGCCTCGACGAACGTCTCGACGGGCAGCTCCGGCATGGCGAGACGGCGCGCGGAGGACCGGAAGCGCTCCGCGTTGGCCTCGGGACGGAAGGTGGCGACGGAGCCGTCGGGCCGGCGGTATGCCTTGAGGCCCTCGAAGATCTCCTGGCCGTAGTGGAGCGTCATGTTGGCCGGGTCGATCGACAGCGGCGCGTACGGGACGAGCTGGGCGTCGTGCCAGCCGCGGCCTTCGGTCCACTTGATCGTCACCATGTGATCGGTGAAGTAGCGGCCGAATCCGGGCTTGACCAGGATCGCCTCGCGCTCCGCGTCGGACAGCGGGTTCGAGGAGGGCTTGAGCTCGATCGTGGGCGTCGTCATGAGTACGTGTCCTTCACCGTTTTGTGTGTGTAGGACCGCGCCCACGCCCACTTCCGCCGGACAAGTCGTAGGACGTCCGAGCTTCATGGCGAGCCACGGCCCCGTTCGATTATCTCTCGCGGGAGGCCGTGCACGAAATGACGTGGTTGCGGTCCAGGGTTCGATGGTGACACCCGGGGCCGCACAGGAGAAGCCGCCGGGTGCCTGTGGGACCCGGCGGCTTTGAGGCAGTCGTCGGATCAGCCCGCTACTCGTACCGCGAGCGCGTCGCCGATCTCGTCGGTGCTGCGGGCACTCCCATCGCGCTCCGCGAGGTCGGCGGAGACCGCGTCCTCGATGCGCGCGGCCTCGGCCTCGTGGCCGAGGTGACGCAGGAGAAGGGCGACGGAGAGGATCGTGGCGGTCGGGTCGGCCTTGCCCTGGCCCGCGATGTCGGGGGCGGAGCCGTGGACCGGTTCGAACATCGACGGGAAGGCTCCCGTCGGGTTGATGTTGCCCGAGGCGGCCAGGCCGATACCGCCGGAGACGGCCGCGGCGAGGTCGGTCAGGATGTCACCGAAGAGGTTGTCGGTGACGATGACGTCGAAGCGCTCCGGCTGGGTGACGAAGAAGATCGTCGCGGCGTCGACGTGCAGGTAGTCGGTGGTGACCTGGGGGTACTCGGCCGCGACCTTGTCGAAGGTGTTCTTCCACAGGTGGCCCGCGTACACGAGGACGTTGTTCTTGTGGACCAGCGTCAGCTTCTTGCGCGGGCGGGCGGCGGCGCGCTCGAAGGCGTCACGGACGACCCGCTCGACACCGAAGGCGGTGTTGAGGCTGACCTCGGTGGCGACCTCGTGCTCGGTACCGGTGCGCAGCGAGCCGCCGTTGCCGGTGTACGGACCCTCGGTGCCCTCGCGGACGACGACGAAGTCGATGTCCGGGCGGCCGGCCAGCGGGGTCTCGGTGTTCGGGAAGAGCTTCGACGGCCGCAGGTTGATGAAGTGGTCGAAGGCGAAGCGCAGCTTCAGCAGCAGCCCCCGCTCCAGGACGCCCGACGGCACGGACGGGTCACCGATCGCGCCGAGCAGGATGGCGTCGTGGCCCTTGAGGGCCTCCAGCTCCGCGTCCGGGAGGGTCTCACCCGTGCGGTGCCAGCGCTGGGCGCCAAGGTCGTACTCCTTGGTCTCCAGCTTCACATCCTGCGGGAGAACAGCGTTGAGGACCTTGAGGCCCTGGGCCACGACCTCCTGGCCGATACCGTCACCGGGGATCACTGCGAGATTGATGCTGCGAGACATGTCCGGCACCTTACTGCTCGTCCCACCCCATGACACGTCACGTCCAGCATGCGGACACATGGGAAGTTGTACGTGTACCGTTCACCCATCCGACAGGGTGCCGTCAGGCAACGGGTGGAGGTTGTCGCCCATGGACATCCCCCGTTTCGGAATCCCCGAGAAGCTCGCCGGCCGCATGAGCATGGCCGAGCAGCACGAATACCTGCGGACCAGGCTGACCCGTCGCGGCGTACTGCGCACGAGCGTGGCGACCGCCGCCGTCGCCGGTGCCGGCCTCGGCACCTCCCTGACCGCCTCGCCCGCGTACGCCGCGCCCGCGGTGCTCACCTCGCGCAGCACCACCCGGGTGGACGGTTCGCTGGTGGCCCCGTTCGGCCGGCACCTGGCCTACGGAGCCGACCCGAAGACGCAGATGGCGGTCGCCTGGCAGGTCCCGTTCGCGGTGCGCCGTCCGTACATCCGGATCGGCCTCAAGCCGTGGGCGCTGAGCCGGAAGATCGACGCCGAGGTCCGCCACCTCACGACGCCGAAGCTGAACGACGGGAAGATCGCGGCCGCCGAGCAGTTCTACGTGCACGCGGGCCTGGAGCGGCTGAAGCCCGGCACGACGTACTACTACGGTGTCGGCCACGACGGCTTCGACCCGGCCGACACCCGCAACCTGGGCACGCTCGGCACCTTCACCACCGCGCCCTCGCGCGCCGGCAACTTCACCTTCACCGCCTTCGGCGACCAGGGCGTCAGCTACGACGCGCTCGGCAACGACCAGCTGATCCTGGGCCAGAACCCCGCCTTCCACCTGCACGCGGGCGACATCTGCTACGCC
Source organism: Streptomyces sp. NPDC127177 (assembly GCF_042672475.1). Lineage (NCBI taxonomy): Bacteria > Bacillati > Actinomycetota > Actinomycetes > Kitasatosporales > Streptomycetaceae > Streptomyces > Streptomyces sp. NPDC127177. The sequence continues at coordinate 132,313 of NZ_JBHXUW010000010.1, forward strand.
GACCCGTCGGGCGCCGGCCAGACGGACGACGTCTATGACGCCCGCACCTGGGACCAGTTCCTGGCCCAGACGGAGACCGTCGCCAAGACCGTGCCGTGGATGGTGACGACCGGCAACCACGACATGGAGGCCTGGTACTCGCCCGACGGGTACGGCGGCCAGAACGCCCGCTGGACCCTGCCGGACAACGGCCCGGACCCGGTCAACCAGCCCGGCGCGTACTCCTTCGTGCACGGCAACGTGGGTGTGATCGCGCTGGACGCCAACGACGTCAGCTACGAGATCCCCGCCAACTTCGGTATCAGCGGCGGCAAGCAGACCCGCTGGCTGGACCGGCGCCTCGGTGAGCTGCGGGCGCGCCACGACATCGACTTCCTGGTGGTCTTCTTCCACCACTGCGCGTTCTCCACGACCAATGCCCACGCATCGGACGGCGGCGTGCGGGAAGCCTGGGTGCCGCTCTTCGAGAAGCACCAGGTGGACCTGGTCATCAACGGACACAACCACGTCTACGAGCGCACCGACGCGATCCTGAAGAACACCGTCAAGCGCACGGTGCCGATCGGCGAGCGCACCGACCCGAGGCGGGACGGCATCGTGTACGTGACCGCGGGCGGCGCGGGCAAGGCGCTGTACGACTTCCCGGCGCCCGACAGCTACGAGGGGCACGTCAAGGACCAGGAGAGCGTGGACACGTACCACGTGGTCAAGGGCGGCGGTAAGGCCACCGAGACCGTCGAGTGGTCACGCGTGCGCTACACCGGCTTCTCGTTCCTCGCGGTGGAGGTGGAGGCCGGGCGGCAGGCCCGGATGAAGGTCACCGCGCTCGCCGAGTCCGGCGAGCGCATCGACCACTTCGAGATCAGCCGCGGCTGATCCCCGTCTCATGGCCCGGTCAGTGGCCGGTGGAACCGCCGTTGTCCCTGCGGTCGAGCGCGCGCTGCAGGGCGGCGGCGGCGTTCTGCCGCTCCGACTCGGTCGGGCGGTGGCTGTGACGGACGCGGCGGGCAGTGGTCTCGGCCATGGTGGATCGACTCCTTGAGATCGCGAGGATTTCGAGATCGAACATCGTGAAGGTGATTTCGAGATCAGGGATTTCGAGGCGCCGGAAGGGGCGGGGAGCGGACGCCGCAGGGGTTGCCTGCTTCGGGGCGCGCACTCACGACCGCCAGTCGCTGGTTCAGCGAGACGTTCGGCTTCTACAAAGCTAGGGCAGCCACGCCGTTCTGTCTCCACAATTACTCGGACTTCCTACTATCTGAGACGGAGGTTTGCCCGCGGTACGTCCGTACCCACTCTCAGCTCCCGGATGAGGGCCCGCACGGCGAGCGATCGTGCCAGCTCAGGGGTGGTGACATAGCCCACCGACCGGGTCGGCCGGTCCGGTCCGAGATCGGCGATCACCACCGTGTCCGGTGCTCCCTCGAGGGACAACTCCGGCATGACCGCCATCCCGAGGCCGCGGGCCACCATCGAGAGCACCGCCCCGTCGTCCTCGGCCTCCACCGTCGCCCGCGGAAGCCAGTCCTGCGCGGCCCACCAGTCCCGGGTGTACGAGGAGCAGCTCTCCGCCCAGTCCACCAGTGCCAGCGTCCGCGGTGCCGGATGGCCCGCGGGGTGCGCCAGCGCGTACCGCTCCTCCAGCAGCACTCCCCCGACCAGCTCCTTCGGGACGGGCGAACTCGTCCCGATCGTCGCGATACCCAGATCGGCCCGCCCGTCCAGGACCTCGCCCGCCGTGCCGCGCCCCAGCTCCCGCACCACGCGCACCACCGGCTCGATCCCCGGATGGCGGGCACGCAGCCGCTCCAGAGCGGGCGGCAGCAGATGCAGCGCGGCGCTCCGGAAGGCCGCGATCCGCAGCGGGCCGGCCAACACGCCGCTCTCCGCGGGCCCGGCCGCCGCGGCCCGCGCCTCCTCGCCCATCAGCTCCAGCAGCCGCAGGACGCGACGGGCGTGCGCGACGGCGCTCGCGCCCGCCGGGGTGGGCTCGGCGCCCCGGCGGCCGCGGTCGAAGAGCACCGCTCCGATCCTGCCCTCGGCGGTACGGATCGCGTGGGAGACGGCCGACTGCGTCATACCGAGCGCCGCTGCCGCGCCGGAGAAGCTGCCGGCGCCCTCGACCGCGACGAGGATGCGCAGCTCGTGCGGGGCCAGATCGGTCATGGCGGGAATCCCCCTGCTCGTTCGATCCGCTCGGTCCATGAAAGCCGTTCATGGAAACGGTCTTTCCATCGACGCAACCCACTGCCGGGTCCGGGGATTCCTTCCTACGGTCGCTGCCATGACGACGACTCGCACCGCCCGCACCTTCCACCTGACGGCCCGCCCTTCCGGATTCCCGACCCCCGGCCTCTTCTCCGTGGCCGAGTCCCCGGTACCCGCCCCCGGCCCCGGACAGGCGCTGGTGGAGAACCTCTACCTCTCCGTCGACCCGTACCACCGCGAGGAGATGGACGGCGGCTGGGAGCTGAACGCCCCGCTGGAGGGCCGCGCGCTCGGCCGGGTCGTCGCCTCCCGGGACCCGGGCCTCGCCGAGGGCGACCTGGTGTTCCACCGGTCCGGCTGGCGCACCCACGCCCTGGTCACCGCGGGCGTCCTCGGTACCCGCAGGCTCCCCGCGTACGAAGGGGTGCCGCTGACCGCTCACCTCTCGATCCTCGGCGGCACGGGACTGACCGCCTATGTGGCGCTCACCCGCACCCTGGAGTTCCGGGCGGGCCAGGACCTGTTCGTATCGGCCGCCGCGGGCGGGGTCGGCACCGCCGTGGGCCGGATCGCCAGGCTGCTCGGGGCCGGCCGGATCGTCGGCAGCGCCGGCTCGGCCGCGAAGGCCGCCCGGCTCACGGCGGATCTCGGCTACGACGCGGCCTTCGACTACCACGACGGGCCGGTCCGCGACCTCCTGGCGAAGGCGGCCCCGGACGGGGTCGACGCCGCGGTCGACAACGTCGGCGGGGACCATCTGGAGGCCGCGATCTCGGCGGTACGCGATTTCGGCCGGATCGCCTGGGTCGGTGCGATCGCCCAGTACCACGCGGCGGACCGGCCGCCTGCCGCGCCGCGCAACCTCTACGACGTGGTGGGCAAGAGCCTGCGGCTCGAAGGCGTCCTGGTCCGCAACCACCGGGACGCACAGGGCGAGTTGGAGGACCTGCTCGTCCCGCACCTGCGGAGCGGCCGGATCACCCCCGACGTCACGGTCGTCGACGGCTTCGAGCGGACCGTGGACGGCTTCCTGGGCATGCTGCGCGGGGAGAACACCGGAAAGATGCTGATCCGGACCGGAGCGTAGGACCAGCTGCGCGGGCGCTCACCGCGGCCGCGGTCCGAAGTCCCGTACCCACCGACCCTGGGCTACCGCCCCCTGTACCCATCGGTCTGGACGGCAAGGGACGCGGGAGCCCTGTAGCGCGATCCGAGCCCACGCGGCGTCCGAATCCAGGCGGTCCGACCCGCGATCCAGGCCCGTCCGCCCCGCGATCCAGGCCCGCCCGGCGATTGAGGACAAGGCGTCCACCCGGACGCCCCCGGGCCTCGGACGCACCCCCACCCCCGTACCCGCCCATGGAAACCGCCCCCCGGCCGGCAGGGGAACCGGTCGGGAGGCGGAGTTCGTGGCGGGGCGCCGGACGGGCGGCGCCCCGGAGAGCGGTCAGCCCTGGTGGGGGTAGACGTACTCGGTCGGCGGGACCAGCGTCTCCTTGATGGCCCGGGTCAGGGTCCACCGCTGGAGGTTCTGCGGGGCGCCCGCCTTGTCGTTCGTACCCGAGGCACGGCCACCGCCGAACGGCTGCTGGCCGACGACGGCACCGGTCGACTTGTCGTTGATGTAGAAGTTGCCCGCGGCGTACCGCAGCTTCTCCATCGTGTGCGCGGCCGCCGCACGGTCGCCCGCGATGACGGAACCGGTCAGCGCGTAGTCGGAGACCGACTCCATCTGCTCCAGCATCGCGTCGTACTTCTCGTCCTCGTAGACGTGGATCGCGAGGATCGGGCCGAAGTACTCGGTCGTGAAGACCTCGTTCTCGGGGTCGCTGCACTCGATGACGGTCGGGCGGACGAAGTAGCCCACCGAGTCGTCGTACGTTCCGCCCGCGACGATCGTGCACGCCGGGTCGGCCGCGGCGCGGTCGATCGCGGCCTTGTTCTTCGCGAAGGCACGGTCGTCGATGACGGCGCCCATGAAGTGCGACAGGTCGGTGACGTCACCCATGGTGATCGAGTCGACCTCGGCCGCGAACTTCTCCTTGAAACCGGAGTTCCAGATGGAGGCCGGGACGTAGGCGCGGGAGGACGCCGAACACTTCTGGCCCTGGAACTCGAAGGAGCCGCGCGTCAGCGCGGTCTTCAGGATCGCGTGGTCGGCCGAGGGGTGGGCGACGACGAAGTCCTTGCCACCGGTCTCGCCGACGAGCCGCGGGTAGGTGCGGTAGTTGGCGATGTTGTTGCCGACCGTCTTCCACAGGTGCTGGAAGGTGGGGGTCGAGCCGGTGAAGTGGATACCGGCCAGGTCGCGGTGGTTCAGTGCGACCTCGGAGACGGCGATGCCGTCACCCGTCACCAGGTTGATGACGCCCTTGGGGAGACCCGCCTCCTCCAGGAGCTGCATCAGCAGCACGGCGGCGTGGGTCTGCGTCGGGGACGGCTTCCACACCACGACGTTGCCCATGAGGGCGGGGGCGGTGGGCAGGTTGCCCGCGATGGCCGTGAAGTTGAACGGCGTGATCGCGTAGACGAAGCCCTCCAGCGGGCGGTGGTCCATGCGGTTCCACACGCCCGGGGAGTTGGCCGGGGGCTGCTCGGCCAGGATCTGGCGCGCGTAGTGCACGTTGAAGCGCCAGAAGTCGACGAGCTCGCAGGGGGTGTCGATCTCGGCCTGCTGGGCGGTCTTGCCCTGGCCGAGCATCGTGGAGGCGGCGAGCGTCTCGCGCCAGGGGCCGGAGAGCAGTTCCGCGGCGCGCAGGATGATGGCCGCGCGGTCGTCGAAGGCCATCGCACGCCAGGCCGGGGCTGCGGCGAGGGCGGCGTCGACCGCGTCCTGGGCGTCCTGCGCGGTCGCACCGGCGAACGTGCCGATGACGGCCTTGTGGTTGTGCGGCTGTACGACGTCGAAGCGCTCGCCGCCACCCATCCGCTTCTCGCCGCCGATGGTCATCGGCAGGTCGATCGGGTTCTGGCTGAGCTCCTTGAGCTTCGCCTCCAGGCGGGCGCGCTCGGGGGAGCCCGGGGCGTAGGAGTGGACCGGCTCGTTGACCGGCGCGGGGACCTGGGTGACAGCGTCCATGGTGTCCGTTGCTCCTTCAGTAGAGGGGTGGAGGGGCTCAGCCCTTGGTGAGGATGGAGCGGCCGAAGAACAGCAGGTTGGCCGGCTTCTCGGCGAGACGGCGCATGAAGTAGCCGTACCAGTCGGTGCCGTATGCGGTGTAGACGCGCATCCGGTGGCCCTCGGCCGCGAGGCGGACGTGCTCGTCGCTGCGGATGCCGTACAGCATCTGGAACTCGTACTCGTCCAGCTTGCGCCCGGCCTTGCGGGCCAGCTCCTGCCCGATGGCGATCAGACGCGGGTCGTGCGACCCGATCATCGGATAGCCCTCGCCGTCCATCAGCGTCCGCAGGATGCGGACGTACGCCTTGTCGGTCTCGGCCTTGTCCTGGTGGGCGACCGAGGCGGGTTCCTTGTAGGCGCCCTTCACGAGGCGGACTCGGCTGCCCGCGGCGGCGAGGCGGCGCGCGTCCTCCTCCGTGCGGAAGAGATAGGCCTGGATGACGCATCCGGTCTGCGGGTGGTCCTTCCGCAGTTCCTCGTGGATGGCGAACATCGAGTCGAGGGTGGTGTGGTCCTCGGCGTCCAGCGTGACCGTGGTGCCGATCTCGGCGGCGGCCTCGACGACCGGGCGGACGTTGGCGAGGGCCAGCTCGTGTCCGCCCTCCAGCGCCTGGCCGAACATCGAGAGCTTGACGGACATCTCGGCCTTCGTGCCCAGACCGAGATCCTTCAGCCGGCCGATGAGCTCCAGGTAGGCGTCGCGTGCGGCGGCGGCCTGCTCGGGCGTGGTGATGTCCTCACCGACCACGTCCATGGTGACTTCGAGGCCCTTGCCGGTGGCGTCCTCGATGATCGGGACGACCTGCTCGACCGTCTCGCCGGCGATGAACCGGCTGACGACCTGCTTGGTGCCCGGGGCTGCCGAGATGAAACGACGCATCCTGTCGCTGCGAGACGCGGCGAGAATCACGGGACCCAGCACGGGGCACCTCCACGGAAAGTACGAACGAAGGCCGTACCGCACCCATGAAACAGAGGAACAGAGGCGGTACAGCACGGAGAACCACCGTGAAATCTAAGGATCCCTCCGATCCTGTGCCATCGACAGCTGTCACGCATCCGTGCCCTGGATCTCAGACATATGTCTGAAGGGGTGCGAGAATGACCGGGTGAAGGGCGATTACCAGGAGCTGGTCGACGAGATCTCCGGGCTGCTCGGTGCTCCGGCGACGCTGGAGAACCGGGACTTCGGCCTGGTCGCCTTCGGCGCCCACGACAGCGACGACACGGCGATGGACCCGGTCCGCACCCGTTCGATCCTGACCCGCCGCTCGACCCCGGCGGTCCGCGCCTGGTTCGAGAACTTCGGCATCACCCGCGCCACCGGCCCGATCCGCATCCCGGCCGCCCCGGAGGCCGGCGTCAACCGGGACCGGATATGTCTGCCGGTACGCCATCGGGGTGTGGTGCTCGGTTACGTATGGCTGCTGGACGCCGACCCCCGGCCGACCGACGGACAGCTGGACGCGGCGATGGAGGTGGCGGCCCGGATCGGGGCGCTGCTCTCCGACGAGGCGCGGGCGGGCACGGACCTGTCCCGCGAGTTCGGCGCGGTCCTCACGGCCGCGGGCGGCTGGCAGCGCGACATGGCGGTGGCCGCTCTCAGCGAGGCGCTCGGCCCGGACGCGGAGGGGCTGCACACGGTGGTGTGCGTGACCCCGTGGCCGGACGATCCGCCTTCCGTCCGCACGGTGCCATCGGCGGCGGCCCTGTCCGGCGCCCCCTCCACGGACCCGACGGGCCCGCCCGCCCTGGCGGCTCTGGTCCGGCTCCGGTCGCCCGACGTGCTGGACCCGGCGCTCACCGCCGCCGGCCTGCTGCGCGCATCGGCGGGGCCGGCCGCGACCGCCGGGATCGCGGTCCCGCGCCGGGGCCTGGCGGAGCTGGCCGACGCCTGGCACGAGGCCTGTGCCGCGAACCGGGCGGCCGCGGCGGAGTCCCGGTTCGGCCCGGTCGCCCAGTGGTCGGCCATCGGCCCGTACCGTCTGCTGACCTCGCTCGTCCCGCACTCGCTGCCCGACCACACGGTCCGCCCGCTGCTCACCCCGCCGCACCGGGATCTGGCCCGCACCGCCGAGGTCTTCCTCGACTGCGCGGGCCAGGCCTCGCGGACCGCCGCCGAGCTGGGCATCCACCGCCAGACGCTCTACTACCGCCTCTCCCGGGTCCAGCAGCTCACCGGCCTGGACCTCAACGACGGCGAGGACCGGCTGCTGCTGCACATGGCGCTGAAGGCGTCCCGGCTGTGAGCGCCGCCCGTGACTACGCCGCGCGCTCGTCCGTGCCGGGCACCTTGGCGGTGGACAGGGCGATGCGGTTCCAGGTGTTGATGGTGAATATCAGGGCGAGCAGTCCGGCCAGTTCGGCCTCGTCGAACACGGCTGCCGCCCGCGCGTAGACGTCGTCGGGGACCCCGCCGTGCGAGACCAGGGTGACGGCCTCGGTGAGGGCCAGCGCGGCCTGTTCCCCGGCGCCGAAGAAATGGGTGGCCTCCCGCCAGACCGCCACCATGTGCAGCCGCTCCTCGCTCTCCCCCGCCCTGCGGGCATCGGTGGTGTGCATGTGGAGGCAGTACGCGCAGCCGTTGAGCTGCGAGGAGCGGATCTGCACCAGCTCCACAAGCGCCGGATCCAGGCCCTGCCGGGCGGCGGCGTCGAAACCGATGAGGGCCTTGAACACCTTCGGGGCGGCCTTGGCGAAGTTGATCCGAGGAGTCTCGACGGCACTGACCGCTGCTTCGTGGTTCGTCATGTCCCCTACGCTAGGAGCCCGAAAGACCTCGGACGGGGTGCATTCTCATGCCGGATTCATGGGTCAATTCCGCGACGACGAGCGGAAGCGATCTGCTCCTCGACCTGGCGGGCCCGGGCAGCCGCCGGGCCGTCCTCATCCGCGCACTGCGCGACGCCGTACGGGACGGGCGGCTGACCCCCGGCACCCGGCTGCCGCCCTACCGCTCCCTCGCCGCCGACCTCGGACTGGCGCGCAACACCGTCGCCGACGCCTACGCCGAACTGGTCGCGGAGGGGTGGCTGACCGCCCGTCAGGGATCCGGTACCCGGGTCGCCCCGCGCAGCGCGCCCCCTCCCCCGGCCCGCGTACCGAAGAAGACGCCGGCGGATCCGGCCGGACCCGCCCACGACCTGCGCCAGGGCAAGCCGGACGCCGGTTCGTTCCCCCGGGCCGCCTGGCTCGCCGCCTCCCGGCGCGCCCTGAACGCCGCGCCGAACGACGCCTTCGGTCCGGGCGGCCCGCAGGGCCGGATCGAACTGCGCCGCGCGCTGGCGGACTATCTGGGGCGTTCACGCGGCGTACGGACCACGCCCGAACGCATCGTGGTGTGCTCCGGCTTCGCCCACGCGCTGCGGCTGCTGTTCGCGGGCGGCGTGCTGCGCGGCCCGCTGGCCGTGGAGTCGTACGGACTCGGCTTCCACCGGTCGATCCTGGACTCCGCCTCGGTGCGCACGGTCCCGCTGACGCTCGACGAGGACGGTGCGCGCGTCGACGAGCTGGCCGGACTGCCGGGCGTACGGGGCGTACTGCTCACCCCGGCCCACCAGTTCCCGACCGGCGGTCCGCTGCATCCGCGGCGGCGCGCGTCCGTCGTCGACTGGGCGCGCCGGCGGGGCGGGCTGGTCCTGGAGGACGACTACGACGGGGAGTTCCGGTACGACCGTGACCCGGTGGGTGCCGTGCAGGGGCTCGATCCCGACCGGGTCCTGTACCTCGGTTCGGCGAGCAAGAGCCTCTCGCCCGCCGTCCGGCTGGGCTGGATGGTGCTGCCGGAGCGGCTGGTCGAGCCGGTTCTGGCGGCCAAGGGTGAGCGGGAGGCCTGGGCGGGCGTGCCCGATCAGCTGACCCTCGCCGATCTCATCGACTCCGGCGGGTACGACCGCCATGTCCGCCGGATGCGTCGGCGCTACCGCGAACGGCGCGACCGGCTCGTCACCGCGCTCGCCCTTCACGCCCCGCACATCACGCCCACCGGCATCGCAGCCGGACTGCACGCGGTCCTGCGGCTGCCGCCCGGCACCGAGCACTCCGCGGTCAAGGCCGCCGCCTGGCAGGGGGTCGGCCTGGACGGTCTCGCCGGTTTCCGCCATCCGGCCGCGACGATGCCCGCCCCGGACGGGCTGGTGGTGGGCTACGCCTCCCCGCCGGAGCACGCATTCGGAGCGGCGCTCGACGCGCTCTGCCGTGCCCTGCCCCCGCCCGTCTGACTTAACCGGCCGGAGGCACCCGGCCCTCCAGCACCACCTTCAGCCCGTCCGTCAGATCCTGCGCCGACGGCGCCGAATCGCTGTCCATCATCCACTGGACCATGACACCGGCGAGCAGGGCCTGACAGAACAGCCCGGCCACCCGCGCCCGCTCGGGCTCGGTCTCCGGGTCGATGCCCAGCATGTTCTCGGCGAGCCCGTTCCGGCCCTCGCGCTGCGGCCCCGACAGGGCCTTCTGCAGCTCGGGATCGGTGTCGATCCTGGAGATGACCTCCATCTGGAGCTGCCAGACCGACCGGGTCTGCTCGTAGCTGCCGATCACCCGTTCCCAGGTCGCGCGGAACTGGTCGATCGGCGCCGGAGGGGTCTCCTCGACGGCCGGGCCCTCGTCGGTCTCCTCGGTCATCACATCGCCCCACTCCTCCGTCACCTTGATGAAGGCGAGGTTGAGCAGGGCCTCCTTGGAGCCGTAGTGGTAGCCGATGGAGGCGAGATTCGTATCGGAGGCGGCCACGATGTCGCGTGCCGTCGTACGGGCGTACCCCTTCTCCAGCAGGCAGCGCTTGGCGCCTTCGAGCAGATCCTCACGATGTCCCATGACAGCAGCGTACCCGGCATGCAGACGTCCGTGTAAGACGCACGTCTAGATGCCGGGTACGGGGCTGTCGGACAGGTCAGTCGGTCAGGTTCACCGAACGGGCCGAGGCCGCACCGATCTCGGCCGAGATCTCGGTCAGCACGGACGCCGGGACGTCGTCGTCGACGGTGAGGACGACCAGCGCCTCGCCGCCCACGTCTGCCCGCGAGACCTGCATGCCCGCGATGTTCAGACCGGCCTCGCCGAGGATCTTGCCGACCGCGCCGACGACTCCGGGGCGGTCCTGGTAGCGCAGGACGACCATGTGGTCGGCGAGCGCGAGGTCCACGTCGTAGTCACCGATCGCGACGATCTTCTGGAGGTGCTTGGGACCGGCCAGGGTGCCGGAGACCGCGATCTCCTCACCGTTGGCGAGCGTGCCGCGCACGGTGACCACGTTGCGGTGGTCGGGCGACTCGGAGCTGGTGGTGAGGCGGACCTCGACACCGCGCTCCTGCGCGAACAGCGGGGCGTTCACGTACGACACGGTCTCGTCGACCACGTCCTCGAAGACGCCCTTGAGCGCGGAGAGTTCGAGCACCTTGACATCGTGCTGGGTGATCTCGCCGTACACCTCGACGTCGAGGCGGGCCGCGACCTCACCGGCGAGCGCGGTGAAGATCCGGCCGAGCTTCTCGGCGAGCGGCAGTCCGGGACGGACGTCCTCGGCGATGACGCCGCCCTGGACGTTGACCGCGTCCGGGACGAGCTCGCCGGCCAGCGCCAGGCGCACGGACTTGGCGACCGCGATGCCCGCCTTCTCCTGGGCCTCGTCGGTCGAGGCACCGAGGTGCGGGGTGCAGACGACCTGGTCGAACTGGAACAGCGGGGAGTCCGTGCAGGGCTCCTTGGTGTACACGTCGAGTCCGGCGCCGGCGACGCGGCCCTCCTTGAGGGCGGAGGCGAGCGCCTCCTCGTCGACGATGCCGCCGCGCGCGGCGTTGACGATCCGCACCGAGGGCTTCACCTTGTGCAGCGCCTCGTCGCCGATCAGGCCGAGCGTCTCCGGGGTCTTGGGGAGGTGCACGGTGATGAAGTCGGAGACCTCGAGCAGCTCGTCCAGCGAGAGGAGCTTGACGCCCATCTGCGCGGCACGCGCGGGCTGCACATAGGGGTCGAACGCGACGATCTTCATACCGAAGGCCGACATGCGCTGCGCGACCAGGACGCCGATGCGGCCGAGGCCGACGACGCCGAGGGTCTTCTCGCTCAGCTCGACACCGGTGTACTTGGAGCGCTTCCACTCGCCGTTCTTGAGCGCGGTGTTGGCCTGGGGGATGTTGCGCGCGGTGGCGACCAGCAGACCGCAGGCCAGCTCGGCGGCCGTGACGATGTTGGAGGTCGGTGCGTTCACGACCATCACGCCGGCCTTGGTGGCCGAGGAGACGTCGACGTTGTCCAGACCGACGCCCGCGCGGGCGACGACCTTCAGCTTCTTCGCGGCGGCGATGGCCTCGGCGTCGACCTTGGTGGCGGAGCGCACCAGGATGGCGTCGACATCGGCGATCGCGGGGAGGAGCTCGGCGCGGTCCGCGCCGTTGCAGTGCCGGATCTCGAAGTCCGGGCCCAGGGCGTCCACCGTGGCGGGCGACAGCTCTTCAGCGATGAGTACGACAGGTTTCGAGCTCACGTGAGTCCTCACAGATCCAGTGCGGACGGCCGTCCCGACGGCCGCAGGCGGTGGAGGGGCTTGCCGCGTGGAAGACGCACGACACTGTGGGCCTGACGCGTGTATGTGTGGAGAAGTGTAGTCATGCGCGACGACGCACACTGCGCCCCGTTGGAAGGATCACCCGCATGAGGCCCGACGACTTGTACACACGTACGACGCCGCCTCTTCCAGCGGTGAAGCAGGGCTGATGCCCGGAGGGGGCGGACCGCGGTCCGCCCCCTCCGGGCACCGTTGTTACGCGTCGTCGTCGTTGACCCAGCTCATGAGCTTGCGCAGCTCACGGCCGGTGGTCTCCAGCAGGTGGTCGCTGTCGGCCTTCTTGTACTCGTT
>NZ_JBHXUW010000011.1:0-143985 GCF_042672475.1 Streptomyces sp. NPDC127177
TCACTACGGGGTCCCCGTTTCCGGTAGTTCCCGGAACCGGAGCCCCCTTCGTGTGTCCGTCTTCGTGGGTCGGGGTCAGCCGCGCAGTCCCGTTCCCACCGGGGCCGCCGCGGGGGCGGGCTCCGGCTCGGGCTCGCTGTGGTCCAGGGCGGGCAGCCGGGAGAGCCCGCGCGGGGTGCGCCAGTTCCGCTCGCCGAGCAGCGCCATCACGGAGGGCAGTAGCACCATCCGTACGATCGTCGCGTCCAGCAGCACCGCGACGGCCAGGCCGACGCCCATCTGCTGCATGTCCTGCATGGACAGCGTCCCGAAGACCGCGAAGACCGCCACCATGATCACGGCGGCGCCGGTCACCGCGCCCGCCGTCCGCCGGATGCCCTCGTCGATCGCGGCGCGGGTGGCGAGTCCGCGCCCGTGGGCCTCGCGGATCCGGGAGACCACGAAGACGTGGTAGTCCATCGAGAGGCCGAACAGGACGACGAGGACGAACAGCGGCATCCAGGACTCGATCGCGCCGACGCCCTCCGAGCCGATCAGCGAGGCGCCCCAGCCGTGCTGGAAGACGGCGGTCATCACACCGTAGGCGGCGGCCACGGAGAGCAGGTTGAGCAGGATCGCGGTCACCGCTATCACGTAGCTGCGGAAGCAGAACAGCATCAGCAGGAACGTCACCGCGGTGACGAAGAGGAAGACGGGGGCGATGCCGTGCTTCAGCTGGTCGTTGAAGTCCACGGACCCGGCCACCTCACCGGTGACGTACGCCCGCGCACCCGTCCCGTCGAACGCGGCAGGCAGCCGCTGTCCGCGCAGCTCGGACAGGCCGGCCTCGCCGTCGGGCAGCGGTACCTCGATCTCGGCGATGTTCTGTGCCCGGTGGACGGTCACCCCGTCGAAGGTGGCGAGCGCCTTGCGAACGGCGGGGGCCTGGATGTCGTCCGCCTCGACGACCACCCGGGCCGGGGCGGGGCCGCCGGGGAAGGTATCGGTGATGTCGCGGTAGGCGACGGACAGCGTGGAGTCGGAGCCGAACTGCTTCTCCAGGCCGAGTGACTCGGTCTTCATGCCGAGGGCGGGCGCGGCGAGGACCAGCAGGACGAGGACCGACGCGGCGGCGAAGAACTTCGGCCGGGACAGGACGGGCCGCAGCAGCCTTCCGGCGATCCGCCCGCTCTCCTTCGTGCCCCCGGCGGCCCGCGCGCCCCGCTTGGCGCGACGGTTCAGCAGCGGCACCCGGCCGGCATCGATCCGGTCGCCCAGCCAGGACAGCAGCGCGGGCAGGACCGTCACGGAACCCAGCATGGCGATGAGGACCACGGTGATCGTGGCGAGGGCGAAGCCCTTGAACAGCATCAGCCCGGACAGGAACATGCCGGCCATCGCGACCATCACGGTCAGCCCGGAGACGAGCACGGCCCGGCCGCTGGTCGCCGCGGCGATCCGCAGCGCAGTCTCCGCGTCGCGCCCCGCCGCCCGCTCGTCCCGCTCGCGCCGCAGGTAGAAGAGGCAGTAGTCCACACCGACGGCGAAGCCCATCAGGAACATCACGGAGTACGTGGTCTCGGCGAGGTGCAGCTGGTGGCTGGCGAGCGAGAGCAGACCGAAGGCGGCCATGCACGCGGTCAGTGCGAGACCGACGGGCAGCAGGGCCGCGACGACGGCACCGAAGGCGACCAGCAGAATGCCCAGCGCCAGGGGTACGGCGGTGAACTCGGCCTTCTTGAAGTCGTCGGAGAGCAGATCTCCGAGCCACTTCCCGGCGCTGGCGTCGCCGAACTGCTGGACCGTGACGTCCTTCCGCTCCTTCTGGACACCGGCCACCGCGTCCAGGACGGGCTGCACCCGGTCGGACGCCGTGGCCGCGTCCCCCTTCATCTCGAAGGTGATCAGCGCGTCCTTGCCGTCCTTTGAGGCGACCGGCGCCGCGAGGCCCGTCACCTCGCCGGTCCTGCCGAGGGCCCCGGTCAGCTCGCGCGCCGCGGTCCGCCAGCCGTCCGGCTGTGCGGAGGACACCATGACCAGCTCGCCCGCCCGGTGGCTGAGGCCGGCGTCGGAGAGGATCTGCTCGGCGTGGGCCGAGTCGCCCGCGCCGTTCTCCGCGTCGGACATCTCGACCAGGCCCGACGCGCCGCCGATGCCCGCGGCGAGCACGACGAAGAGCAGCCAGCCGAGAATGGCCGTCTTGCGATGGTGTGCGCTCCACACACCGATACGTGCCGCGAGATTACGCCTCATGGCGTGTTCGCCCCCTGAATTCGTGATCGGAAGAGTCGTCGGAGAAGACACCTCGAATCTAGGAAGCCGGGCCGCCCCGCCCCAGCCGCTGGGACCCCCACTCGCCGCGACGTAGGGCGAGGTCACGGGGGTGGTGCTGGGTACACCCCCGCCGGGTGTCGGGACGGCTGACCGCACGGCCGTCCGACACGTCAGACTGTGTGCTGACCGGGGCCGCCACGGGCTCCGGCGAGGGAAGAGGGACCGATATGAACACGCCGCACGGACGGATAAGGGCCGCCCTGCTGGCCGCTGGGCGCGGGCTGGTGCTGTCGTTCGCCTCGATCGTCGGGTCGGTCACGCTGTTCGTGCTGACGGTGCTCTCCATCTCCTTCATCCCGCTGGGGATCGGCCTGGTCACCACCCCGTACCTGCTGGCGGCGGTCCGCAAGCACGCCAATCAGCGCCGGCTGCTGGCGATCACCTGGTCGGACGTCCGTATCCCGGTGCCGTACCGGCCCTTTCCGGCGGATGTACGCGGCGGGTTCACCGGGCAGGTGGAGCGGACCGGCCTGTTGCTGAAGGACCCGGCGACCTGGCGGGACATCCAGTGGCTCCTGGTCGACATGACGGCCGGCTACGTGGTGTCGATCCTGGCGGCGGCGCTTCTGATCTACCCGGTGGAGGGGTTCGTCCTGGCGGCGGGGCTGTGGCGGGTCTTCACGGACGACCGCTACTGGTACGGGTTCGTCCCGGTCGACAGCCAGGCGACCGGGCTCGCCGCCGCCGCGCTCGGTGCGGCGATCTTCGCGATCGGGGTGGCGCTGAGCGAGCGGCTGCTGAAGACGCACTTCGTGATCGCCCGCTCGGTCCTGGCCCCCACCCATGAGCAGGAGCTGGCCCTGCGCATCGACCGGCTGACCGAGACCCGGCACGAGGCGGTCGACACGGCCGCCTCGGAGCTGCGCCGCATCGAACGCGATCTGCACGACGGGGCGCAGGCCAGGCTGGTCGCCATGGGCATGAACCTGGGGACCATCGAGGCGCTGGTGGAGAAGGACCCGGCGCAGGCGAAGAAGCTCCTGGCGATGGCGCGTGAGTCGTCCGCGGAGGCGCTCACCGAACTGCGCGACCTGGTCCGCGGCATCCATCCGCCGGTTCTCGCCGAGCGCGGGCTCGGGGACGCGGTCAAGGCGCTGGCGCTGCGGACGCCCATCGGTACCGAGGTCGCCGTGGAGCTGAGCGGGCGGGCGGAGGCGCCGGTCGAGTCGGCCGCGTACTTCGCGGTCAGCGAGATCCTGACGAACGCGGCGAAGCACTCCGGTGCGGACCGGATCTGGGTGGATCTGCACCATGCGGACGGCCGGCTGCGGATCTCCGTCACGGACAACGGAGGGGGCGGCGCGGCGGCCGGATCGGGCTCGGGCCTGAGCGGAGTCGAACGCCGACTCGGTACATTCGACGGCATCATGGCCGTCAGCAGCCCTGCGGGCGGTCCCACCATGGTGACCATGGAGATCCCTTGCGAGTTGTCCTAGCCGAAGATCTCTTCCTGCTGCGTGACGGCCTGGTGCGCATGCTGGAGGCGTACGACTTCGAGATCGCGGCCGCCGTCGAGACCGGGCCCGAACTGACCAGAGCCCTCGCCGAGTTGAAGCCGGATGTCGCCGTTGTCGACGTCCGGCTTCCGCCGTCCCACACGGACGAGGGGCTGCAGTGCGCACTTGCCGCCCGCCGGGCGAGACCGGGCCTGCCGGTGCTGGTGCTCTCCCAGCACGTGGAGCAGTTGTACGCGCGTGAGCTGCTGGCGGACGGCAACGGCGCCATCGGCTATCTGCTCAAGGACCGGGTCTTCGACGCCGACCAGTTCATCGACGCGGTGCGCCGGGTCGCGTCTGGCGGTACGGCGATGGACCCGCAGGTGATCTCGCAGCTGCTGTCGCGGCGTTCGCAGGACAAGCCGATGGGCGGCCTGACGCCGCGCGAGCGGGAGGTCATGGAGCAGATGGCCCAGGGCCGTTCGAACGCGGCGATCGCCTCGCACATGGTGATCACGGAGCGGGCGGTGGCCAAGCACACCTCGAACATCTTCGGGAAGCTCGGCCTGCCGCCGTCCGACGACGACAATCGCCGCGTTCTCGCGGTACTCGCCTATCTGGACCGCGGTTAGGGCGTGTCCGGGCGGTGGGTCAGGGCGTGGCCGGCGCCGTGGTGAGGTGGAGTGTGGTGGCTCCCAGGTACGGCTTCGCCCTGGATTCCAGGACCTTGACCCGCACCGCCGTCGCGGTGACGGCCGCGGGCAGCTCCAGGATGCGTTCGTGCCCGATGGTGGTGCCCTCGGCGATCCGCTGCCAGCTCCCGCCGGTCCGGGCCTCGACGGCGAACTTCTCCACCCGCTGTCCGTGCCGGATGTCCTCCCGGACGGCGACCCGGTCGAAGGTGTACGGCCCGTGGCCCCCCTCGCGTACGTCGGAGCCGTAGATCCGCCGCAGATCGGCGCCGAACGCGGTCAGTGAGGCGACGTCCGCGTCGTCGATCCGGCCGTCGGGCGCGGGTGGGACGTTGAGCAGGAGCGAGGCGTTGCGTCCGACGCTCTTCTCGTACAGGTCCATCAACTGCGCGGCGCTCTTGGGCTGTTCGTCGGGGTGGTAGAACCAGCCGGGGCGGTTGGAGACGTCGGCCTCGGCCGGGTACCACTGGAGGTAGTTGATACCGGGTTCGAGGAGCCTGTCGCGGGAGCCGATGTCGGGGTCGGTCGAGTCGTTGGGGAGGCTGCCGAGACCGGTCCAGGGATCGGTGACGTGCGGGGTGACGCTCCACTCGGTCTCCCGGGCGGTCCCGTTCTCGTTGCCGACCCAGCGCACGCCCTGCGGGCCCTGGAAGACGACGGTGTTCGGCGAGAGCGCCTTCACCATGTCGAACCACTGCTTGACGTCGTACTTCTGGGTGATTCCGGAGTCGGACCAGGGGTTGGCGCCGTCCAGCCACAGCTCCTCGACCGGGCCGTACTGGGTGAAGATCTCGTAGAGCTGGTTGAGGTAGTACGCGTCGTAGTCGTCGGCCTTCACCTTGAAGGTGGGCAGCTCGCCGCTCCTCACCCGGGCGGCTCGGTCGTCGCCCGGGACGAGGGTGGGGATGGTGCGTTCGGTGACGGCGCTGCCGTTGCCGAAGCGGCCCCGGCCCGCGGGCGCGCGGTCGCCGTCCTCCAGTGCCATCCGCTCGGGCAGGCTCAGCGTCTTGCCTTCCGCCTGCTTGGCGCGGATCTTCTCGACCCACTCGGCGTGCCAGGCGTGCGGGAGTTCCGCGCCGTCGGAGGGCGAGAGGTAGAGGCCGACCTCAAGGCCCGCCTTGCGGGCGGCCTTTACGTATTGGGCGACGACATCGGGGCTGCCGGGGCTGAGGGCGACCGAGTGGTCGGTGTAGCGGCTCGGGTAGAGGACGAAGCCGTCGTGGTGCTTGACGGTGAGCATGACCTGTTTGATTCCGGCCGCCTTGTAGGCGCGCATCCACTGGTCGGCGTCGATGCTCTTCGGCGCGAAGAGTTTCTCGTCCTCCGTGCCGGAACCCCACTCGCGGCCGGTGAAGGTGTTCATCCCGAAGTGCGTGAAGGCGGTGACATCCCGCTGCTGCCAGGCCAGTTGGCCCGGAGTGGGGACGATGTTCGCCGCCTTCTCGATGATCCGCCCGGGGCTGTCGCACGCTTCGACCGTCATCTGCGACGCGGGTCTCACGGGCGCGCTACAGGGTGCGGCGGGCGGTGCGGGCTGCTTCGCCGTGGCCTGTACGGGGATGAGCGCGGCGGCGACCGCCAGTGCGAGCACACCTGGCGCACGCGTGCGTCGTGCCATGGTTCCCTCCCATTCCCGACCACGAGTGGTCGGATCTCTTGGGTACCGACGCGTGCATGGTGCCGCACGGAGTGGCCCACGGGAAGAGTGCCCGACAGATACGTCCTATCTCTCGTCCGTAAAGTCCAAGCGTTCACCGTCTCCGGTCAGCCGTTGATCCAGCTCGCCACATCGAGCCGGAAGGCGTCCGCGGGGGCCATGGCGCGCAGGTCGGACTCCAGGGCGGCGACCCGGTCGGGGCCGAGCACCCGGACCCATTCGGCGCGCAGCCGGTCGAAGCCCTCGGCGGACCGCGCCAGTACGTCGGTCCCGCGCGGGGCGAGCCGGACCAGTTTGCGGCGGCCGTCCTGCGGATCGTCGGCACGCTCGACGTATCCGAGGCTTTCGAGCCTGTCGACGGCCTTGCCCGCCGCCTGCTTGGAGACCCCGAGCCGCCGGCCGATCTCGCTGGCGGTCGCGCCGTCGCGGCCGACCGCCTGGAGCGCGTAGCCGTACGCGGGCCGCACCTCGGGGTGGCCCTGTTCGGCCAGCTCACGGTGGAGATCGTCGATGATCGACCGGAAGCCGGCGAACAGCAGCAGGGGCAGCTCGAAGCCCGCACCGGCACCGTCCGGAGCGACCTCTCCCGCACGCTCAGCCATTGCGATACTCGACAACCTGGTTTACCTTTTCGTCAATCACGTTGTCGAGTTTACCGCGAGGGGTCAGCCATGTCCGCGTCCGCCTTTCCCGACCACTCCCCCGAATCCGCTCCCGCCGCCGCCCGCGCCACCATGACGGCCGTGACACGGAAGCAGGGCTACCTGCCCGTCGGGGTCGCCCGGCTCGCCTCGTCGCCGGAGCTGCTCAACGGCTTCCTGAAGGTCAGCGCGCTCTTCGAGTCGACGACCCTGCCCCCGCTCGCCCGGGAGGTCGTGATCATGACGATGGCCACCCGCAACGACTGCCACCTCTGCGTGGCGATGCACACCGCGAAGCTCGACGCGCTCGATGCCGACGCCGGTCTCGTCGCCGCGCTGCGCGACGGGAGCCCGCTCTGCGACGAACAGCTGGAAGCGGTGCGGAAGTTCACCCTGGCCGTGATCGAGACGAACGGGGCCGTGGACGATGGCACGCTCCAGGCGTTCCTCGCGCACGGCCACACCGCCCGCAACGCGCTGGAAGTGGTCCTGGGGATCGGCGCCTACACCATGTCGACCCTGGCGAACCGGATGACGGAGGCACCCGTCGACCCGCAACTGGCCGCGTTCGCCTGACCGCCGTAGTCGTCGGCCGTATCGATCCGCTCCTGGAGCAGAGCCATGCCCGTGCGTCCGCCAGGGCGGCGGCCGGTCCCCGCACCCCCGCGCCCTTCGCGTTCCGCGCGGCCTCACCACCGGGCCGTCGCGCCGCTCCACGCCCGCGCCCGGCGGCCGAACGGCACCAGGCCGGTCCGGCGGACGGCCTCGATCCGATGTGGCCGGGCGACCCCCCGGAGTGACCATCGCACGATTCGCTCGTTCAGCTGAACGTGCGCCCACTGCCAGAGGTACCGTCAGCCGCCGCCCCGGTCGACGCGGAGCAGGCCGAGACCTCGCTCGTCGAGCACTACCCGCGACTGGTCCGGCTCGGCTATCTCGTCCTGCCGCCCTCGCTGGGCCGCAGCCGGCGCGTTCTCACCGCCCACGCCCTGGCCCAGCGCTCCCTGCAGGCCGCGCGGGGGGCCGGCACCGCGCACGGGCCGGACATCCCGCTGCCGCGCCACACCGGCCGGGCCCCGGCGTGCGGTCCCGGCTACCCGTACGCCCGGCGGCAGGTGCTGCGCGGCGCGCTGGCGGCGGGGATGCCGCCGCGGTTGTGGCCGCGACGCGCCCAGTTGCCGTCCGTCCTCCCGCTGGTCTGGGGGCTGCGGCTGTTACCGCACTCCGGCGGGGCGGACGAACTCGCCCTGGAGCAGCGGCTGTCGGCGGTCGGCGGTCCGGCGCGCGCCGCGTTCGTACTGCGGGGTCTGGAGTCGCTCGCGGACGGGGACGTCCGGCGGGAGCTGGCCGCCGCGGGGGTGGCGGATCCGCATGCGGCGCTGCGGGAGGCGGACGGGGTGCCGGCGCCCTACGCGCTGCTGGCGTCGGCCGAGTTCGACCCGTGCTCGCTGCACGCCAGGCCGCCGGATCTGGTGCGCCGGCGCAGGTACGCACGGGCCGCGCTGGCCGCCACGGCCGCGCTGCTGGTCTGCGGGACGCTGCTCGGGCTGCCGGGTGGCGGCTGGGGGCGCGGGGCGCTGTCCGCTCCGCCGTACGCGCGCAACCCGGCCGCCGAGGAGGCCCTTGATCCCGGGGCGTTGCGGACGGTGACCGCGGCGTACTGGCGGAGTTCGCCGCGCACCGACTTCACGGCCTGGCCCACCCGTGGCGACCGCACCGAGGACACCGGGCTGCTGCGGCGGGCGCTGGCGGTGTGGGCGCGGCCGGGCGGCGGAGTGCGGACATCGGCGACGCCACGGACTCCGGTGGGGCCGCCCATGGGGGCGCCACAGCTGCTGTACGCGGGTGAGGTGGGTGCGTCGGCCGTGGTGCTGTTCTACGACGGGCTGCGTGTCGTGCGGTACGCGGAGCCCCGTAACGCCGATCCGTCCGAGGGTGCGGCGCTCGACTTCGCGCGGGTCGACGGGGCGGACGCCCCCGCCTCCGGCGCCCTCGTGGTGGAGCGCTCGGAGGGCCGGGTCCGCTATCTGACGGCGCCCTGGGTGCGCGAGGTGTCGGTGCGGGATCTGCTGACGCCGGAGCGTGCGCCGCGCCCGCTGCGCCGCTCCGCGGACGGGGTGACCGACGCCGTGGCCGCCCCGGCGGCCTCGGGCGGCTGCCGGTCCTGGGACGCCGTCCGGCTGGCCGACGGTACGACGTCCCGGCTGGTGACGGATCTGGGGGAGCTCGCCCCGGCCCGGCTGACCTCGGGCCCGCCGTCGAAGCCGCACGATGTGGCGGGGCGGGCGGAGCTGGAGAGCTGGGCGCGGACCGCGTGCCTGCTGCCGGCGGTACGTGCGCACGGCGTGCGGTCGGTGAACTCCTGGGCGTACGCGACGCAGCCGCTGCCCGAGGGGGGTGGTTCGGCCCGCTGGCTGTGCACCCGGGCGGAGACCTGGCGGGGCACCGGGAGCCGGGTCCTGGCCCAGTTCCAGGCGCCGTCCGCCCAGCCGTCGGGAAGCCGTCCGCCGGGGGCTGTCGCGGCACGCTCCGAGGACTCGCCCGCGTGCGGGCCGCGCACTCCACGGGTCCTCGCGGGTGTGCTGTGGAAGTCGCACGGCGGCCGGTGGTACGTGCTCGCGGCGGGCAGCGAGCAGTTCACCTCGCTCACCACGTCGGGCGGGGTGACGGGGACCGCCCGGGGCCGGCTGCTCGCGGTGCCGGCCAGGGCGGGCGACCGGGCGGAGCTGAACGGGCTGCTGGCGGACGGCAGTCGGGTCGGGGCGCTGCGGTGAGCGGGCCCGGCGGGGGCGGGCTCAGGAATTCGGCGCATGCCCCTGTTCCCCGCGCCTACCCCTCAGTACATTGACAACATGTCTAACACGCAGCCAGCGGCGGTCGCGTCGGAGCGGATCGCGCTCAAGGCCCGCCGGGTCTCCTTCGCCTGGGACAGGACGCCCCTGCACTGGGTGCCGGGTGATCCGTTCACCACGCACACCATCAACGTGCTCCATCTGCTGCTCCCGGCAGGGGAACGCTGGTTCATCCACGTCTACCGCCAGGTGCTCCCGTACATCCACGACGAGCGGCTGCGCGAGGACGTCATCGGGTTCATCGGCCAGGAGGCGATGCACTCCCAGGCCCATGACGACGTGCTCCCGCATCTGAAGGAGCTGGGCCTCGACCCGACCCCGTACACGGCCCAGGTCGACTGGTTCTTCGAGAAGCTGCTCGGCGACCGGACGCTGCCGCCGGGGCGGGCGCGCAAGTGGTGGCTGATGGAGCGGGTGGCGACGATCGCGGCGATCGAGCACTACACCGCGTTCCTCGGTGACTGGGTCCTGAACGCCGACGAGCTGGACAGGCGCGGCGCCGACCCCACGATGCTGGATCTGCTGCGCTGGCACGGCGCGGAGGAGGTCGAGCACCGGTCGGTGGCCTTCGACGTGTTCATGCATGTCGACGGCGGGTACCGGCGCCGGGTGCGGACCTGGGCGACGGCGTTCTCAGCGCTGGCCTTCCTCTGGCAGCGCGGGGCCCGGTTCTTCATGGAGAACGACCCGAGCCTGCTGGACGGCAAGGCGTCCTTCGCGCAGTTCTACCGCAGCGGCAGGCGCGGCACCCTGCCCAGCACCCCGTCGATGCTGCGTTCCATCCCCCGCTATCTGAGCCGCGCGTACCACCCCTCGCAGGAGGGCAGCACTGCGCAGGCCGTCGACTACCTCACCCGCTCGCCCGCCGCGGTCGCGGCCGAGGCCCGTACGACGGAAGCCCGTTGACCATGCCGCGTTCCCTGCCCCTGCCCCGGCTGCGTACCGTCCTCGCGGTGACCGGTGCCGCGCTCCTCGCCAGGCGGGCGATGCGCCGGCGCATCGAGGAGTCCCCGCTGTGGCCGCTGCCGGCGCTGGACGAGCCCGTGTCCGGCTACTCGCGGCGCCGTTCCGCCACCGGGCGTCGGCTGACCGTCACCGAGCGGACCACTCCGGCGGAGGGCGTCGTGCTGCTCCGGCTGAAGGGTTCCGGCCTGCCGCGCTGGCAGCCGGGCGCCCATCTGGACCTGGTGCTGCCGTCCGGGCTGATCCGCCAGTACTCGCTGTGCGGCGACCCGGCCGACCCGGACACGTACACCGTCGCGACCCGGCTCGCCGAGGACGGCCGGGGCGGCTCCAAGGAAGTGCACGAACTGCTGCACGCGGGCCGGGAGATCGAGATCCGCGGCCCGCGCAACCGTTTCCCGCTGGCGGACGCGCCCGCGTACGTGCTCGTCGCGGGCGGTATCGGCATCACACCGATCCTGCCGATGCTGCGTGCGCTCGCCGCCTCCGGAGCGGACTGGCGGCTGCTGTACGGGGGCCGCAGCAGGGCGACGATGCCGTTCCTGGCGGAGATCGAGGAGTTGGACGC
Source organism: Streptomyces sp. NPDC127177 (assembly GCF_042672475.1). Classification (NCBI taxonomy): domain Bacteria; kingdom Bacillati; phylum Actinomycetota; class Actinomycetes; order Kitasatosporales; family Streptomycetaceae; genus Streptomyces; species Streptomyces sp. NPDC127177. Next base: position 11,123 of record NZ_JBHXUW010000011.1, read on the forward strand.
GGGCGGCGGGCGGGTCACCGTCGTACCTCAGGACGAGTCGGGCCACCCCGATGTCACAGCGGCCCTGGCGGACGCGGCGCCGGGCACGGCGGTCCACTGCTGCGGGCCGGAGCCCCTGATGGACGCCGTCGCCGCCGCGCTGCCGCCCCACTGCACCCTGCACCTGGAGCGCTTCACCGCCGCGGCGGCGGACGCCACCGGTTCCGCCGCCTTCGAGGTGGAGCTGCGCCGCTCGGGCCGCACGGTCGCCGTCGCGGCGGGCCAGTCGGCGCTGGCAGCCGTGCGCGCGGAGCTCCCGCACATCTCGTACTCCTGTGAGCAGGGCTTCTGCGGTACGTGCCAACAGCGCGTCCTGGAGGGCGAGGTGGATCACCGGGACGACCTGCTCAACGACGCGGAACGGGCGGACTCGATGCTGCTCTGCGTGTCCCGGTGCCGGGGCGGACGACTGGTGCTGGACCTCTAGGGCGTGTTTGAAAGTAGCGTCGTCCGCCCGGAGGGCGGGCCCGGCGGCGTCTGGTGCGTGCGATCGCAAGGCGCGGAAATGTTCTCGTAGCGGAGCTACCAGGGCATTTCTGCAACGCCGCGAGCGTGCCTGCCAGACGCCGCCGGGCAGGCGGGACTTCCAAAGCACGCCCCAGGGGAAGGTCTGGCGTCCCGTCGTCCGGAGCCGGTCGGTACGCTGTTCCCCATGACGACCGGGGTGCGGCGCAGGATGGGCGTCGAGGAGCGCAGGCAGCAGCTGATCGGTGTCGCGCTGGAGTTGTTCAGCCACCGCTCCCCCGACGAGGTGTCGATCGACGAGATCGCCGCCGCCGCAGGGATCTCGCGGCCGCTGGTCTACCACTACTTCCCGGGCAAGCAGAGCCTGTACGAGGCGGCGCTGCGACGGGCCGCCGACGAGCTGGCGGCCCGCTTCCTGGAGCCGCACGAAGGCCCCCTGGGCGCAAGGCTGTTGCGGGTGATGGGCAGGTTCTTCGACTTCGTCGACGGGCACGGTCCCGGCTTCGCCGCGCTGATGCGGGGCGGTCCGGCCGTCGGCTCGTCCACGGCGAACGCGATGATCGACGGCGTCCGGCAGGCGGCCTGCGAGCAGATCCTGACCCATCTGGGGGTCGATGAGCCGCCGGCCCGGCTGGAGTTGGTCGTCCGGTCCTGGGTGTCGCTCGCCGAGTCGACGGCCCTGATCTGGCTGGACGGGCGGCAGATCCCGCGTGCGGAGCTGGAGTTGCAGCTGGTGCACGACTTCGCGGCCCTGATCGCCGTGAGCGCCGCGTACAACGAGGAGATGGCCGCCATCGTGCAGCGGGTCCTGGCGCGGGAGCCGGCGGACGGGCCGTTCGGGGATCTGCTGCTACGGCTCTCCGCGCTGACCCCCGCCACACCCACCGTGCCCCCGCAGCGGCTGCCCTGACGCCGAGGGGCCGTCCCGTCACGGGACAGCCCTCAGCAGCGATCAGTTCTTGCGGTAGGAGGCGTCGAGGTCACGCGCCTCGACCGAGAGGTGCAGGGTCAGTCCGGCAGCAGACCGGACATGGGCCGCCAGCAGGTCCCGTACGGATTCCGTGAGCCGGGCCTTGACCTCGGGGGTGCGGCCGGCCAGCAGCGAGATATCGATGTGCACGAGCGCGTCACCACCGCCGGGCGCGTCCGCCACCACGACCTCCTCGACCCGGCGGAACCGGGTCTTGCAGGCGGCGATCTTCGTGCTGACGGTCTCGGCGACCAGCGGATGCAGCGCCGCCACGAAGCCGCCGCGGTCGAAGGCGTCGTCGAGCTCGGCGGAGTAGTCGATGGCGATCTGCGGCATGGCGGGCTCCTCGGCGGGAAGGGCTGGGCGGGACGCCACCACCCTTCCGGGGCCGGGCAGGGCGCACAAGCGGGATTCACTATGTGAGCAGTTCACCCTGGAGCGCGAGGGCCAGGCCCGCCTCCGCGCTGTCCCGGCGGCCCCGGTCGAAGGCCCGCTGGTAGGCGGCGTCACCGACGGCCTCGCGGGCCTGGCGTTCGCAGGCCTCGCGCAGCGGGCCCAGTTCCGGCGTGCCGCGCTGGGGGTGGCCGACCATGCGCCAGTAGACCTGTCCGGTGCCGTACACCCGGGCGGCGTGCGCGCCCTCGCCCTGGGCGGCGACCGCGGCGGCGAGGATGTCCAGGCCGAGCGCGATGCCGAAGCTGTCGCGGAGGCGGTGCTTGCCGGCGAGCATGGAACGGGCGTGCGCGGCGGCCGCCTCGGCGCGCCCCTGGAGCAGGGCGATCAGGGCGAGCTGGTAGTCGACGTAGCTGCGGGTCCAGCATTCGTCCTGGGCCTCGCAGGCCGCGCGCAGCACGACCGCGGCCTCGGCGGCCTCGTCCAGGCGGCCGAGGCCGGTGAGGGCGAAGACGGTGATCAGGTGGCAGCGCAGCCGGTAGGCCGATTCGAGCGGGGTACCGGCCTCGGTGCTGCGCAGCACCCGGTCCGCCTCGTGCAGGCCGAGCTCCGGGCTGCCGGTCATCAGGTGGGTGAGGCCGCGCAGGTAGGCGGCGGCGAGCACGCCTTCGTCGGAACCGTCGTCGGCCGCCGCCCGTTCGCACTCCTCACCGATCCGCTCGGCAGCCGGGTAGTCGCCCTGGAGCATCACGCAGATGCCGAGCACCCACAGGGCGCGGGTGCGGTGGGGACCCCGGCGCGGGCCGACGTCCAGGGCGCGCTGCGCGTAGCCGCGGGTCTGCGGCAGGTGGCCGCAGCAGCACCAGAAGAAGCCGATCCGGCCGGCCATCTCCTGGGCGGCGGCGGTGTCGTGGGCGAGGAGGTGGTCGAGGGCCGCGCAGAGGTCGGCGTGCGAGTCGGCGATGCGGTGGTACCAGCTGATCTGGTCGTCGCCGGTCCAGCCCGCGTGGGCGTTGCGGGCCAGGTGCAGGAAGCAGGCGGCGTGCCGGTCGGCGGCGGCGCGTTCCTCGCCGAGTTCGGCCAGCCACATCCGGCCGTACTCGCGGATGGTGTCGAGCATGCGGTGGCGCACCCCGTCGTGCGCGACGACCGATTTCGCCACCAGTCCGCGCAGCGCCCTGCGGACACCGTCCCCGGTGAGTGGTCCGCCGGCGCAGACCTCCTGGGCCACGGCCTCGTCGAAGTCGCCGCGCAGTACCGTCAGCCGGGCCCAGAGCAGCCGCTCCAGCGGGGTGCACAGCTCGTGGCTCCAGCCGATGGTGGTGCGCAGGGTGCGGTGGCGCTGCGGCCGGATCGACGCGTCGGCGAGCAGGTCGAGGCGGGAGCCGATCCGCTGCGCGATCTGTTCGACGGTGTGCCGGCCGGTGCCGGCGGCGGCGAGTTCGATGGCGAGCGGAATGCCTTCGAGCCGGCGGCAGATCTCGCCGGCCGCGGCCACGGTGCCCGGTTCGTCGAGTGCGGTGTCCGGGGCGGCCGCGACGGCCCGTTCCCGGAACAGTGTCAGGGCGTCGCCCGCGCCCTCCACGGGCAGCGGTTCCACCTCGACGAGCTGTTCGCCCTTGATGTCGAGGGGCTGTCTGCTGGTGGCGAGCACGGTGAGTCCGGGCGAGGTGGTGAGGATCTCGCCCAGGAGGTGCGCGCAGGCGTGGCGCAGGTGCTCGCAGGAGTCCAGGACGAGCAGCAGGTGTTTGTCGGTGAGCCACTCGCACAGGACGTCCATGGGCATCCGCAGGGTGTGGTCGCTGAGTCCGACGGCGTCGGAGACGGTGGCCAGGAGCAGCCCGTCGTCGTGGAGCGGGGCGAGGTCGGCCCACCATGCCCCGTCGCGGTACCCGGGTTCGGCCCGGCCGGCCGCACGGACCGCGAGCCGGGTCTTGCCGACGCCGCCGCTGCCGGTGAGTGTGGTCAGCCGGCCGGTGGCGAGGGCGTGTTCGATCCGGCCGAGCTCCGCCTTCCGTCCGACAAAGCTCGTGGTCTCCTCGGGGATGTAGCTCACCATCGTCACCGTCGCTGAACAGGTGGAGAGGCCGGGGCCCGGTCCCCGCGCCCGGTAGGGCACCGGCGGGCCGACGGTGCGGCTGCCGGTGCTACGGGGCGGGGCCGGGACCCGGCCGGGTGGAGTGGGAGGGCGCGCCCGGGAGTGCGGTGGTGCGGCTCTCCCCGGCGGCTGGCCTCACGGTAGACCTGTTGTGGTCAGCGCAGGGTGAACACCGCCACTGTGCGTCCCGGAACGGTGAACCTTCCCGAACTTCTCTCGTATGTGGATTTCTTGACGGTAGAATCCGCGCCCGCCGCCTGGACGGGGTGCAGTGCGTAGTTCCTGCCCGCCAGGGCGGCGACCTTCTGGGTGGCGGTGCCGGGGGCGGCGTTGAGGACGACCACAAGCCTTCCGAGCCGCATGGTGATCACGCCGGGCGTCTCGTCCTTTCCGGAGAGCGGGAAGGACAGCGTGGACTGCACCTGCGCGGCCGTGGCGAGGCCGAAGTCCTTCTCGGTCGCGCGGATGGTGAGCAGGTCCTGGTACGCGGCCGAGGCGCCGTTGATCTGCGGGCAGCCGGGGCTGATCGCGGAATTGGTCAACAAGGGCTTGGCGTAGGACCACTTGGCCTCGTTGTCGGCGGCGGGCGGCAGTCCGCGGCCGAAGCCGTTGCCCGCCCGGCAGTCCCAGTGCAGGGCGTTGAACCAGTCGCCGCTGTCGAAGGAGTTGCGGTCCAGGGACTTGGAGCGCAGCAGGTCGATGCCGGCCTGGGAGAGCGAGGGTCCCTGCGAAAGGGTGGCCGTCGCCATGGCCAGGACCTGCATACGGGCCCGGTCGGCCGCCGAGGTCCCCGCCGGGAGCTTGAAGGCGAGGGTGTCGTACAGCGTCTCGTTGTCGTGGGCGTCGGCGTAGGCGAGGGCGTCACCGGGGGCCGCGGCGTATCCGGCCGGGGCCCCGTTGTAGTCGATGTCCGAGCCCTTGACCGTGTGCCCCGACGTGTCGGTGAAGGTGTACCCGGCGAGGCTGCCGGTGAGCCCGACCTTGATCAGGTCCTGGTAGTGCAGCAGCCGGGCCTTCTGCTCGGCCTCGGTGCCGTTGTTCGCGGAGGTGTTGGGGTCGGTGTAGAGGCCGGTGGCGAAGCCCTGTACGCCGGGGTCCTCGTCGAAGGGGCTGCCGCCGCGCACCGCGTCGCGGGCCCGGTCGGAGAAGGTCGCGATGCCGGTGCCGGCCATGTTCTTCTGGGTGGCCTGGACGAAGCGGGCGTCGTCGGCGATCTCACCGAAGTTCCAGCCCTCCCCGTACAGGATGATCTTCTTGCCGTCGACCCCGTCCTTGGCGACGGTCAGGGCGTCCAGGGCCTTGCGCACGGCCAGGATGTTGGCCTTGGGGTGGTGTCCCATCAGGTCGAAGCGGAAGCCGTCGACCTTGTACTCCTTGGCCCAGGTGACGATCGAGTCGACGACGAGCTTGCCCATCATCGTGTTCTCCGGCGCGGTGTTGGCGCAGCAGGTGGAGGTGGCGACGGTGCCGTCCTCCAGCAGCCGCTGGTAGTAGCCGGGCACGATCCGGTCGAGCACGGACTTGTCGTCCTGGCCGGAGGCGACGGTGTGGTTGTAGACCACGTCCATGACGGTCCGCAGACCGGCGCCGTTCAGCCCCTGCACCATCTGCCGGAACTCGACCGTGCGCTTGGTGCCGTCCGGGTCGGAGGCGTAGCTGCCCTCGGGGACGGTGTAGTGCAGCGGGTCGTAGCCCCAGTTGAAGGCGTCCTTCGCGGCGGCCTTCGCCACGCAGGCCTGCTGCTCCCGGGAGTCCGGGGCGTAGACGGACAGGTCGCAGGCCGGCTTCTGCTGGTCCTTCTTCTTCTCCGGGATGGTGCCGATGTCGAAGGCGGGCAGCAGGTGGACGTAGCCGGTGCCGGAGTCGGCGAGCTGCTTGAGGTGCTTCATCCCGTCGGAGCGGGTGTCGGTGAAGGCGAGGTACTCGCCGGGGTGCTTGGAGGTGGGGTCCGCGATCGAGAAGTCGCGGATCTGGAGCTCCTGGATCTGGGCGTCGCGCGGCGGCACGGCGGCGGGCTTGCGGAGCGTGCTCCAGCCCCTGGGCGCGAGCCCGCGGTCGTCGAGGTCGACGACGAGGCTGCGGGCGGAGTCGGTGGTCAGCGCGGTGGAGTAGGGGTCGGTGACCTTGTTGGTGACGATCTTGCGGACGGTGGGCGCCCAGACCTTCACCACGTACCGGTAGGGCTTGCCGTTCCACTTCTCGGTGCCGGTGACGGACCAGACGCCGGTGCGGTCGTCCCGCCGCATCGGGACGGTCCTGCCGTCGAGTTCGAGCGCGACACTCTGTGCGGTGGGTGCCCAGACGGAGAGGGTGGGCCTGCCCTTGCGGAAGACCGGGCCGAGCGAGGCGCCGCTCGCCCGCGAGCCGTAGAGGTCGTCGAGCACGCCCGCGCTCTGCACACCGGTGGCGGCGAGCAGCGCCCCGTTGGCCGCGCGCTGGGTGGCGATCAGCTGGCCGCGCAGGGCCTCCCGGACCCTGTCCCGGTCCCGGGCGTCCACGGTGAACGCCGGATAGTCCTTGAGGTGCGGGTACTTCGCCTTCTGCGCGTCACTCAGCGCGGACGGGGTGAGCCGCAGCCACCGGCCCTCGTCGGTCAGCGCGCCGTCGACGACGGAGATGCCACCGTTCTTCGCGTAGACGAGCTGCTGGCTGGTGGCCTCGGTGGCCTTCACCTTCCAGACGACGGTGTCGGAGTCGATCCACTGCGCCTCGGCCTTGGAGAGGTCGGGAGCGGGCGCGCCGCCGGCCTGCGGCAGCAGGTATCCGGCCGTACCGCCGAGCATCCACACCTCGTGGCCGTAGCTCGCGATGTCGAGCGACTGGTCGCTGGACAGGTCCTTCTCGTCGCCGCGGTGCAGGATGTAGCTGAGCGAGGTGGCCCCGTCGGTGAGCGGGACCTCGAAGGTGAGGCCCGAGGCGTCCTTCTTCACCGGCTGGAGCGGCTCGGCCCAGTCGGTCGGCTTCTCGGCGCCGGTCCAGGTGTGCAGCCCCCAGCCGTCGTAGTCGCCGTCGGCACGGTAGTAGTGCAGGACGGCCTTGGAGGTGTCCGGTGCGGGATAGGCGCCGTCGGGTGCGGTGCCGGCCTGGCCGTCCGCGCCCTGCTCGATCCAGACCTGTCCGGTCGTGGCGAGGTCGACGGTCCGTTCCGGCCCGTCGGCGGTGGCCCCCTTCTCGACGGTGTACGGGACCGAGGTGGCGTCCTCCGGCACCTTGATCCAGGCGAACGCGCCGTAGGCGTCCCGTCCGGTGAAGTCCGCGGTGGCGTCGCCGGACCTGGCCTGCCAGCCGTCGTAGTCGCCGTCGGCGCGCCTGTAGTGGATGACCGCGTAGTCGCGGTCGACTGCCACGGGCTTCGCCGGGGCGGGTGCCTGTCCGGCGGTCGAGGAGGCGAGGGCGCTCGCGGTGCGCCCGGCGCGGTCGACGACGACGGCCTTGTAGCGCAGCGGCGTTCCGGCGGCGGTCGTGTCGCCGATGGTCTGGGTGACCTTGTACGGGGCGTGGTCGGCGGTGCCGAGCGTGGTCCACTTCCCGTTGCCCTGCTGGGCGGCGAAGACGACCCGGTCGAGTGAGCCGCCGTCGACGCCCGCGGTCAGCTCGACCGTGCCGGTGGCTCCCGCGGCGGGTGCCTTCAGCGTGATCGAGGGCTTGGCGGCCGGGGCGCCGAGTGTCTTCCCGGCGCGGAGCACGATGCTGGAGAGGGCCGGGACCGTGACCTCGATCTTCTTGTCGGCGCCGCTGCGGACCGTGCCCGAACCGCCGTACAGGGTACGGAAGTCCATCCGCGCCGACTCCGTGGGCAGCTGGACGGTCTTCGCGGATGTGCCGTTGTTGGTGGCGACGACGTACTCGTTGCTGTGCTTCGGGTCCGTACGCGAGAAGGCGTAGACGGAACCCTCGGCGTACCGCTCGGTCTGGACCCCGTCGCGCAGCGCCGGGTTCTTCCCGGTCAGTTCGGAGAGGGCGGCGATGGACCGGTAAAGGGGGTGCCCGGTGTCGTACGCGTCGGAGGCGTGGGTGCGGTCGGTGCCCAGCTCGTCGTCGTCGAGGTAGTCCGCGGTCTTCGAGGCGAACATGCTCTGGCGGGCGTCCTTGTCGCCGCCGGCGCCCGTGAACCCCTGCTCGTCGCCGTAGTAGACGACGGGGTTGCCGCGGCTGAGGAACATCAGCTCGTTGGCGAGCCGGGCGCGCTTGACGAGTTCCGCGTCACCGGCCTTCGGGTTGTCCTGCCGGAGGAAGGTGCCGATGCGGCCCATGTCGTGGTTGCCGAGGAAGGTCACCTGCTCGTAGGCGTTCGCCTTGTCGGTGGTGTACCGGTAGTCGTCGCCGAAGACGGCGGCGAGCTTGGAGGCCGCGGCGCCCTGGGAGGCGTACTGGCGGGCCGCTTCCTGGAAGGGGAAGTCGAGCGTCGCGTCCAGCCGTCCCTGGGTGACGTAGGGCGAGGTGACCGCGGTGTCGGCGGAGTAGACCTCGCCGAACATGAAGAAGTCCTTGCGCCCGTGCTTCGCGGCGTATGCGTCCAGCGCGGTCGCCCACTGGGTCCAGAAGTCCATGTCGACGTGTTTGACGGTGTCGACGCGGAAGCCGTCGATGCGGAAGTCGCGGACCCACTTCTCGTAGATCCTCTCCATGCCGGAGACGACCTCGGGCCGCTCGGTCCACAGGTCGTCGAGCCCGGAGAAGTCGCCGTACGTGGTGGACTCGCCGGCGTAGGTCGAGTCGCCCCGGTTGTGGTACATCGTCGGGTCATTCAGCCAGGCCGGTGTCTTGCCGCCGGTGGTGACCGGCTTGTACGGGAAGGAGTCGGCGTCCACCTTCGCCACGCCCGCGGCGTCGTCGAAGGGGCGGCCGTCCCGGTCGAGGTACGGGTAGGCGCCCTTGGGCCTGTATCCGTAGGTCTTCTCGGCGTAGTCGACGGTGTCCGCGGTGTGGTTGGTGATGACGTCGAAGAAGACCTTCATGCCCTTGCCGTGGGCCTTGTCGATCAGCTTCGTCAGGTCGGCGTTGGTGCCGAAGTGCGGATCGACCTGGGTGAAGTCGGTGATCCAGTAACCGTGGTACCCGGCCGACGCGTCCTTGCCGGTGCCCTGGACGGGCCGGTTCCTGAAGATCGGGGCGAGCCAGATGGCGGTGGTGCCGAGCCCCTTGATGTAGTCGAGCCTGCTGGTCAGTCCCTTGAGGTCGCCGCCCTGGTAGAACCCCTTGTCCGTGGGGTCGTACCCGGTCTCCAGCCGGGAGCCGGTCAGACCGCCCCGGTCGTTGCCCGTGTCGCCGTTGGCGAACCGGTCGGGCATGACGAAGTAGAACTGCTCACGGGTCAGGTCCTGGCGGGCCGGCTGCGCGGCCAGTTCGGCGTCCGAAGGCGCGGCGGGCGGCCTGGCCGCGGCGGCGGGCGGCGCGGGCACGAGGGCCGCGCACAGGGCGGCCGCGACGACGGCGGCGGGCGCCGCTCTTCGCGCGGACGCGCGCGGGGACGGACGTATCACTCTGGTTCTCCTCGAAGGGGTGTGGAGCCGGACGGGCGGATCCGGCCCGTCCGGCGGTTGAGGACACGGCGCGGCCGGCGACCGCGCGGCCCGTGGAGAGGTCTCAGTTCCGCCAGGCGTCCGCCGTCAGCGCGACCTTGCCGGAGGACGGCACGGTGCCCGTGCGGTTGGCACCGCTCTCCCAGGTGACGTTGCCGCTCGCGTCCTTGCGGATGTACTTGTACTCGAACGACGTACCGGCGGGCAGGCTCACGTCGAGCTTCCAGACGGGGTACGTGGCCGGGTCCAGCTTCGGCGCGCTGCCGGTGTTCCAGTTGCCGAGCGCGGACTGGTTGCCGGTGACGTAGATGTTCTGGCCGGGCTGGGTCGTGGCGTTGACGCCGAAGGAGACGCCGGATGCGCCCGTGCCCGGGTCGGTCGGGTCGGTCGGGTCGGTGCCGCCGCCGGAGCAGGTGCGGGCGCCGGTCTGGAGGGCCAGCGCCGTGTCGGCACCGAGCGTGGCGGTGAACTGGCCGGAGCCGTTGACGGTGACGCCGTTGCCGGACTGGATGTCGCAGTAGTCACCGGCGGGCAGCGAGGTCTGGAACGTGCGCGTCAGCGGGGAGCCCTCGTGGTTGATCGCGACGTACGCCTTGGAGCCTCGGCCGAAGGCGATCCGGTCGCCACCGTTGTCCCACCAGTTGGTGACGGCCTCGCCGCGCGCGGTGTTGCGGAAGCCGACCATGGAGGCGATCTCGGGCCAGGCGTGCTGGCACTTCCAGCCGTCGCTGTAACAGGCGTTCACCGTGCCGCCGTTCGGCGGTCCTGCGTCCGCGTCGGACCACTCGTAGCCGGAGTGGACGTCGGGCGAGCCGTAGGGCCAGGCCAGCATGAAGACGCCGGCGAGCGTGTAGTCGGCGCCGTCCTTGTAGTTCAGCGTCTCGCCGTTGCGCTCGGTGTCGTGGTTGTCGACGAAGACCGCGGCCGTCGAGGAGGGCATGAAGCCCCAGCCCTCGCCGAAGTTCTTCAGGTTGGCGAGGTTCTCGTTTTCGAAGACCTGCTTGAGGCTGCGGGCGTAGCGGAATTCCTGGACGTCACCGGTCCCGGCGTACTCGTCGGGTGAGACCGCCTCACCGGCTCCGTAGATCGCCTCCTGTTTCCAGTAGGCACCCGGGTTGGTCAGCCGCGACTTGATGTTGGCGAGGTCGTTCTCGGGGATGTGCTTGGCCGCGTCGACGCGGAAGCCGTCGACGCCCAGCGAGAGCAGGTCGTCGAGGTATCCGGCGATCTTGCCGCGGACGTACTCCTCACCGGTGTCCAGGTCGGCCAGGCCTACGAGTTCGCAGTTCTGGACGTTGGCGCGGTCGCCGTAGTTGCTGATCTGCGACTGGCAGTCGTTCATGTCGTTGACCGAGTACAGGCCGGGGTAGTCGTACTTGCTGTACGAGGACCCGCCCGTGCCCGTGCCGGATCCGGCCGACATGTGGTTGATGACCGAGTCGGCCACGACCTTCACGCCCGCGCCGTGGCAGGTGCTGACCATGTTGGCGAAGGACGTGCGGTCGCCGAGCCGTCCGGCGATCCTGTAGCTGACCGGCTGGTACGAGGTCCACCACTGCCCGCCCTGGATGTGCTCCTGGGGCGGCGAGACCTGTACGTATCCGTAGCCGGCCGGGCCGAGGGTGTCCGTGCACGCCTTGGCGACGGAGTCGAACTTCCACTCGAAGAGAACCGCGGTGACGTCCTTGGTGCCGGGCGTGGCGGCCTCGGCGTTCGTGGCGGGGACCACGAGGGCGGCGGCGCCCGCCACCAGGGCGAGGGCGGCAGACAGAGGTCTTCGTGCCATGTTTCCTCCTGCGGTGGGGGAAATGCGGGTGACGATGCAGCCTCATACGGCAACGCGCCCTGCCCTCAAGGCTCCTGAATGTTCTTGCTGCAAGAATGCAAACCTTGCCGCGGGGAGACCGTACGAGCCCACCAGGTTCCGGTCAACCCTTTGGACACGACCTGCTCATATCCCGCTCACACCCGCGAAATACTGGAGATTCCTTCCTGCAATGCCTTACGCAAGACATTGCAGCGCTGTTACGTTTCTCCCGACTCCGGTCCGGTCGGCCGGGGGACCCGTTACCGCGGGCCCCACGCGCCCGGCCGGCCGGACCGGTCACACCACCGGAAGGGCCCCGAGGCCGCTTCCCCGCCGGCCCACCCCGGGCCGGCCTCGGGGCCTCTCCAGTGCGTGACGGACCGGCAGGAAGCGCGGCGTTCGAACGCGTTCGGCGGCGCCGACTAGAGTGATCTTCCATGTGGCCAGGACAGCAGTCGTCTTCCGAGCATCCGAACTCCCGCGACGGGTACCCGGGTTCGACCCCGACACAGCCCGGACGGCCGGGCCCCGACCTGCACGCCGCACCCACGCTGGGCATGGGCGCCCCCGAGCCGCCCCGCCGCCGCTGGAGCCGCACCACGGTCACCGCCGTGGCCGCTTGCGCGGCAGTCGTCGTGGCGTGCGGGGTGACCGGCTTCCTGGCCCTTCGCGGCGACGACGGCGACAAGGCCGACGCGAAGCCCGCGGTGACGGCCTCGGCGAGCACAGGCGACCCGGCCCGGTCCGCTGCCGACCACAGCTCGGGCCCCCTCGTCCCCGGCTGGAACACGGTGGTCAACGCCAAGCGCGGCATCACCTTCGACGTGCCCGCCTCCTGGAAGCGGCAGTCCGCGAGCTGGGTCAGCTACGTCGCGGAGGACGACGACCCCCAGGAGAAGCCGCTGGTCGCGATGATGGCCCCGGCGGTCCTGAAGGAGAAGTGGTGCACGTCCGACGACGACCAGGACGGCACCAAGGAGGACACCGGCCTCGCCTCGACGGGCACCACCGGCGAGAAGGGCTCGAAGAGCGCCGCCGAGGCCGCCAGGGATACCGCGAAGACCTGGGTCTACGGCGCCTACACCCAGCCGGACCGCAGCCGCCTCACAGTCGGTGAGGCCAAGCCGTACCGGACGAAGTCCGGCATCGAGGGCCGGCTCGTGACCGTCACATCGTCCGGGTCGCCGAAGAAGGGCAAGTGCGACACCGACGGCAAGGCGGTGACGTTCGCCTTCAAGAACGCGCGGGGCGAGTTCGTGTCATGGACCTACGTCGGGGCGCACGGGGTGCCCGACGAGGTCTCCGACGCCACGGTCCGCCGGATCCTCGGCACCGTACGGCTCTTCGAGGAGGGCGACGGGCAGGACTGAGGGCGGCACGCGGGGACGGGGGCCGGGACCCCCCTCCGGACCCGGCCCCGTCCCCACGCCCGTTCAGGCGGTGCGCACCGCCGCCGTCGATCCCCGTACCACCAGCTCGGGCTGGAACACGTACTCCGTGCGCTGCACGGGACTTCCGCCGATCTCCTCCAGCAGGGCGCCCACCGCGGCCGCCGCCATCGCCTGCACCGGCTGGCGCACGGTGGTCAGCGGCGGGTCGGTGAACGCGATGAGCTGCGAGTCGTCGAAGCCGACCACGGACACCTCACGCGGCACGTCCAGCCCGCGGTCCCTGGCCGCCCGCACCACGCCCAGCGCCATCAGGTCGCTGCCGCAGACGATGCCGGTGCACCCCTGGTCGAGCAGTGCGCCCGCCGCCACCTGGCCGCCCTCGACGCTGAACAGCGTCGAGCACACCAGGAGTTCGGCATCGGAGCGGTCGAGCCCCAGCAGGGAGACCGCCGCGTCCACGAAGCCGTCCCGCTTGCGGCGGGAGGGCACGTAGCGCTGAGGGCCGATCGCGAGCCCGACCTTGCGGTGGCCGAGTTCCGCGAGGTGGCCCACTGCCATCCGGACGGCGGCGGTGTCGTCGGGCGAGACGAACGGGGCGCTGATCCGCTCGTTGTAGCCGTTGATCAGGACGAACGGCACCCCGCGCTCTGTGAGCGCGGCATAGCGTGCCGGGTCGGCCGAGGTGTCGGCGTGCAGCCCGGAGAGGAAGACGATGCCACCGACGCCGCGCTCGACGAGCTGCTCGACGAGTTCGTCCTCGGTGGCGCCGCCGGGCAGCTGGGTGCAGAGCACCGGCGTGTAGCCGTGGCCCGCCAGGACCTGTTCGACGGACTGCGCGAACGCCGGGAAGATCGGGTTGGTGAGCTCGGGCGTCACCAGTCCGATCAGTCCGGCGCTGCGCTGCCGCAGCCGTACCGGGCGCTCGTAGCCCAGGACGTCGAGCGCCGCGAGCACCCGCTGACGCGTGGTGTCCGCGACGCCCGGCTTGCCGTTGAGCACCCGGCTGACGGTCGCCTCACTGACCGAGGCCTGACCGGCGATGTCCGAGAGCCTCAGCGCGCCGCCGGCCCTGGGCAGGGGGACCGTCACACCGTCCACCACACCGTGGTGTCGGCCGGCAGCTCGATCTCGGCGCCGTCGGCGTGGACCGGAGCGCTGGACAGCAGGACGGTGCCGCGTACGGGGATGCGGACGGGGGCGCCCGTCGTGTTGACGGTGCAGACGAATCCGGGGCGCGCGAAGATCAGCAGCCCTTCGGGGGCGTCCAGCCACTCCACCTCGGTGCCCGCGCCGAGTCCGGGGTGCTCGCGGCGGGCGGCGATCGCGGCCCGGTACAGCTCCAGGGTGGAGCCGGCCGCACCGGTCTGCGCCTCGATGCTGAGCTCGCCCCAGCCGGCGGGCTGCGGCAGCCAGCTGCCGCCCTCACCGAAGCCGTGGGAGCTGCCGCCGCGCGTCCACGGGATCGGCACCCTGCACCCGTCGCGGAAGCCGTCCTGGCCCTCGGCGCGGAAGAACGACGGGTCCTGGCGGGCCTCGTCGGGCAGGTCCGTGACGTCGGGGAGACCGAGCTCCTCGCCCTGGTAGACGTAGGCGGAGCCGGGCAGCGCCAGCATAAGCAGGGAGGCGGCACGGGCCCGGCGCAGGCCCAGTTCGCGGTCGCCCGCGGTCCGGATCTGGGTGCCGAGGCCGGCCGGGTTGGCGAACCGGGTGGCGTGCCGGGTCACGTCGTGGTTGGAGAGCACCCAGGTGGTGGGGGCGCCGACCGGACGCATCGCGTCGAGCGAGGTGTCGATGACGGCGCGCAGCTCGGCCGCGTCCCAGTCGGTCGTCAGGTACTGGAAGTTGAAGGCCTGGTGCATCTCGTCGGGGCGCACGTAGTTGGCGGTGCGCTCGACGGTCGGGGTCCATGCCTCGGCCACCGCGATGCGCCCGCCCGTCGCCCGTCGCCGGCCGTCCGGCGAAGGCCCTTCGGGCGCCTTGGTGTCGGGGTACTCGTCGAGGATGGTGCGCCAGCTGCGGTAGATCGCGTGCACGCCGTCCTGGTCGAAGAACGGCATGACATCGTTGCCCAGCAGCTTCAACTGGTCGTGGGCTCCCAGGTCGGGCAGGCCCTCGGCCTTGACGAGCCCGTGCGCGACGTCGACCCGGAAGCCGTCGACGCCCATGTCGAGCCAGAAGCGCAGGATGGAGCGGAACTCGTCGGCGACGGCCGGGTGTTCCCAGTTGAAGTCGGGCTGCTCGGGCGCGAACAGGTGCAGGTACCAGTCGCCGGGAGTGCCGTCCGGGTCTGTGGTCCGGGTCCAGGCCGGTCCGCCGAAGATGGACTCCCAGTCGTTGGGCGGGAGTTCGCCCTTGGCGCCCTTGCCGGGGCGGAAGTGGTAGCGGTCGCGCAGGGCGGATCCGGGGCCCTCGGCGAGGGCGCGCTTGAACCACTCGTGCTGGTCGGACGAGTGGTTGGGCACCAGGTCGACGATGATCCGCAGGTCCAGGTCGTGGGCCTCGCGGATCAGCGCGTCGGCGTCCAGCAGGGTGCCGAACATCGGGTCGATGGCCCGGTAGTCGGCGACGTCGTAGCCGGCGTCGGCCTGCGGGGAGGCGTAGAAGGGGCTGAGCCACACGGCGTCGACGCCGAGGTCCCTGAGGTAGGGGAGCCGGGCGGTGACGCCTGCGAGGTCGCCCATGCCGTCGCCGTTGCCGTCGGCGAAGCTTCGCGGATAGACCTGGTAGATCACCGCGTCCTGCCACCAGCCGGTGCGGTGGCCCGGGGCGTCGTCGGACGTGCCGGTGGAGGGGGCAGCGAGGTGCTGGGTCATGTCGTCCCTGGGGTGTCTGGGTGGGGGGTGGCGCCGGGACCGGGTCGGGATGCCGGCGCCACCGTGACTGGTGCGTGCGGGTCGTGCTGCGGCGTGGGGAGGGTGCTGACGATCTCGGCCGCGGATGCGCGTGCCGGGCGCCGGGCGCCGGGCGCCCGCCTGGATCGTCGGCCCCCTCCCTGCTCAGCCCTTGACTGCCCCGGCGGACACGCCGGTGACGAGGTGCTTCTGCGCGAACAGGAAGACCAGGGCCGCGGGTATCGCGATGAGCACGGACGCGGCGGTCATCGGACCCCACTGGGCTCCGTACTGGTTGACGAACAGCTGGAGTCCGCCCGCGAGCGTGAGGTTGTCCTCGCCGACCAGGAAGGCGGATGCGTACGCCACCTCGCCCCAGGCGGTGATGAAGGAGTAGAACGCGGTGACGGCGAGGCCGGGCTTGGCCAGCGGCAGGATGAGCCGCCAGAACGTGCCGAACGGGGTGAGGCCGTCGACCTGTCCCGACTCGTCGATCTCGCGCGGGATGGTGTCGAAGAAGCCCTTCATCATCCAGGCGCAGAACGGCACCGAGATGGTGAGGTAGGTGATGACCAGCCCGGCCGGCTTATTGAGCAGTCCCAGGCCGGCCATGATGTTGTAGATCGGCACGATGAGGACGGCGACCGGGAACATCTGGGTGATCAGCAGCGTCCACATCAGTCCGCGCTTGCCGGGGAAGCGGAAGCGGCTGACGGCGTAGCCGGTGGACGCGGAGACGATGACGCCGATGAGCGTGGTGAGCCCCGCGACGATCAGCGAGTTGCCGAACCACGTCAGGAACTTCGTGTCCCGGATGAGGTGGGTGTAGTTCTCGAACGTCGTCTCTTTGAAGAAGCTCGTGGTGGACGCGAACTCGGCCGGCTTCAGCGAGGTGAGCAGGACCCAGAGCACGGGGAAGACCGCGATCACGGACGCGACGACGAGCGTCAGGTGCAGGGCCGTGGAGGCCAGCGGCGAACGCTCGCCGCGCCGCCGGACCTTGGGCGCGGAGTGCCGCGCGGTGGGGGTGGGTGCGGTGGTCACCAGTCATCTCCCTGAGTGCGCAGGACTCGCCGGTAGATGGTGGCGAAGATCAGCAGGAGTACGAGGATCAGCACGCCCCAGGTGGAGGACTGCGCGAAGTCGCGCGGGCTGATCTCGAAGGAGAACTTGTAGGCCTGGGTGACCAGGATCTGGGTGGCGTCGCCGGGCCCGCCGCGGGTCAGCAGGAAGATCACCGGGAACATGTTGAAGGTCCAGATGGTGGAGAGCAGGATCACCGTCGTGGAGACGGGCCGCAGTCCGGGCAGGGTGATGTGCCGGAAGCGCTGCCAGGCGGTGGCACCGTCCATCTCGGCGGCCTCGTACTGCTCGCTGGGGATGGACTGCAGACCGCCCAGCAGGGCGACCATCATGAACGGCACACCGAGCCACACGTTGACGACGATGACGGACAGCTTCGCCCAGGTGGGGTCGCCGAGCCAGTCGATGCCGCCGAAGCCGCCGCCGGAGAGGAGCTTGTTGAGCAGCCCGCGGTCGTTGTTGTAGAGGAAGCGCCAGGCGAAGACGGAGACGAAGCCCGGCACGGCCCAGGGCAGGATGAGGGCCATCCGGTAGGCGGAGCGCCCGGCGATCCTGCGGTTGAGGATGTTGGCGAGCGCCATGCCGAGGCCGAAGGTGATGGCCACGCAGGAGACCGTCCACACCAGGGTCCACCCGAGCGTGCCGAGGAACTGGTCGCCGGTGAGCGCGTCGGTGTAGTTGTCCAGACCCACGAACTTGTACGTGGCGGGCAGGTGGTTGACACCGATGGACCGCGCGACGTTGCGCTCGTTGGCGTCGGTCAGCGACAGGTAGATGCCGCGGACCAGCGGATAGCCGATGATCACGCCGATCACGACGACGACCGGGGTCACCATCGTCCAGGCGTACCAGTGTGTCGACAGAGCCCGTCGGAGCCTGCCCGGCGGCGGGGGGTTACCAGTACCGCGGCTCCGGCCGCGGGCGACGTCGTCGCCCGCGGCCTTCGCCACCGACTGGCTGGTGTGGACAGCCATCAGCCGGCCTGCCTTCCTGAGTTACTTCCAGCCATCGAGGAGCTTGCGGTAGGAGTTGCCGGTCGTCTTGACCGCCTTCTCCGGGGAGGTCTGGCCGGTGAGGACCTTGGTGTACTCGGTGACGAGCGGCGCGAACAGGCTGCCGGTCTCCGGGATCCAGGGGCGCTCGACGGCGCTCTCGACGACCGGCTTGAAGAAGCCGACGATCTCGTTGTCGACCACGGGCTCCTCGGCGTAGGCGGAGGTGCGGGTCGGCAGGAGGTTGAGCTCCTTGGTGACCTGGGCCTGGACCTTGACGGAGGTCATGTAGTCGACGAAGGCGTAGGAGGCATCGATGTTCTTGGAACCGGCGTAGACGGCCAGGTTGTGACCGCCCTGCGGGGCGCCCTGCGCGGCGGAGCCGGCCGGGACCGGGGCGACGCCCAGGTTGGCCTTGTCCTTGAACTCCTTGCCGGTGTAGGTGTCCGCGACGGCCCACGGGCCGTTGATCATCATCGCGACGTCGCCGTCCTTGAAGGACGCCTGCATGTTGTCCCAGCCGTCCGTCGCGTCGGTCTTCGCGGCGCCGGAGTCGACCAGGTCCTTGACGACCTTCATCGCCTTGACGCCGGCCGGGTTGTCGATGGTGACGGACTTGCTGGAGGCGTCGACCATGTCGCCGCCCTCGCCGTACAGGAAGGAGAGGAACCAGTAGGCGTCGTCGCCGCGCAGGTAGAGGCCGGTCTTGCCGGTCTTCTCCTTGATCTTCTTGGAGGCGGTCTTCAGCTCGCCGACGGTCTTGGGGACCTCGACGCCGGCCTCCTTGAAGATCTTCTTGTTGTAGAAGATGCCCATGGAGTCGATGACCTGCGGCACCGCGTACGTCTTGTCCTTGTACTTGGTGGACGCGGCGGCCTGCTTCAGGAAGTCGTCCGCCTTCTGCAGGGCGGGGGTGCCGTCCAGCGGCGCGAGGTAGCCGAGGTCCGCGAACTCGGGCGTCCAGGCGACCTCGGAGCGGATCACGTCGGGGGCACCGGAGCCGGCCTGGGCAGCGTTCTTGAACTTGTTCTGCGCATCGCCGAAGGGGACGTTGACGTACTTGACGTCGACCTTCGGGTGCTCCTTCTCGAAGCCTTCGGCGATCTTCTTGAAGACCTTGTCCTCGCTGCCCGCGGTGGAGGTGTCCCACCACGTCACGGTCCCCGAGAGCTCGCCCGAGCTCTTGTTGGTGCCGCCGGAACTGTCGTCGTCGCTGCCGCAGGCGGTCGCCGCGAGCGCCAGGGCCGCAACCAGGGCGGTGGCCGTTATGCCACGTCGCATCTGAACTCCTTCAACTGCCGTACCGCTCCGTCGCGGCGCCGGGTCGACGTGAACGTAACAAGGATGAAAGAAGGCCGAAAGACTTTGCGGAAGATTTCTGCAAGCTCCGGCGATCGTTACATTCGCGTGTCCTCACGGTTGCCGTCAAGCCCCTTGACGTGAGTTAAGGGACCCTGGCAAGGGCAGGCCACGGCCCATGATTCGGCAGTGCGACGATCTGATCGCAGCACACGGACGACCTTCGCAAGACCTTGCAAGATATTGCCGGAGCGTCTCCCAGGTGCGGCCTCGGCCGGCCGCGCGCCCCCCACCGGCCGATTCCTGTGCATGGTGGGCAATCCGACCCACTCCCGGTACAGTCCAGTCCCATGACCGCACGGCTTGCCGATATCGCAACTCAGGCGGGGGTCAGCGAAGCGACGGTCAGCCGTGTACTGAACGGCAAGCCCGGGGTAGCCGCTGCCACCCGTGAATCCGTCCTTGCCGCACTCGACGTACTCGGCTACGAACGTCCGGTACGGCTGCGCAGGCGCAGCGCGGGTCTGGTCGGCCTGATCACTCCCGAGCTGGAGAACCCCATCTTCCCGGCGCTCGCCCAGGTCATCGGCCAGGCGCTCACCCGGCAGGGGTACACCCCGGTGCTGGCGACCCAGACGCCCGGCGGCTCCACCGAGGACGAACTGACCGAGATGCTGGTCGACCGGGGCGTCTCGGGGATCATCTTCGTCTCCGGACTGCACGCCGACACGTCGGCCGATATGCAGCGCTACGAGCAACTGCGCGCCCAGGGTGTCCCCTTCGTGCTGGTCAACGGTTTCTCGCCGAAGGTGCAGGCGCCGTTCATCTCACCGGACGACCGGGCCGCGATGCGGCTGGCGGTGACGCATCTGGTGTCACTGGGCCACACCCGGATCGGGCTGGCGGTCGGACCGAAGCGGTTCGTCCCGGTGGTCCGGAAGATCGAGGGCTTCCACGCCACGATGCGGGAGCAGTTGAACCTCACCGCGGACGGTGTGGAGGAGCTGATCCAGCACTCCCTGTACACGCTGGAGGGTGGCCAGGCGGCCGCCTCGGCGCTGATGGAGCGGGGCTGCACGGCGGTGGTGTGCGCGAGCGACATGATGGCGCTCGGCGCGATCCGGGCCGCGCGCAGGCTCTCCAAGGACGTACCGCGTGATCTGTCGGTGGTCGGTTACGACGACTCCCCGCTCATAGCGTTCACCGATCCGCCGCTGACCACGATCCGGCAGCCGGTGACGGCGATGGGCCAGGCCGCGGTGCGCACGCTGCTGGAGGAGATCGGCGGCACACCCGCGCCGCACAGCGAGTTCGTCTTCATGCCGGAACTCGTCGTGCGCGGCTCGACGGCCGCGGGTCCCGGTCCTGACGCGGCCTCCTCCGCCGCCCCGCCCGTCCAAGGATCCCACGCACACCCGTAGTCCGCAGGACGTGCAGCCCGCCCCGGACCGGAGGATCATCAGGCGAAGCGGGCAAATCTGGCAGACTCTGTGCCTATGGGTGAATTGAGCGTGGAACCACAGGAAGGCCGCACGGAGGCCCCCCCGTCACCCATCGTGAACGAGGCGGCTCCCGAGGCGAACACGAAGCAGGTCGGCAACGTGCACCGGCTGGGCAGACTGCTCAACCGCGGTGTGGCGGGGCTGCGCGGTCCGCGGTCCCCCCGCAGACCGCGGCTCTGGTTCGAAATCCTGCTGATCGCGGTCAGTTACTGGCTGTACTCGCTGGTGCGCAACGCCGTTCCCGAACAGCGGGCGGCGGCGCTTGCCAACGCGGACTGGCTCTGGTCGGTCGAACGGTTCATGGGCATCGCCGTCGAGCAGTCGGTCAACCACGCGGTCAACTCCGTGACATGGCTGATCGTGTCGATGAACTACTACTACGCGACACTGCACTTCATCGTCACCATCGGTGTGCTCGTGTGGCTGTTCCGCCGCCACCCCGGCCGTTACGCGGCGGCCCGCCTGGCCCTGTTCGCGACCACGGCGGCCGCGTTGGCCGGCTACTACCTCTACCCGTTGGCGCCGCCGCGGCTGATGAACGGCAGCAGTTTCGTCGACACGGTCATGGTTCACCAGACGTGGGGTTCGATGGCCTCGGGCAACTTCAAGAACATGTCGAACCAGTACGCGGCCATGCCGTCGATGCACATCGGCTGGTCGCTGTGGTGCGGGCTGACCGTCTTCGCGCTGGCCTCCGCGCCCTGGGCCCGCATCCTCGGTCTGCTCTACCCCACGGTCACCCTGATCGTGATCGTGTCCACGGCGAACCACTTCTGGCTGGACGCGGTGGGGGGCATGGCCTGCCTGGCCTTCGGTTACGCGGTGTCGTACGCCTGGTACGGAGCGCTGCCGCACCATCTGCCGAAGCTGATCCCGGCGAAGACCGCGGTGCGGCCACGGCTGTCAGCGCTGTCGGTCCACCGGACGAAGGCGGCGGCGGGGCGGAACTGACGGGGCCCGGCACGTTCAAGCCCGTCCGGCGGGCAGGGCAGGGCAGGGCAGGGCAGGCTCAAGCCCCTCCGGCGGGGCGGGGCGGATTCAAGCCCTGCGGCGATCGTGGGGCGGGGCCTGGGCGGGGCCCCGGGTCACACCGCCGCTCCGTAGAAGAGTTCGTCGACCACCGCCCTGGCGCGCCGCGTGATCCGTCGGTAGTCGTCCAGCATGTCTCCGACATGCCCGGGCTCGTACCCCAGATACCGGCCCACCGCGGTCAGCTCCCGCGGGCCGGACGGGAACGTGTCGCCCGGCCTCCCCCGCACCAGCATCACCGCGTTGCGGACCCGGGTGGCCAGCACCCACGCCTCGTCCAGTGTCTGGGCGTCCTCGCTGGAGATCAGCTCCGCCGCACACGCCGCGGCCAGCGCCTCACGGGTCCGGCTCGTCCGCAGCCCCGGCTCGGCCCAGCCGTGCTGCATCTGCATCAGCTGGACCGTCCACTCCACATCGCTCAGCCCGCCCCGGCCCAGCTTCGTGTGGAGGGTCGGGTCCGCCCCGCGCGGCAGCCGCTCGGACTCCATCCGGGCCTTCAGCCGCCGGATCTCACGGACCGCGTCCTCCCCCAGCCCCTCCACCGGGTAGCGCAACGGATCGATCAGCTCGATGAAGTCGCGGCCCAGATCCGCGTCACCGGCCATCGGCTGGGCCCGCAGCAGCGCCTGGCTCTCCCAGATCAGCGACCAGCGCCGGTAGTACGCCTCGTAGGACCTCATGGTGCGCACCAGCGGCCCGCTCTTGCCCTCGGGGCGCAGATCCGCGTCGATCAGCAGCGGCGGGTCGGCGGTGGGCAGCTGGAGCAGCCTGCGCATCTCGGCGACCACCCGGTTCGCGGCCCGGGACGCCTCCTGCTCGTCGACTCCCTCGCGGGGCGCGTGGACGAACAGGACGTCCGCGTCCGAGCCGTAACCGAGCTCGTGGCCGCCGAAGCGGCCCATGCCGATCACGGCGAACCGGGTGGGGAGCGTGTCGCCCCACTCCGAGCGCACGGCGGCCCGCAGCGCCCCCGCGATGGTCACGGAGTTCAGATCGGTGAGCGCGCTGCCGACCCGGTCGACGAGCGCGCCCGGGTCCGGTTCGGCGGGGCTCTCCTCCGTGCCGTAGGAGCCGATGAGGTCGGCGGACGTCGTCCTGAACAGTTCGCGCCGCCGCACCGCGCGCACCACCGCGACCGCCGATGCGGCGCTCCCCGACCGCCCCACCGCGGCCAGCACCTCCTGCTCCAGGTTCTCCCGGCTGCGCGGCTTCAGCCCCTGCGGATCGCCGAGGATCGCCACCGCCTCGGGGGCGCGCAGCAGCAGATCGGGGGCGAGCCTGCCGGCCGACAGCACCCGGGCGAGGTTCTCCGCGGCCGCGCCCTCGTCCCGCAGCAGCCGCAGGTACCACGGGGTCTTGCCGAGTGCGTCGGACACCTTGCGGAATCCGAGCAGTCCGGCGTCCGGGTCGGCGGAGTCCGCGAACCAGCCGAGCAGGACCGGCAGCAGGGTGCGCTGGATGGCGGCCTTGCGCGAGACACCGGACGACAGGGCCTCCAGGTGCCGCAGGGCCGCCGCCGGGTCCTCGTAACCGAGGGCCTCCAGCCGGTGGGCCGCGGCCTTGGTGCTGAGCCGGGACTCACCGGGTGCCAGCTGGGCGACGGCGTCGAGCAGCGGCCGGTAGAACAGCTTCTCGTGCAGGCGCCGCACCACGGCGGCGTGCCGCTTCCAGGCCTGGTTGAGCTCGGCGATGGGGTCGGTGCGCATCCCGAGGGAGCGGCCGAGCCGCCGCAGGTCCGGCTCCTCCTCGGGGACCAGGTGGGTGCGGCGCAGCCGGTAGAGCTGGATGCGGTGCTCCATGGCACGCAGGAAGCGGTAGGCGTCGTCCAGCTGCGCGGCGTCCACCCGCCCCACGTAACCGCCCCGCGCGAGCGCGCCCAGGGCGTCCAGGGTCGAGCCGCTGCGCAGGGTGGCGTCGTTGCGGCCGTGCACGAGCTGGAGCAGCTGTACGGCGAATTCGACGTCCCGCAGTCCGCCGGGCCCGAGCTTGATCTCGCGGTCGACCCGGTCGACGGGGATCGTGTCGACGACGCGGCGGCGCATCTTCTGCACGTCGGGGACGAAGTTGTCGCGGTCGGCGGCCTGCCAGACGAGCGGCGAGACGGCATCGACGTACTCGGCGCCCAGCAGCGGGTCGCCGGCCACCGGCCTGGCCTTGAGGAGCGCCTGGAACTCCCAGGTCTTGGCCCAGCGCTGGTAGTAGGCGAGGTGCGAGGACAGGGTGCGCACCAGGGGCCCGTTGCGGCCCTCCGGGCGGAGGTTGGCGTCGACGGGCCAGATGGTGCCCTCGACGGTCGTGTCGGAGCAGATCCGCATCATGTGCGCGGCCAGCCGGGTGGCGGCCGGGATGGCGGCGCTCTCCTCGGCACCGTCGGCGGGTTCCGCCACGAAGATGACGTCGACGTCGGAGACGTAGTTCAGTTCGTGGCCGCCGCACTTGCCCATCGCGATGACCGCGAGCCGGGCCAGCGCGGCGTCCTCGGGCGCGGACGCCCGCGCGATGGCGAGCGCGGCCCGCAGGGTGGCCGTGGCGAGGTCGGCCAGCTCGGCGGCGGTCTCGGCGACATCCGTCGTGCCGCACACATCGCGTGCCGCTATCGACAGCAGGCACCGGCGGTAGGCGACGCGCAGCGCGTCCGGGTCGTCGGCCCCGGACAGCTCGTGCTCGAACTCGGCGACGCCGGGGTGCAGGTCGGTGGCCTCGTACGTGACGAGGGCCTGCCAGTCGCGCGGGTGCCTGGCCAGGTGGTCACCGAGCGCCTCGGACGCCCCGAGCACGCCCAGCAGCCGGTCCCGCAGGGGCTTGGCGGTGACGAGGGTGTCCAGCAGGATCTGCCGCTCGTCCGGCTCCTCGGCCTCCACGAGCCGTACGACGCCGCGCAGCGCGAGATCGGGGTCGGCGGTGGCCCCGAGCGCTTCGAGGAGGACGGGGTCGGAGCGTACCGAGGACAGGTCCGGCAGGTCGAGCAGGCGCTCGGCCGCGGACGGGTCGGTGAATCCGTGCCGCAGCA
The DNA here is from genome assembly GCF_042672475.1 of Streptomyces sp. NPDC127177. Classification (NCBI taxonomy): domain Bacteria; kingdom Bacillati; phylum Actinomycetota; class Actinomycetes; order Kitasatosporales; family Streptomycetaceae; genus Streptomyces; species Streptomyces sp. NPDC127177. The sequence goes on from NZ_JBHXUW010000011.1 coordinate 35,554, forward strand.
GTCGGGTGAACGTGCTGCTTCTGCGCCCCGGCAACGTCGTCATTCCGCGCTCTCCTGCTCGCCGCCCGATCACCATCCAGCTGTACGAGCCTAGTACCGCACCGATGAATGCGGAGCGGCCGCACGGTCCGTACTTCAACAGGCACGATCTCTTTCAGGACCCGACCGGGAGGCACCGACCATGCCCGCAGCAGAACCGCACCCCGCACCCGAACCGCGCGGTGAGCTGGACGCCCGCTACAGCAGCCCCGGAGCCGTGGCCCGCCCCTGGGCCGATGCGGCAGAGCTGCTGACGGAGGCGGAGCTGTACTGGCTGACGACGGTGCGCCCGGACGGCCGCCCGCATGTCACGCCGCTGATCGGTGTCTGGTGGCGGGGCGCGCTGCACTTCTCCACCGGCGCCGATGAGCGCAAGGCCCGCAATCTGGCGGAGCGTGCCGAGGTGGTCCTCACGACCGGCACCAACACCTGGTCGGAGGGGTTCGACGTGGTGGTGGAGGGCCGGGCGGAACGGGTGACGGACGGGGGGCTGCTGGCCGGTCTCGCCGCGGCCTGGGAGCAGAAGTACGGACCTGTCTGGCATTTCGACGTCCACGACGGGGAGTTCGTCGGTTCGCAGGGCAACCGGGCCGAGGTCTTCGCGGTCTTTCCGCGTGCGGTCTTCGGCTTCGGCAAGGGCGATCCGTTCACCCAGACCCGCTGGCGCCCGGCCTGAGCGCCCGGCCACCGCTCAGGGGGCGGGCCTGGTGCCGATCACGACGGTGGCGTACAGCTCGTCGGAGGAGACCACGCGCGGGATCAGCCCGCTGCCGCCAAGGGTCTCCTCGGCACGGGCCGCCTGGCGTTCGCTCGTCTCGACCAGGAGGCTGCCGCCCGGTGCCAGCCACCGCGGCGCCTCGCCGGCGACCCGCCGCATGACGTCGAGTCCGTCACCGCCGCCGTCGAGCGCCACCAGCGGCTCGTGCACGCGTGCCTCGGCTGGGAGCAGCGCGACGTCCCCCGTAGGTACGTAGGGCACGTTCGCGAGCAGGACGTCGACGCGCCCGCGCAGCGAGTCGGGCAGCGGTGCGAAGAGGTCCCCCTCGTAGACCCGCCCCAGCTGCCCGATGTTGCGCCGGGCGCAGCGCACGGCGGCGGGTTCGACGTCGGATGCGTGCAGCTCGACCCGGTCGAGGGCGGCGGCGAGCGCGGCACCCAACGCGCCCGTACCGCAGCAGAGGTCGACCACGACGGCCGGGCTGGGGGCGAGTTCCACGGCTTGGCGGATCAGGAATTCGGTGCGGCGGCGGGGGACGAAGACCCCGGGGTCCACGGCGATCCGCAGACCGCTGAACTCGGCCCAGCCGAGGACGTGTTCCAGGGGCAGACCGGCGACGCGGCGCTCCACCATGGCGGTGAGTGCGGCCGGGTCGGCGGCGGTGGAGGTGATCAGCTCCGCCTCGTCCTCGGCGAACACGCAGCCCGCGGTGCGGAGCGTGGTGACGAGGCGGGCGAGGGCGAGCGGCGACAGCGGGACCGGCATGGAGCGGAGCCTTTCGGGATGATGCCGATGGGTGCTCCGCGGTCGGTTACGTCCGGTACGTCCGGTCGACCACGTGGTGACAAGGGGTGAGCACCCAGCCTGATACAGCGGTGATGGGTCCCACCTCCTTGGTCGGTCCCCGTGCCGGGGAGCCTTCACGATGTCCCCGTCCGGGGAAGCGTCACCATACCCCCAACGGGGGCCACCGCGGAAAGGAACTCCTGGCCCGCACCTGGCGCTCGGCCACCGACGGGCCGGGCGGCGTCGAGCCGATGGAGCGGCCGGCACGGGTGGGCGCGGAGGAAGGCGCGGCCGGCCCTCCCTTCCCGCAGGGCCGGGGCAGCCGACAACCGGCCCCGGACAAGCCACAACGTCCGGTTGTGCCCGCCTATGCTGTGCCCGTGGACACCGAGGCACTGCGTACGTTCGTCCGGGCCGCCGAGCTCGGACGCCTGCAGCATGCGGCCGATGAGCTGGGCGTGACGCAGCAGGCGGTCTCCAAGCGGATCGCCGCCCTGGAGCGCGAGCTGGCGGTCCGGCTGTTCACGCGTACCGCCCGAGGGGTCGAACTGACCCTGGACGGTCAGGCGTTCCTCCCCCACGCGCACAGCGTCGTCACGGGTGTCGACCGCGCCGTCACCGCCGTCAGACCGGGCTCCCGGGCCCTGCGGATCGACGTTCTCGGCCTCCGGAGCGCACAGGCCGTCGTCCTGCACGACTACTGGCGGTCGCGTCCCGGAACCGAACTCGACGTGGTGACCCTCCGGGTCGACGATCCGCGCGTGGCGGTGGCCGCCGTGGAAGCGGGTGATGTCGACGCCTCGTTCCGCACCGTCACCGATCCGGACACCCTGCCGTCCGGCGTGCGGATGATCCACGCCTTCCACTCACCACTGGAACTCCTCGTCGGCCCGGAGCACCCCCTCGCCTCCGCGCGGAAGGTGACCCCGCCGCAGCTGCGCGGACACCGGATCTGGGTACCGGGTATCGCACCCCGCAGCGAATGGGGCGAGTTCTACGACCAGCTCGCCGCCGACTTCGACCTGCGCATCGACGCCGCGGGCCCGCACTTCGGCGACGAAGTGCTGCTGGACACCCTCGCGGGCTCCGCGGACGTGGCCACTCTCGTCGGGGCACGCGACCGGTACATCTGGCCGGCCGGCCACGACCTGCGCCGCATCCCCGTCGTCGGTCCGACGCTCGCCTATCCGCTCTCGCTCCTCCTCCCCCGGACCAATCCGCACCCGGGGCTCCGGGGGATCGTCAGCCACCTCGGCAGCCTGCCGGAGCCCCCCGCACCGCTCTGGCTGCCGTCCTGGGCGGCAGCCCGGCCACGCGGCGGCAGCGGGGAAGTCGGCGCCTGAGGCGTTCCACGGGCGCGTCCGGCCCACGGTTCGGCGATCAGAGCACGACGCGGTAGTGGGTCGTCAGGCGCCCGTGGTCGTCGAGGACGTGGAAGGCGAGGCCGGGCGGCTGGTCGCGGTCGGCGGGGGCGCTCCCCTCCCAGGGCATGCGCAGCGTCCACGTGACGGCCGGCGCGACGATCAGGGGGCGAGCGGCGAAGGTCGAGGCGGCGGCGGTGTGGGCGTGGCCGGTCAGTACGGCGGCGACCCGGGGGTGCGCGTCGAGCAGGTCGGCCAGTTCGCCGGTCCGCTGGAGCCGGCAGGAGTCGGGGAGCGGGTGGTGGAGGTCCACCGGCGGCTGGTGGAAGGCGATCAGGGCCCGGACCCCTTGCGGCAGCCCGGTGAGCGTGGCATCGATCCAGGCCAGCGTCTCGGTGTCGAGGAGTCCCTCGTCGCGGCCGGGGATGGTGGAGTCGCACATCAGGACGGCCGTGCCGCCGATGTGATGGACCTGGTTGACGGGCCCGTGCCCGGGGTCCTCTCCGAGCAGGGCCTTGCGGTAGGCGGGGCGCGCGTCGTGGTTGCCGGGGCAGGCGAGTACGGGGAAGGGGGCGGTCAGGATCCGTGCCGCCTCCTCGTATTCGCTCTCCGCCCCGTGATCGGCGATGTCCCCGGTGACCAGGAGCGCGTCGACCGGACGCGGCAGGGCGCGCAGGTAGTCCATGACGCGGGTGGCGCGTCGGGTCGCCCTCTCGCTGCCGTCCAGATGCAGGTCGCTGATGTGGGCAAGCAGCGTCATGGTCCCTCGTCCTCCTTTGACGGCCGGAGCCCGGACGTCATCGCCCCACCCCGACACCTAACGGTTAAATTCTGCTTTACCGTTAGGACTCTAGAGTGTGCGCAGGGATGCGATCAAGTGGTTGACGACCGGTCGCAGAAGGAGAAGAGGCAGCCTCATGGAGCGTCGGCCGGCGCTGGAACTGGCGAGCACGATCCGTCACGACGGAGACGGCGGGGTCACCGACGACCTCGCCACGGCCCGAGGGACGTCCCGCTGGATCCACCACCAGCGCGAGCTGCTCGCCGGCCACGCGGACGACGAGTTCGTGGTGGACGAGGAGCTCAGGCTGGGGATCGTCGAGCTGCGCAGGGCAGTCCGCGCACTGTTCGCCCGGGCCGTCAGCCCCGCTCCCCCGAGCCCCGCGGACGCCGACCGGCTGATGCCCGCCACCGAGGCGACGGCTCACCTGAATACGGTCGCCGCCCTCGAACCCGTGACCCCTCAGCTCGACTGGCCCCTCGACGGGGCCCCCGCGGTCAGGCTCTCGTCCACGCAGGGCGACCCGGCCGTCCGGCTCCTGGCGGCCCTGGCCCGCGCCGCGATCGACTTCCTGACCGGCCCGGAGCGCGAGCAGCTGCGGGCCTGCACCGCACCCCGCTGCGTGCGCTACTTCGTCAAGAGCCACGGGCGGCAGGAGTGGTGCAAGCCGTCATGCGGAAACCGCGCCCGCGCGGCACGCCACTACCGGCGCCAGTCCCCCGCCCACTGACCGGCCCGCCCCGGACGCGGGACCCCGGGCGCACCCAACTCCCCGCAGGCGGACCGGAGTACATCGGAAACGACTTCGGGCCGACGGTGAGACACCGTCGGCCCGAAGCCACCCGCACGCGCCCTGTCGGCGCTGACCCGCGCCTACAGCACCGGCAGCAGGTTCTTCAGCTCGAAGGCCGTGACCTCGCTGCGGTACTCCTCCCACTCCTGCTTCTTGTTGCGCAGGAAGAAGTCGAAGACGTGCTCGCCCAGCGTCTCGGCGACCAGTTCGCTCTTCTCCATCAGCGAGATCGCCTCGCCCAGGTTCTGCGGGAGCGGCTCGATGCCCATCGCGCGGCGTTCGGCGTCGGACAGGGCCCAGACGTCGTCGTCGGCACCGGCCGGGAGTTCGTAACCCTCCTCGATGCCCTTGAGGCCCGCGGCGAGGAGTACCGCGTACGTGAGGTAGGGGTTGGCGCCGGAGTCGATGGAGCGGACCTCGACGCGGGCCGAGCCGGTCTTGCCGGGCTTGTACATCGGGACGCGGATGAGCGCCGAGCGGTTGTTGTGGCCCCAGCAGATGTACGAGGGGGCCTCACCGCCGGCGCCCGCGGCGCGGGAGGAGCCGCCCCAGATGCGCTTGTAGGAGTTGACCCACTGGTTGGTCACGGCGGAGATCTCCGCCGCGTGCGTGAGCAGGCCCGCGATGAAGGAGCGGCCCACCTTGGAGAGCTGGTACTCGGCGCCCGACTCGTAGAACGCGTTGCGGTCGCCCTCGAAGAGGGAGAGGTGGGTGTGCATGCCCGAGCCCGGGTACTCCGAGAACGGCTTCGGCATGAACGTCGCCTGCACGCCCTGCTCCAGTGCGACCTGCTTCATGACCAGGCGGAACGTCATGATGTTGTCGGCGGTGGAGAGCGCGTCCGCGTACCGCAGGTCGATCTCCTGCTGACCGGGGGCGCCCTCGTGGTGGCTGAACTCGACGGAGATGCCCATCGATTCGAGCATCGTGATCGCCTGACGGCGGAAGTCCATGCCGACGTTCTGCGGGGTGTGGTCGAAGTAGCCGGAGCTGTCCGCAGGGGTGGGGCGGCTGCCGTCGACCGGCTTGTCCTTCAGCAGGAAGAACTCGATCTCCGGGTGGGTGTAGAAGGTGAACCCCAGATCGGAGGTCTTGGCCAGGATGCGCTTGAGCACGTAGCGCGGGTCGGCGAAGGACGGCGAGCCGTCGGGCATCAGGATGTCGCAGAACATGCGGGCCGTGCCGGGGGCCTCCGCGCGCCAGGGCAGGATCTGGAACGTGCCCGGATCCGGCTTGGCGATCATGTCCGACTCGTACACCCGGGCGAAGCCCTCGATGGCCGAGCCGTCGAAGCCGATGCCCTCGTCAAACGCCTGTTCCAGCTCGGCAGGGGCCACGGCCACGGACTTGAGGTAACCGAGCACGTCGGTGAACCACAGCCGGACGAACCGGATGTCGCGTTCCTCAAGTGTCCTGAGGACGAATTCCTGCTGCTTGTCCATAGCCACATCCTTGCAGTTCAGACGGTCCGTGCACCACCGCCCGGGGTAGGGGGGACACTCAAGTATCACGACCCGGGATTTCACCCAGATTACGCACACGACGTGAGATGGAGCACTCGGCCACCCACTACGATCGTCGGCCATGGTGTGCACGGGTCGGGGCGGCCCCGCAACTGCCCTGCGCACACCGGTTTCCCGACCTGTTCCACCCCCTCATCGCCCCTTCGCAGAAGGACCAACGACATGAGCCACGACAGCCAGGACCGCAGGACCCGCATAGAGCGGATGCGCAACGCCGACCGTGCGCGGGACCGCCGCAACCGCGTGCTGGCCATAAGCCTCGGCGCCGTCGTCCTCGCAGGTCTGGTCGGCTTCGGCAGCTACCTGATCCTCGACAAGTCCGAGGCCTCCGCCGAGCAGCAGAACACCGGCGCGAAGGACCCGAAGGACTCCGGGGCCGACGCCAAGGCGCCGGCCGCCGGGGCGATCGAGGGCGAGAAGACGTGGGACGCGAAGAAGCTGACCCGCAACCACGTCACCAAGACCGTGACGTACCCGATGAAGCCCCCGGTCGGCGGTGACCACAACCCCGTCTGGATGAACTGCGACGGGGAGGTATACAAGAAGGCGATCCCCGACATGAACGCCGTGCACTCGCTGGAGCACGGTTCGGTGTGGGTGACGTACACCGACAAGGCCCCGGCCGCCGATGTGGACAAGCTCGCCGAGCGGGTCGGGAAGACCCCGTACTCGCTGATGAGCCCGTACGAGGACCAGGCCGGCACCATCATGCTCAGCGCCTGGGGCAAGCAGGTCACGGTGGACGGTGCGGACGACCCCCGGGTGGCGCAGTTCTTCACCAAGTACGTGCAGGGGCCGCAGACCCCCGAGCCGGGCGCGGCGTGCACCGGCGGGCTGGACGCGCAGTGAGGGTGCCGGAGCACTCCCGGCGCACCCGCTGGCTGGTCGGCTCCGCGGCCGCGCTCGCCGTCCTGTTCGCGGGGGCCACGACGATGGCCTCCGCGCGGGACGACGGGGCGGACCACCACGCGAGCGCGTCCGCCCCGGGCACCCCCGCGGTGGACTCGGCGGACGCCGGGTTCGCCCGCGACATGGCCGTCCACCACCAGCAGGCCGTCGAGATGTCCTTCATCGTCCGGGACCGCACGGAGAACGAGGACGTGCGCCGTCTCGCGTACGACATCGCCAACACGCAGGCCAACCAGCGGGGCATGCTGCTCGGCTGGCTGGATCTGTGGGAGCTGCCCAAGGTGGCCGCCGGGCAGGAGCCGATGACCTGGATGAACGGGCGGCACGCCGGCCACGACATGGGTGACATGGACGGGATGGACGGTACGGCGGGCAGCGGTTACCGGGCCCATGACGGGTCCCTGATGCCCGGCATGGCCACCCGCACCGAGCTCGGGCGGCTTCGCGCGGCCAGTGGCAAGCAGGCCGAGATCCTGTATCTCCAGCTGATGACCGACCACCACAAGGGCGGTATCGACATGGCCCGCGGCTGCGCGGACCTGTGCACCGTCAAGGCGGAGAAGCGTCTCGCCCGGGGCATGGCCGAGGCCCAGCAATCCGAGCTGGACGCGATGGCGGAAATGCTGGCGGAGCGCGGGGCGGCACCGAGGAGCTGAAAGGTTCCCGGGCCTCCACAGATGCACCCGAATGGGTGATAGCGCTCGCGTACCCCGAACGGGCCCCCCACGATGGGTTCGCTCGGGGTCGTACGGCAGCGCCCATCGGCACGCAGGAGGAACCCGCCATGACCACCGCCAAGGACATCATGCACACCGGCGCCACCTGGATCCCGGCGCACGAGACCCTCGACCGCGCCGCACAGCTGATGCGTGAGCACAACGTCGGGGCGCTGCCCATCTCGGCCAACGGCGAGCAGGACCGGATGGTCGGCATCCTCACCGACCGCGACATCGTGGTCGGCTGTGTGGCGATGGGCCGGGACCCCTCGAAGGTGACCGCGGGTGACCTCGCCCAGGGCACGCCCCGCTGGATCGACGCGGGCGCGGAGGTGGAGGACGTTCTGGAGGAGATGCAGAGCCATCGCATCCGCCGGCTGCCCGTGGTCGAGAACAAGACGTTGATCGGCATGATCAGTGAGGCCGATCTGGCCCAGCACCTCTCGGACGACCAGATCGCCGGCTGGGCGGAGAAGGTCTACTCACGCGGCTGACCGGCACGCGTACGCCCGGACGGCCCATCGGCCCGTCGCCCCGCCGCGCGCGGGGCGGCGGGCCGCCGTCGTTCACATACCCGGCGGGGGTAGGTTGGCCGCCATGTTCGGGACGAGGAGCGCGTGGGAATGGACCGGGTGGCCGTCTGCCTCACCGTGCTCTCCGCCCGGGGTCCCGCACTCCTCACCGGGCGCTCCGCCCCGGGTCCCGCGCTCCTCACCGGGCTTCCGCGGGTGACCCGGCGGGCCGCGAGCACCCTGCCGGGGGACGCCGCCGCCCGTGCCTCGCGCGCGCCGCGGCGCACTCCCCCGCCACGGCCGCGCAGGGTCCTCCTCACCGGTCCGCCGGTACCGCGGATACGGGCGCACCGCGCGCCCGTCCGCCCTTCACCACACCGACGACATCCCCGAGGTGCACTCAGCCATGCCCGCTCAGCACACCCGCCGCGCCGTGCTCGGCGCGTCGATCGCCCTGGCCGGTACGAACGCTCTCGCCGCCCGCTTCGGCTGGGGCAGCGGTACGCAGGCCCACCACGACACGACGCCCACCGGCCCGTCCGGCACCCCCGCCCCCGAGGGGTACGTCTCGCCCGACGGCCCCGAGGTCGCGGCGGCCGAGCAGCGCCGGGGCTCCGGCCCCGTACGGGAGATCGCCCTGACCGCCACCCCGTCCCGGCTCGAACTGGGCGGCGGGCACACCGTCAGCACCTGGTCGTACGGGGACCGGCTGCCCGGCAGGGAGGTGCGGGTCACCGCGGGTGACACGCTCGCCCTCACCCTCGCCAACCACCTGCCCCAGTCGACCTCGCTGCACTGGCACGGGCTCGCCCTGCGCAACGACATGGACGGGGTGCCCGATCTCACCCAGCGCCCCATCGAGCCGGGCGCCGACTTCACGTACCGGTTCGCGGTGCCGAACCCCGGCACGTACTGGTTCCACCCGCACTCGGGCGTCCAGCTGGACCGCGGGCTGTACGCGCCGCTGATCGTCGAGGACCCGAAGGAGCCGCTGTCGTACGACAGGGAGTGGGTCGTCGTCCTGGACGACTGGGTCGACGGCGTGGACGGTTCCACGCCCGACGCGGTGCTCGCCGAGCTCACCGGCGGCACCGCTCACAGCGGGCACGCCATGCCCGCGCCGTCCACGTCCGGCGCCGCCGACGACGGTCCGTCACGCATGCTGACGGGCGCCACCAGCCAACTGCTCGGCGGTGACGCGGGTGATGTCGCCTACCCCTATTACCTGGTCAACGGCCGCACCGAGGAGGATCCTTCGGTGTTCACCGCACGGCCCGGCGACCGGATCCGGCTACGGATCATCAACGCGGGCGGCGACACCGCCTTCCGCCTCGCGCTCGGCGGGCACCGGATGACGGTCACCCACACCGACGGCTTCCCGGTCCGGCACACCCCGGCCGACACCCTGCTGCTCGGCATGGGCGAACGGTACGACGTGCTGGTGACCGCAGGGGACGGGGTGTTCCCGCTGACCGCGCTGGCCGAGGGGAAGAAGGCCTCCGCGAGGGCACTGCTCCGGACCGGCCCGGGAGCGGCGCCCGCCGCCTCCGCGCGGCCCAAGGAGCTGGACGGTGCACTGGTGACGGCGGACCGGCTGGTCCCGGACGCGTCCGTCGCGCTGCCCGCCAAGGAGCCCGACCGGACGGTGCGGATCAGGCTGACCGGTTCCATGGAGGCGTACGACTGGGCCTTCGACGGAAAGCCGTACAGCGCCGACCAGCGTCATCCGGTGGAGGCCGGGGAGCGGGTGCGGCTGGAGTTCCGCAACCCGACCCGGATGTGGCATCCGATCCATCTGCACGGGCACACGTTCGCGCTGGCCGGGGACGCGTCCGGGGCGCGCAAGGACACCGCGATCGTGCTGCCGCGACAGCCGCTGACGGTGGACTTCGACGCCGACAACCCGGGGCTGTGGATGCTGCACTGCCACAACCTGTACCACGCGGAGGCGGGCATGATGACGGTCGTCGGCTACCGCCGCTGACCGGGCCCCTGGCGGGCCGGACGGCGTTCCGCGCGGCCCGCCAGGACATCGCGTCAGTCAGACGATTACACTGGGCGGCGTGCCTCAACTACGCCTCGCACTGAATCAGATCGACTCGACGGTCGGTGACCTCGCCGGCAACGCCGAGGCGATCCTCCACTGGACCCGGCACTCCGCCGAACAGGGCGCCCACCTGGTGGCGTTCCCCGAGATGGTGCTGACCGGTTACCCCGTCGAGGACCTGGCCCTGCGCTCGTCCTTCGTCGAGGCCTCGCGGGACGCGCTGCGCGCGCTCGCCGCCCGTCTCGACGAGGAGGGGTTCGGGGAGCTGCCGGTCGTCGTCGGATACCTCGACCGCTCCGAGTTCCCGGCGCCGCGCTACGGCCAGCCCGCCGGGTCCCCGCGCAACGCCGCCGCCGTACTGCACCGCGGCGGGATCGCGCTGAACTTCGCCAAGCACCATCTGCCCAACTACGGCGTCTTCGACGAGTTCCGGTACTTCATGCCGGGCGACTCGATGCCGGTCGTACGGGTGCACGGCATCGATGTGGCGCTCGCGATCTGCGAGGACCTCTGGCAGGACGGCGGCCGGGTGCCGGCCGCGCGGGCCGCCGGGGCCGGGCTGCTGCTCTCGATCAACGCCTCGCCGTACGAGCGGGACAAGGACGACACCCGGCTGGAACTGGTCCGCAGGCGGGCCGAGGAGGCCGGCTGCACGACGGCCTATCTGGCGATGATCGGCGGCCAGGACGAGCTGGTCTTCGACGGTGACTCGATCGTCGTCGACAAGCACGGCGAGGTGATCGCGCGCGCCCCGCAGTTCGCCGAGGGCAGCGTGATCATCGACCTGGAGCTGCCGGCCGCCGCGGACCGGGCGCCGTCCGGTGTGGTCAACGACGGGCTCCGGATCGATCACGTGACGCTGTCCGAGAAGCCGCTGCCCGGCTACGGGGCGGAGCTGACCGGAGGGTACGCGGACCGGCTCGACGACGACGAGGAGCTGTACTCCGCGCTCGTGGTGGGGCTGCGGGCGTACGCCGCGAAGAACGGCTTCAGCAGCGTGCTCATCGGGCTCTCCGGCGGGATCGACTCGGCGCTGGTCGCCGCGATCGCCTGCGACGCGCTGGGCGCGCAGAACGTGTACGGCATCTCCATGCCGTCGAAGTACTCGTCGGACCACTCCAAGGGCGACGCGGCCGAGCTGGCGCGGCGTACCGGGCTGAACTTCCGGACCGTACCGATCGAGCCGATGTTCGACGCGTACATGGGCTCGCTGGGTCTCAGCGGTCTCGCCGAGGAGAACCTCCAGTCGCGGCTGCGCGGCACGATGCTGATGGCCGTCTCCAACCAGGAGGGCCAGATCGTCCTGGCGCCGGGCAACAAGTCGGAGCTGGCCGTCGGCTACTCGACGCTGTACGGGGACTCGGTGGGCGCGTACGGGCCGATCAAGGACGTGTACAAGACGTCGGTCTTCCGGCTGGCGAAGTGGCGCAACCGGGCGGCCGAGGAGCGCGGGCAGACCCCGCCGATCCCGGAGGCCTCCATCACCAAGCCGCCCAGCGCCGAGCTGCGGCCGGGGCAGGTCGACACGGACTCGCTGCCGGACTACGACGTGCTGGACCGGATCCTGGAGCTGTACGTCGACCGGGACCAGGGGCTCGACGCGATCGTCGAGGCCGGGTTCGACGCGGCGCTGGTCGCGAAGACGTTGCGGATGGTGGACACGGCGGAGTACAAGCGGCGGCAGTACCCGCCGGGGACGAAGATCTCGCCCAAGGGGTTCGGCAAGGACCGGCGACTGCCGATCACGAACCGGTGGCGCGAGTCCGGCTGACGCCGGGGGTGGGGTGCGCGGGCCCGTCCGGCTGAGGGTGTGTCGGGAGGGGTGCCCTCAATCGCCGGACGGGCTCGGTGCTGCCGGGCGTCGTTACTCAGCACACGTCCACGCCGACGCCCGTGGTGCCCCCAATCGCCGGACGGGCTGGGTGCTGCCGGGCGGGCGTCGCGCTTTCAGTGCACGTCCGCTTCGGATCCGTGTCGTGCCGCGGTGGGTTCCGGGGTCGCGCGGGCCACCACTCGGGACGGAGTGGGGTCGCGGTCCAGGAATCCCGCCGTGACCGCCACCGCGAGGCCTGCGACGGCCAGGACCGCGCCGACCAGCGCCGGGGACGTCCAGCCCCAGCCGGCCGCGATGGCCATCCCGCCCAGCCACGCGCCACCCGCGTTGGCCAGGTTGAACGCGGAGTGGTTGGAGGCGGACGCCAGCGTCGGGGCGTCCTTGGCCTTGTTCATGACGAGCATCTGGAGCGGTGTGGTCGTCATGAAGCCGACCCCGCCCAGGAGCACCACCATCACCAGCGCGGCCCACTGCACGTGCGCGGCGAACGGGAAGACCACCAGGACGACCGCCAGCGCGCCCAGCGACCCGTACAGGGTCGGACGCAGCGCCCGGTCCGTGAGCGGGCCCGCCGCGAGCGCGCCGAGCGTCATGCCGATGCCGAAGAGCGCCAGCACCGGCGTGACCGAGGATTCGCCGAAGCCCATCGCCTCGGTCGTCATCGCCGAGAGGTAGGAGTACACGGCGAAGACCCCGGCGAAGCCGAAGACGGCGGTGAGCAGTCCGAGCAGCACCTGCCGGTTGCCCAGGGCCCGCAGTTCGTGACGGACATCACCGTGCGCGTCGACGGGGATCTGCGGGACGAGCCGGGCGAGCGCGGCCATCGCGCACAGCCCGATCACCGCGACGACCAGGAACGTGGCGCGCCAGCCGAGGTGCTGACCGAGCAGGGTGGCGGCGGGTACGCCGACGATGTTGGCGACGGTCAGGCCGAGGAACATCGTCGCCACGGCCCGTGCCTGGCGCCCGTCGGCGACCAGCCGGGCGGCGACGACCGCGCCGACGCCGAAGAACGCGCCGTGCGGCAGCCCGGCGAGGACCCGGCCGGCGATCAGCCAGCCGAAGCCGGGCGCGAGCGCGGAGGCGAGGTTGCCGACGGTGAAGAGCGCCATCAGCAGCAGGAGCATCCGCTTGCGCGGGATCCGGGAGCCGAGGGCGGTGAGCAGCGGGGCGCCGAGCACCACACCGATCGCATAGGCCGACACGAGGTAGCCCGCCGTGGGGACGGAGGTGCCGAGATCGTCCGCGACATCGGGCAGCAGGCCCATCATCACGAACTCCGTGGTACCGATGCCGAAGGCGCTCACCGCGAGTGCGAGCAGAGCCAGAGGCATGAGGAGAGACCTTTCCGCAGGGGGCCCCGTCCACCGCGGCGGGCAGGGCCGGCCGTGGCGCGAGGCGCAGGAGGGAGCCGGGGCATGGCGGCGCTGCCGGGTGTGGGGGCCGGAGCGCACAGCGGCGGACCGGCTCCATCGCCGGTCGGCCTCGGTCCCTGATCGGAACAAATACTCTCAGATGGTTTATGCCGGGAGGTGAACGGCCCGTGACGTCAGAGCTTGACGCTGGCGGCGATCGGGAGGTGGTCGCTGTCCGTGGCGGGGAGCGTCCAGGACGACACGGGGTCGACGCCCCTGACCATGATCTGGTCGATCCGGGCCATCGGGAACGAGGCGGGCCAGCTGAATCCGAAGCCGTCCCCGGCGGCTCCCTGGGTGGAGCGCATCTGCGAGGTGACCGCGTTGAGCGCGCGGTCGTTCATGGTGCCGTTGAGGTCTCCGAGCAGGACGACCCGGTCCAGCTTCTCCCTCGCGATGGCCTTGCCCAGAGCGTCCGCGCTCTGGTCGCGCTGGTTGGCGGTGAATCCGGCGTGCAGCTTGACCCGTACCGACGGCAGGTGCGCGACGACGACGCCGACCTTGCCCTCGGGGGTGGCGACGGTGGTCCGCATGGCCCGGACCCATCCCATCTTGATGTCCACCGGGCGGGTGTCGCTGATCGGGTACTTGCTCCACACGCCGACGGTCCCCTGCACCGAGTGGTACGGGAAGCGGGCGGCGAGCGCCGACTCGTACGTGGCGACCTTGCCGGCGGGCAGTTCCTGGAGTGCGATGACGTCGGCGCCGGAGCCCGCGACCTGCTGGGCGGTGCCCGCGGGGTCGGTGTTGTCCGCGTTGACGTTGTGGGTGGCGACGGTGAGATCGCCGTCGCCGCCCGACTTGTCGGTGAGCAGGCCGCCGAACACGTTGAACCAGACCACGATCGGCAGCAGCAGCGCGATGAGCGCGGTGGCGGAGCGCCGTACCAGGCCGAGCACGAGCAGCACGGGTACGAAGACGGCGATCCACGGCAGGAACGTCTCGCTGAGGCTGCCCAGGTTGCCGATGGCGTTCGGGATGTGTGCGTGCAGGACCATCACGAGGGTCAGCAGGACCGAGCAGCCCGCCAGGACGATCCCGCGCCGCCAGATGCCTCTGTCCCGGGTCAGCCTGTCGCGCAGGTCCCGGAAGCGGGATCCGGTGGGCTGCGGCCCCACGCCGCCGTTCCCGGTGTCCGTCCTGTACGCCTGCACCATCGCGCTGTCCTCACTGCCTTGCCGTGCACATCGCCCGCGCCCACGACCCTAGGCGATGCGCGATGTTTTTCCCGCCGTCGATGACGGCCGTACTGCCACGAGGACGAACGGGGCGGCGCGACGGGTTCCGGCCGGGGCCGGTCCGCGGGGGCTTGTGACAGAACGCGCACACTCGGGCCGGGCCCGGCGCGTCAGCCTTGGCCTGCGGGTTTGCCGGGTGCGGCGCCCTGCGGGCGCGGTCCGACACCCTCGACGACCAGCTGGATGATGCGGTCGGCGAGGTCGTCGGGCAGCGGCGCGTCCGGCCGGTGGACGGTGCGTACGAGCATGGGGCCGAGGAACAGGTCGTCCATCAGCTCCACGTCCGTGTCGCCCCGCAGTTCGCCCGCGTCGACGGCCCGGTGCACGGCCGCGAGCATGGCGACCCGGCGGGGGGCGATCACCGTGCACTGGTACTCGGCCCAGAGCTTGGGGTGGCTCTTCATCTGCGCGAAGACGTTGTGCAGCAGCACCGAGGAGCGCTGGGCCTGGCCGCGCCTGCGCATCGACTCCAGCAGGACGCGCAGGTCGTCGAGGCCGGCGGTGCCGGAGACATCGGGCTCCGGTGGCTCGATGTCGCGCAGGACGTCGACGAAGAGCTCCTCCTTGTCCTTCCAGCGCCGGTAGATGGTGGCCTTGCCGACTCCGGCGGTGCGGGCGATCCGCTCGATGGAGAGGCCGGCCAGGGGCTCCCCGGCCTCCAGCAGTTCGACGACGGCGTCCAGGATGGCCCGCTCGGCCGCCGCGCTGCGCGGACGGCCGCGACGGGGCTCCTGGTCGCCGACGGGGTCGCGGTCGCCCTCGACCGGAGCCCGCTCGCCCCGGTCCGATGCCTGAGCCTGCACGTGAAACCACCTTTCGCCGCCCCGATTCTCGCCCAGGCGGACGGCGTCCCGCCGCTTTCAGCCGTACGAGGCCGTCGGCGGCTTGACGCCGTCAGCCTTACGAGGCCGTCGGCGTCACCGTCCCGCGGGTGCGGGCGCCGCCTGCTCGTCGCGCGCGGACGTCTGCTCGGCCGGCGGCCTGCCGGGCAGGAACAGCGCGACCACGATCGCTCCGAGCAGGGCCACGAAGGCCGAGCTGATGGCCGTGATGTGCATGGCGCTCAGGAAGGCGTCGTGCGCCGCGGCGACCAGCGGTGCACCCTTCGGACCCAGCTTCTCCGCTATGCCGAGCGTCGCCTCGATGGACTCCGCCGCCGCGTCCCTTGCGCCGGCCGGGAGCGCGCCGAGGTGGCCCTCGATGTCCCCACGGTAGACGGCGGACAGCACCGAGCCGAGGACGGCGATCCCGAGGGCACCGCCGACCTGCCGGAAGGTGTTGTTGACCGCCGAGCCGGAGCCGGCCTTCTCGCGCGGCAGCGCCTGCATCACGGCGACGGTGACCGGCGGCATCACATGGGCCATGCCCGTGCCCTGCACGAAGAAGACCACACACATCAGCCAGACGGGCGTGTCGGCGTCGAACAGCGCGAACGCCGCCAGTCCGACCGCGACCATCAGCATGCCGACGGTGCACACGGCGCGGGCGCCGAACCGGTCGACCACCAGCCGGGCCCTGGGCGCGAAGATCATCTGGGCGACGGCGAGCGGCAGGATCAGCAGCCCCGACTGGAGGGCGCTCCAGCCCCGCACGCTCTGCATGTAGAAGGCGGAGAAGAACGTCACGCCCATCAGCGCGAAGAAGACCAGCGCGATGGCGGCGACGGCGGCCGAGAAGGCCGGCTTGCGGAAGTACGTGATGTCGATGGCCGGGCTGCTGCTGCGCTTCTCGTGGAGGACGAACACGACCAGGACGGCCAGACCACCGATGACCGGCAGGAGCACGGACACGTCGGTGAAGTCGGCCAGTTCACCGCCACGGATGATGCCGTACACCAGCAGCACCAGGCCGATGATGGAGAGCACCACGCCCACCGGGTCGAGACGGCCCGGCTTCGGGTCCTTGGAGTCCGGTACGAGGATCACCATCGCGATCAGGGCGATGACCACGACGGGCACGTTGACCAGGAAGATCGAGCCCCACCAGAAGTGTTCGAGTAGCAGTCCGCCGGTGATCGGGCCGATCGCGATGCCGAGGCCCACGCTGCCGGCCCAGATGCCGATGGCCTTGGGCTGCTCGTCGCGCTCGAAGACGTTCATCAGGACGGCGAGGGTGGCCGGCATCACGAAGGCGGCGCCGAAGCCCATCACGGCGCGCCAGGCGACGAGTTCGCCCGGCGAGCCGGACATGGCGGCGAAGGCCGAGCCGATGCCGAAGAGCACGATGCCGAGGAGCAGCATCTTCTTGCGTCCGACGCGGTCACCGAGCAGGCCCGCGGTGAAGAGCAGTCCTGCGAAGACGAGCGTGTAGGAGTTGATCGCCCACTCCAGCTCGCTCTGGGTGGCCCCCAGACCGGTGGGTGAGGGGGAAGCGATCGTCTTGACGGCGACGTTCAGGATCGAGTTGTCCAGCACCACGATGAGCAGGCTGAACATCAGGACAACGAGGATCGCCCAGCGGCGGCGGTGGACCGCCTCCGGGACCTGGGGCACGACGGCGGGAGCGCCGGACGGTATGGACATGGACAAGAGCCTAAGTCATTTCGATACGATACCGTCTCGTATTGGAAAGTCTTTACCCGGCGGGAACAGGGAACCGCCCCGTCGTCCGGGGGACGTGTGCGGGCCCACTTCCCGTGACCGCCCCCGGGATGCCACCATGGAAGGGATCCGGGGACGCCGTCAGGGCGCCTCGAGATGACGAAGGAGCCGTTGGCAATGTCGCTTCAGGCTGCGCACGACCAGTCCGCCACACCCCCCGCGGGAGCCCCCGCCGACAGCAGCAAGGCGCTGTACGGAGGCAAGAGCAACCGCCGCGTCACCGTCCACGACATCGCCGCCGCCACCGAGCGCGGCGAGAAGTGGCCCATGCTCACCGCCTATGACGCGATGACCGCGTCCGTCTTCGACGAGGCCGGCATCCCGGTCATGCTCGTCGGCGACTCGATGGGCAACTGTCACCTCGGCTACGAGACCACCGTGCCCGTCACGATGGACGAGATCGCCATCCTCTCCGCCGCCGTCGTCCGGGGCACCAAGCGCGCCCTGGTCGTCGCCGACCTGCCCTTCGGGGCCTACCAGGAGGGCCCGGTCCAGGCCCTGCGCAACGCCACCCGGCTGATCAAGGAGTCCGGGGTCGGCGCGGTCAAGCTGGAGGGCGGTGAGCGCAGCCACGAGCAGATCAAGCTCCTGGTCGACGCCGGCATCCCGGTCATGGCCCACATCGGTCTGACCCCGCAGTCCGTCAACGCGATGGGCTACCGGGTGCAGGGCCGCGGCGAGGAGGCCGCCCAGCAGATGCTGCGCGACGCCAAGGCCGTGCAGGACGCGGGCGCGTTCGCCGTCGTCCTGGAACTCGTACCGGCCGAACTGGCCGCCGAGGTCACCCGCACCCTGCACATCCCGACCGTCGGCATCGGGGCCGGCCCCGACACCGACGCGCAGGTGCTGGTCTACACCGACATGGTGGGCCTGACCGGTGGCAAGGTGCCGCGCTTCACCAAGCAGTACGCAGATCTGCGCCAGATCCTCGGCGACGCCGCGAAGGCGTACGCGGACGAGGTCGTCGGCGGCACGTTCCCGGCGCCCGAGCACACCTTCCACTGACCCGGACGACCACTGCCGGCACCACCGACAGCCCGCCGACTTCCCCCATCGGCGGGCTGTCGGCCCGCTGTCGGTGGCTTGTCGGTGGCGGCTGGTCTGATGGTGGACATGACGCGAATCGACAAGAACCCCAGTAACGGCTCGAACGCCGTCGAGGTACGGGGACTGGTCAAGCACTACGGCTCGACCAAAGCTCTGGACGGCGTGGACCTCGATGTGCGCGAGGGCACCGTACTCGGAGTGCTCGGCCCCAACGGAGCCGGCAAGACCACCCTCGTACGAGTCCTCTCCACCCTGATCCTGCCCGACGCCGGACACGCGGTCGTGGCGGGCTACGACGTGGTGAAGCAGCCCCGCCGGCTGCGCCGCACCATCGGTCTGACCGGGCAGTACGCCTCGGTCGACGAGAAGCTCTCCGGCTGGGAGAACCTCTACATGATCGGGCGGCTGCTCGACCTGCCGCGCAACAAGGCCCGTTCGCGCGCCGACGAGCTGCTGGAGCGCTTCTCGCTCACCGACGCGGCGAAGAAGGCCGCGATGGAGTACTCCGGCGGCATGCGGCGTCGGCTGGACCTGGCCGCTTCCATGATCGGCAGCCCGGCCGTGCTGTACCTGGACGAGCCGACGACGGGGCTCGACCCCCGTACCCGCAACGAGGTCTGGGACGAGGTGCAGAGGATGGTCGCGGAGGGGGCGACCGTGCTGCTCACCACCCAGTACATGGAAGAGGCCGAACAGCTCGCAAGTGAGCTCACCGTCATCGACCACGGCAAGATCATCGCCCGCGGCGGGGTCGACGAGCTGAAGGCCAGGGTCGGCGGCCGCACCCTGCAGATCCGGCCCACGGACCCGTCCGAGCTGGCCGCGATGGCGCAGGCACTGCGCGAGACCGGTCTCGATGGTGTCGCGGGCGCGCAGGCGGTCCCGGACGAGGGGCTGCTGTACGTACCGATCCTCAGCGACGAGCAGCTGACGGCCGTCATAGGTCTGCTCGGCACCCGGGGCTTCTCGCTGGCGCACGTCGCCACCGCGCTGCCCAGCCTGGACGAGGTCTTCCTCGCCATCACCGGCGAGAAGACCTCGGCCCCCACCGACACGATCCACGAGGAGGTCGCGGCATGAGCACGACGACTCTGAAGCCCGCCCCCGCCGGTTCGGCCGGTGCCGCCCCGGTCACGACGCTCGATGACGACGCCCGGATCGGGCTGCGCGGCAACCTGCGCCACATCAGTGCGCTGATGCGGCGCAACCTGCTCCAGATCAAGAAGGATCCGGAGTCGATGTTCGATGTGCTGCTGATGCCCATCGTCTTCACCCTGCTGTTCGTGTACGTCTTCGGCGGATCCGTCGGCGCGAGCCTGGGCGGTGACCGGCAGACCTACATCAACTACGTGATCCCCGGGCTGATGGCGATGATGGGCATGAACATCGCCACCGCGGTCGGCACCGGCGTCAACGACGACTTCCACAAGGGGGTCATGGACCGGTTCCGCACGATGCCGATCGCCCGTTCGTCGGTGCTCATCGCGAAGATCGTGGTCGAGCTGGGCCGGATGATGGTCGCCACGGCCATCCTGCTGGGCATGGGCTTCGCGCTCGGACTCCAGGTGGACTCGGTCTCCGGCCTGCTGGTCGCGGTGGTGCTGTCGGCGGCGTTCGGCGCCGCGATCATGTGGATCTTCATCCTGCTCGGGCTGTCCCTCAAGACGCCCCAGTCGGTTCAGGCGATGGGCTTTCTCGTCCTGATGCCTCTTCAGTTCGGTTCCTCGATCTTCGCCCCGCCGACGACGATGCCCGGCTGGCTCAAGACCTTCACCGACTACAACCCGCTGTCCAACCTGGCCGACGCGGCGCGTGGCCTGATGACCGGCGGACCGCTCGGCCACTCCGTGTGGATGACCCTCGTCTGGGCCGTGGGCATCACCGCCGTCACGGCGCCGCTGGCGGTGTCGAAGTTCCGCAAGCGGACCTGACCGGAGCGGTTCAGTCCCGGTACGCGTCGACGAGAGCGGTGGCCTCCTCCATGGAGAGGCCGCCGCTCTCGGCGTACGCGGTCTCGAAGGCGGCGTCCCCGAGAGCGGCCCGGACCAGTTCCTCCGCCGCCTCGTAGTTCTCCCGCTCCATCGCCGTCGGCACGTGTCCGCCCGGCAGCAGTTCCCGGCAGGTGACCAGCAGCCGCACGGCCAGCGCGGCCCGGCGCTCCCCGCCGAGGCCGCCCAGCGCCCGCGCGGCGCTGACCAGGTGGATGGTGACCATGTGCGGCGCCACCATCCGCGTCAGCGGATCGCCGGACCGGGCCAGCGCCTGCCGGCTGCGGTCCAGGGCGTCCGCGTACAGCCCCTCCAGGTTGTCCAGCCAGGCCACCCCTCCCAGCACGAATCCGTCGAAGATCGCCTGGGTCTCCGCCGTGAACTCCTCGCGCAGGGCGGTGAGGTGTTCGCGGGCCTCGCCGACCCGGCCGGACCTGCCCAGCCACATGGCCAGGAAGAGCCGGGCGAAGGACTTGGCCCCGTGCCCCGTGTGCCACGTCTCCTGGAGCACCTCGCGCAGAATGGCCTCGCCCTCCGCGCCTCGGCCCAGCTCGGTCAGGGCGGAGGCGTACCGGGTGCGGAGCACCGACACCTGGGCACGGGCGCCGATCTTCTCCGCGTAGCCGACCGCGGCCTGGTAGTCGTCGGCAGCCTGGCCGTAGTCGCCCCGCTTCTCGCCGGCCTCGCCGCGCGCGGAGAGCGCCTCGGCCGCGCCCCAGTCGTCCCCGAGGCGGACGAAGATCTCCAGGCTCTCGTCGGCGTCCGCACCGGCCTGGACCGCCCAGTCGAGCCGGTTGGCCAGCACGTTGGCGCGCATCTGGAGCGACGAGGCCAGCTCCCATTCGTAGCCGAACCCGCGGGCCGCCACGACCGTCTTCTCCATCAGGTCGCGCAGTGCGCCCAGGTCACCGGTGACCAGCACGGCGAAGAACCAGAGGGAGGTCGGCCAGCGGCAGGTCTGCGGCTGGCCCGGCCGGTAGGTGGACGCGACGACCCGCAGCCGCGCCAGGCTGTCGACGTTCGTCCACTCGTCCATTCCGTCGTCCGTGCTGACCATCCGGACGAGCGCCACCTGACGCCGCGCCTCCTGGAGCAGCTCGGGTCTCATCGGCGGGGGCGCGTCGATGCAGCGTTCGTGCAGGGGCGGTGCGGGGCTGCCGGGCGGGGCGAACGGATCCGGACCGAGGTCGGCGGCGGCCTCGGCCCACTGGAGGGCGTCGCTGCTCAGATCGCGTATGTGCCAGTACCAGGAGAGGGAGAGCACCATGCAGAGCACCTCCTGCTCGTCGCGGGCGGCGACGGCGTGCCGCAGGGCGGTGCGCAGGTTCTCGTACTCGCGCTGGAAGAGCTCGATGGCGGCGCGCTGCCCGGCGCCGCGGAGTTCGGCGTCGGTGGTGCGGGCCAGCTCCCGGAAGAACACCAGGTGCCGCCGCTCCACGGTGTCCCGCTCCGCCGCCTCGTCGAGCCGCTCGGCGGCGTACTCACCGACGGTCTCCAGCAGGCGGTAGCGCATCCCGCCGTCCGCGCCGGGCGCTGCGACGACGAGGGACTTGTCGACGAGTGAACCGAGCACCCGGGCGATGTCGTACACGTCCTGGGAGCCGTCCGCGCAGACCGCCTCGGCGGCGGCGAGGGTGCAGCCGCCGGAGAAGACCGACAGCCGTCTCAGCGCGCTGCGTTCGGCCTCGTCCAGGAGGTCCCAGGACCAGTCGACGACGGCCCGCAGGGTCTGCTGTCGGGGCAGCACGGTGCGGCTGCCGCTGGTCAGCAGGCGAAAGCGGTCGTCGAGCCGGTCGGCGATCTGGCGCGGTGTGAGCATCCGCAGCCGGGCGGCGGCGAGTTCGATGGCGAGCGGGAGACCGTCCAGCCGGCGGCAGATCTCGGCGACGGCCTCCGCCGTCCGCTCGTCCGCGTCGACCCGGAAGCCGGACTGCGCGGCGGCGCCGCGCTCGGCGAACAGTCGCAGCGCCATCGGATCGGGCAGCGGGTCGACGGGCCGGACGAACTCGCCCGGTACGCCGAGGGGTTCGCGGCTGGTCGCGAGGACGGTGAGTTCCGGGCAGCGCGCCAGCAGATGGTCGGCGAGGGCGGCGGCGGCCTCGATGACGTGCTCGCAGTTGTCCAGGAGCAGCAGCATGCGGCGGCCGGAACAGTGCTCGGTGAGTCTGCTGAGCGGTTCGCCGCCGTGCCGTTCGGCGGCCCGGAGCTCCTCGGCGCCCGCACCGCGCAGTACGGTCTCCCGGCCGCCGAGGGCGGTGAGGACGGCCTCCGGCACCGATTCGGGGTCGTCGACCGGGGCGAGCTCGGCCATCCACACCCCGTCCGGCCAGGCGGCGGGGCCGACGGATTCGGCGGCCTCCTGGGAGAGCCGGGTCTTGCCGGCGCCGCCGGGGCCGAGCAGGGTGACCAGCCGGGCCCGCGAGAGGTCGCCGCGCAGGGCGTCGATGTCGCTCTCCCGGCCGACGAAGCTGGTGAGCCGGACCCGGAGGTTGCCGGGCGGGGCCGCGGGGGCCCGGGGGCCGGGGCGCGCGGGCGGAGCGGCCGCCGGCGAGCGCGGACGCACGGGTTCCTGGCGGAGCAGCTCGGCGTACAGGGCGCTCAGCTCGGCGCCCGGGTCGGTGCCGAGCCGGTCGGCGAGCACGGTGCGCACCTCCTCGTACGCGGCCAGTGCCTGGGCGGTGCGTCCGGCGTCGCGCAGGGCGCGCAGCCGCAGCGCCTGGAGCGGTTCGTCGAGGGGGTGCTCGCCGCAGAGCGCCGCCAGTTCCGGCAGTACCTCCTCGGCCCGGCCGAGGGCGAGCGCGGCGGTGAGCCGGGTGCGGCGGGCGTCGAGCCTGCGGGCCGTCCAGCGGACCTCGTCCGCGCGGCGGTCCGGGAGATCGGCGAGTACCGGGCCGCGCCACAGGCCCAGCGCGTCGTCGAGGACGCTCACGGCCTTCGCGGGATCGCCCTCCTCCAGGGCCCGAGCCCCCTCCCCGGCGAGCCGTTCGAAGCGGTACAGGTCGACGGTGTCCGGTTCGGCGGCCAGCCGGTAGCCGCTCTCCGCCGAGGTGATCGCCTCATGGCCCAGCGCCCGGCGGAGCCGGCCCACGAGTGCCTGGAGGGCGCCCGGCGCATCCGCGGGCGGGTCCCCGTCCCACACCTCGCCGACGAGCACGGCGGCCGGCACGGTCCGGCCGGCCCGCAGCGCGAGGACGGTGAGCAGGGCGCGCAGTCGCGCCCCGCCGATGGCGACGGCGGTGCCGTCGTCGCGGAGTGCCTGAGTGGTACCGAGGATGCTGTAGCGCACGCGCCCATTGTCCGTGACCGGGGGCAGGAGCGGGACCGCGCCCCGGCCGTATCCCCGCGGGCCGTCCGCCGTACCTGCTGTCATGCCTCCACCCTTCATGGAACCACCGGCCCGATGCCAGACGTTTCCGGCGTGTCGCCTGTACGGTCGGGGCTCGCCGCCCGCCCGCTCCCGTCCCTCCCACAGCCATCAGGAGCTCGCCGATGACCACCGCAACAGCCCGCAGCGACCGGCGGATCAGCCCGGTCTTCCTCGGGATCGTCGCCGTCGCGGCGGTGTCCGGCTGGGCGGTGTGGACGGATTTCGCCTCTCAGCCCGGCTTCGCCACGTTCCTGTTCGTCACGGCGGCCTGGGTCGTCTCGCTCTGTCTCCACGAGTACGCGCACGCCAGGACCGCCCTGCACAGCGGTGACATCTCCATCGGCGCCAAGGGGTACCTCACGCTGAACCCGCTGCGCTACACCCATGCCCTGCTGAGCATCGTGCTGCCGGTGCTGTTCGTGATCATGGGCGGGATCGGTCTGCCGGGTGGCGCGGTGTTCATCGAGCGCGGCCGGATCCGCGGCCGCTGGCGGCACAGCCTGATCTCGGCGGCCGGGCCGCTGACCAATGTGCTGTTCGCCGTCGTGTGCACGGCGCCGTTCTGGCTGGACGCGCTGGACGGCGTCCCGGCCGCCTTCCGGTACGCGCTGGGCTTCCTCGCGCTGCTCCAGGTGACGGCGGCGATCTTGAACTCCGTGCCCGTACCGGGTCTGGACGGCTACGGGGTGATCGAGCCCTGGCTCTCGTACAAGGTGCGCCGGCAGGTGGAGCCGTTCGCCCCGTTCGGGCTGATCGCGGTCTTCGCCCTGCTGTGGATCCCCGGGGTGAACGCGGCGTTCTTCGACATGATCGACGCGCTGCTGCGGTCGCTCGGCGTCAGCGAATTCGACACGTACTGCGGTCTGGACACCTACCGGTTCTGGCAGACGTCCAACGGGATCTGCTCGTGGAACGGCTAGGAGGCGCTCGGGGTGGTGCGGGCCCCGCGCTGCCGGCGCAGGTAGTACCAGGCCATGTTGGACGAGAGTCCGACCAGGAGCACCCAGACGATCCCCAGGGGCCAGCTGCCCTGCACGAAGGAGATCACGGCCGCCACGACGGACAGGACGCAGAAGGCGACGGCGTAGAGAGCTAGGCGGGGCATGGGGGTGGCTCCTGTCGGGGGATGGTGCGCGGTCCCCTCCAGTGTCCCCCATGCCCCCGGCCGCTCCGAGCAGGGTGTGGCCGCCGGGACACCGCTCAGACGTCGGTGGCGCGCAGCCCCGCGTGTGCCTTGTAGCGGCGGTTGACCGAGATCAGGTTGGCGACGAGCGACTCGACCTGGTGGGCGTTGCGCAGCCGGCCCGCGAAGATGCCCCGCATTCCGGGGATCCGGCCGGCCAGTGCCTGGACGAGGTCGGTGTCGGCGCGGGCCTCGCCCAGCACCAGCACATCGGTGTCGATCTCCTCGATCGCCTCGTCCTGGAGCAGCACAGCCGACAGGTGGTGGAAGGCGGCGGTGACCCGGGACCCGGGCAGCAGGGCGGCGGCCTGCTCGGCGGCGCTGCCCTCCTCGGGCTTCAGGGCGTAGGCGCCCTTCTTGTCGAAGCCGAGCGGGTTGACGCAGTCGATGACGAGCTTCCCGGCGAGCTCGTCCCGCAGCGACTCCAGGGTCTTGGCGTGGCCGTCCCACGGCACGGCGACGATCACGACGTCGCTGGCCGCGGCGCATCCGGCGTTGTCCGCGCCCCGGACGCCGTGGCCGATCTCCTCCGCGGCGGTCTGTGCGCGGTCGGCCGCGCGCGAGCCGATGACGACCTGCTGTCCGGCGCGGGCGAACCGGTAGGCGAGTCCGCGGCCCTGCGGGCCGGTGCCGCCGAGCACGCCGACGGTCAGCCCGGACACGTCGGGGAGGTCCCAGGGGTCCTTGGCCGGGGGCTTGGGCGCGCTGCCGCTGTCATTCGTAGTCATGGCCCCGACACTACTGCCAGGTAGCACATGGGACACCGCACCGGCGGACCGCGACGGGACGCAGGAGCCGGCGCCCCGTTCGGATGGTTCCGGGCCGGTTCCCCGGCACGGGGGCCCGGATGTGCTGCAAGATGCCGGGCCATGGATGCCGTACGTGTGGCGCTGTTGCGTGAGGTGCTCGCCGGGACCGAGTGGCCGGCCGCCACCCGGCGCTTCGCCGGGACGCTGCGCTCGTCCGTCGTCCCGCACGGCGGCGGGCTGCTGCTGGTGGGGACCGAGGCGTACGAGCCGTGGCATCTGGCGGCGCATCTGGTCGACGAGTCCACCTGGTCGGGGCTGCCCGAGCTGACGCCCACGCTGGTGCGCCACCGGGTGGAGCCCGGGGACCCGGCCCACCTCTCCGTCGGCCTGGGCCGGATCGAGGCGGCCGGGCGGGGCGAGACGCTGCTCGTGGTGGTGCCCCGGTCGCCGGGGGCGGGCCTGCTGGAGCGGGTGCACGACGCGCGCCGGGCGGGTGCGACGGTGCTGTCCCTGGACAACGGCGATCCGGAGGTCCGGGGCCTCGCCCATGAGGCGCTGTCCTTGGCGGGCGGCGACGATGTGGACCTGGACACGGTCCAGCACCTGGTGAGCGCGGCGGCCGGGGAGAACAGCGCGCCGATCGCACGTGGGCGGCGGCGCTTCCGCGACCGGCTGTCCCGGCTCGCCGACCGGCTGACGGCGCCCCCGCCGCCGCGGTGGTGAACGCCGGGATGGGGCGGCGCGGGTGCCACCGGTCCCCCCGGGTCCGGCCCGGGGCGTGTGGTGTGCGTGGCTACGGTGGCGCTTCCGGAGCCGCTGCCGTACGGCTCCGCCGCGGACGAGGACGCGTCGCGCCGGCGGGCCGCGCGCGGCGAGGAGGGCCCGGTGGTCCCGGCCGCCGACTGGTCCCGGCCGCCGCGCCCCGGGCCCGCGCCCTCAGCCGCCCGCGCTCTCGTCCGGCCCCTGGCGGTCGTGCCACTTGGGGTCGGTCTCCCACTCCAGGTTCCGCTCCTGGGCGGTCTCCATGGCGTGCTGCGCCTCCTGCCGGGAGGCGTACGGGCCGAAGCGGTCCTTGGCCGGGCACTCGGGGCCCTCTTCGACCTTCTTGTGCTCCAGGCAGTAGTACCACTCGCCGGGCTTGCCGACCGTGCGCTTCTTGAACAGGGCCATCGTCGACTCCTTTCCTCGGTGCCATGCTGCCCCATCCGCGCTGGTTGGGGCCTGCCCTAAACTCGCTGACATGTCTGGCCAGTCGCTGCTTGTACCAGGGGAGCTCACTCCCGTCCGTTCCGTGCCCGGAAACATCCGGCGCCCCGAGTATGTGGGCAAGCCCGCTCCGACGCCGTACACCGGTCCGGAGATCCAGGACGCCGACACCGTGGAGCGCATGCGCGTCGCGGGGCGGATCGCCGCTCAGGCGATGGGTGAGGCCGCTAAGCACATCGCCCCGGGCGTCACGACCGACGAACTCGACCGGGTCGCCCACGAGTTCATGTGCGACCACGGCGCCTACCCGTCGACACTGGGCTACCGGGGCTTCCCCAAGTCGCTCTGCACCTCGCTCAACGAGGTCATCTGCCACGGCATCCCGGACTCGACGGTGCTGAGCGACGGCGACATCGTGAACCTCGACGTGACGGCGTACATCAACGGAGTGCACGGCGACAACAACGCCACCTACCTCTGCGGCGACGTGGACGAGGAGTCGCGGCTGCTCGTGGAGCGCACCGAGGAGTCGCTGCGCCGGGCGATCAAGGCGGTCCGGCCCGGCCGTCAGATCAATGTGATCGGGCGGGTCATCGAGTCGTACGCGAAGCGGTTCGGGTACGGGGTCGTGCGGGACTTCACCGGGCACGGGATCAATTCCTCGTTCCACTCCGGGCTGATCATTCCGCACTACGACAGCCCGCACGCCACCACCGTGATGAAGCCCGGCATGACGTTCACCATCGAGCCGATGCTGACGCTCGGGACCCACGACTACGACATGTGGGACGACGGCTGGACCGTGGTGACGAAGGACCGCAAGCGCACCGCGCAGTTCGAGCAGACCCTGGTGGTGACGGAGACCGGGGCCGAGATCCTCACCCTCCCGTAGCCCTCCCCGCCTCCCTGATCGGTGCCAGGAACGGCCGCCCCCTCCGGGCGGCCGTTCCTGTTTTCTCCCGCCGTTTTTACCGACAGGGCGTCGGGAAGCAGTTGACTTAGGTTTACCTAAGTAGGAAGATCGACCCATCGGCGGCGCTGCGGCGGACACCTGTGGCAGGCCGATGTTTCCGTCTCTTTCTGGACTTCCCGTCCCCTTGGTCCCCGGAGGCCCGCTTTGGACGCAACCGTCACCGCCACGCCCTTCTCCACATTGATCCGCACCGCGTCGCACGAGCAGCACACCGAGGCGGAGACCTCGACCTTCATGAGCGACCTGCTCGGCGGACGCCTCGGCGTGGACGCGTACACGCGCTACACGGAGCAGCTGTGGTTCGTGTACCGGGCCCTGGAGGACGGCGCCGAGGCGCTGCGCGACGACCCGGTCGCCGGGCCGTTCATCCAGTCCGAGCTGATGCGCACCAGTGAGCTGGAGCGCGATCTGGCCCATCTGCGGGGTGCCGGCTGGCGCGAGGGCCTGGAACCGCTGTCGGCCACGGCCGCTTACGCCGACCGGGTGGCCGAGTGCGCGCGCACCTGGCCCGCGGGGTACATCGCGCACCACTACACCCGCTACCTGGGCGACCTGTCGGGCGGCCAGATCATCCGTGACAAGGCGGAGCGCACCTGGGGCTTCGAGCGCAAGGGTGACGGGGTCCGGTTCTACGTCTTCGAGGGCATAGCCAATCCCGCCTCCTTCAAGCGGGGTTACCGCGAGCTGCTGGACGCGGTGAACGCGGACGAGCTGGAGAAGCGGCGGATCGTGGACGAGTGCAAGCGGGCGTTCGCGCTGAACACCGCGGTCTTCCGGGAGCTGGGGGAGGTCTTCCCGCTGGGGGCGTAGACCTGGCGGGAGGCGGCGGAGTGACCCGGGCCCGGGTTGCTCCGCCGCTTCGTTTCGCTGCCCTGCCTCCGTCCTCGATCGCCGGACGGCTTGATTCTCCGGTCAGCCCTGGACGGCCAGCCGCACTCTGCCGCCGATCTCCACCGCGCCGTCCGGGGCCGGGGCCGTCAGGATCTGGGAGCCTCGGCCCTGCGTGATGTTCAGGGCCCGGCCGAGCTGGGTGCTGAGCAGCAGCGCCGCCGCCCCCGTCGCCTCGTCCTCGATGATCCCGTCGCCCCGCCTCGGGAACGCCCGTGCCCTGACCCGGCCCGCCGCCTCGTCCTCCCACGCCCAGGCGTAGAGCCAGCCCTCGCCCGGCGGCGGGGCGGGCAGTGCGTCGACCTCGGCCGCGGAGCCGTACCGCCGCAGGGTGCGCGGCGGGGCCCACTCGGGGCGCGCGGTGATCCAGCTGAACTCGCCGTCCTGACGGGCGAAGACCTCCCCCACCTCCAGCTCCAGGACCTCCAGGTCGAGCAGCCACGCGGCGCCCACCACCGGGTGGCCGGCGAACGGCAGCCGGCGGGCCGGGGTGTAGATGTCCAGGTGGCCGCGTTCCGGGTCGTCCACGAACACCGTCTCGCTGAAGCCCAGTTGGCGGGCGAGGTCCTGCCGGGACGGCTCGTCGGGGCGGTGGCGTCCGTCGCGTACGACTCCGAGGGCGTTGCCGTGCCGGCCGTCGGGACCGCAGAACACACGTAGGACGTCGATGCCGGCGGGTACGTCGTAGTCACTCACGTGCGCATTCAAGCACCGCCCGGTTACCGGCCCTGCGAGAGGGCGGTAACCGGGCGGCGGTGTCGCGCGTTGGGGCCGGATCAGACGGTGAGGCGACGGCGGGCCACGACGACCGCTCCGGCGCCGGCCGCCACGATGAGGCCGGAGGCGGCGAACAGCGCGCCGGTCGGGATGTCGGAGCCGGTGGAGGCGAGGGCGCCCGAGCCGCCGACGGTGCCACCGCCGCCCACGGTGCCGCCGGCGGACGAGCCGCCCGTGGTGGAGCCGCCCGTGGACGATCCGCCCGTCGAACCGCCCGTGGACGAGCCGCCCGTGGACGGCAGTTCGGCGTCCTTGTCCAGGGCGACCGCGACGGTCAGCGCGTCGAGCTGCTCGCCCGCCTGGTACATCCCGCCGAAGGCCTTGGTGCCGTCGGCGGTGAGGGTGGCAGGAACGCCCGAGAGGGTCACCACGCCGTCCTTGGCGGTGAGTCCGCCGGCCGGCAGTTCGAGATCGGCGACGGCCAGGCCGGTGTAGGTGGCGACCTTCTTCGTCTCACGGTCCTTGGTGGTCACGTCGGCGATGAGCTTGCCCTTGGCCCCGTCGGCCTGGATCTCCGGATTGGCCAGGGAGAGGTCCAGCGTGTAGGCGCCGTCCTCCAGGTGGCCCAGGAAGCGGACCTTGCCGTCGAACTCGGCGTTCAGGGTCTTCTTGTCGGCGTCGAAGTGGCCGGTGGCGTCGGGGAAGCGGTAGCCGTCGCCGGACGCGGTCGCGCCGCCCGTCGTCTCGACCTTGCCGTTGGCGATGGGGCCGGTGACGTACGTACGGAAGGAGGCCTTGACGCCCCAGTCCAGGGTGCCGTCGACGACGGCGCCCGGGTCGGCGGCCAGCTCGTCGGTGGCCGTGACGGTCGGGGACGGCTTCGGCGTCGAGTCCGTCGGCTGCGTGGTGGGCTTCTCGGTGGGCTTCTCCGTCGGCTCGGCCGGGTCGGTCGGCTTCTCGGTCGGCTCGGCCGGGTCGGTCGGCTCCTGCGTCGGGGCCGCGACCGCCTTCACCGTGAGCGTGGCCGGGTCGAGGACCTCGCCCTCCTGGTACTGGCCGTTGAAGGCCTCGGAGCCGGCCTTCGTCAGTTTCGCGGGGATGTCCTTGAAGACCATCGCCCCGCCCGCGCCCTGGCCCGGCTTCACGGCCGACAGATCGAGGTCGGCGACGGCCACGTCGTCCTGGGTGCCCTGCGGGGTCGCCACGTCGGCGGTGATCGCACCGCCGGTGCCGGAGGTGGACAGCTTGACGTCCGAGAGCGTGATGTCGAGAACGCCGCCGTGGGCCGAGAAGTTGACGCCGCCCTCGAAGGCGGTGTCGGTGCCGTGGGTGGTCATGTCGTACGTGCCCTTGCCGTTGACAAAGGTGAACACACCGTTGTTGTCGGCCTGGGTGGCACCGTCCGTGACCGTGATCCTGCCTGCGGCGCCGATGTACTTGCGGAACGACTCCTTGAAGCCCCAGTCCAGGGTGCCGTCCTTCAGCTCCATGGCCGGGGCGGCCGTGGTGGTGCCGTCCTGGGCGGACTGTCCGGCCGCGAACGCCGGGAGGGCGAAGGCGGCACCGAGGGCGGCAGCGGTGGCGACGGCTGCGGCGAGGGCTATGGGGCGGCGGGTGGCTGCCATGGTCGGGGTCTCCTCAGAGCTGAACAGGAATCAACGGGGGGTGGCGCGGGGGGAGTGCGGGGGTCAGGAGGGGGTGTCCGGCGTCGAGCGGTTGCGGCGCACCCGGAGGAGCACGCCTGCCGCGGCCACGACGAGCACGGCCGCGCCGCCGATTGCCAGGTGCAGCGCCGTCGGGGAACCCCCGTCCGACACGGACGCCGCCGCGGCCACGGTGCTCTCCGGCGAAGGGGAGTCCGACGGTGCCGGATCGCTGCCCAGGTCGGGCAGTGCGGGCAGCTTCGCCTTGGCGTCGACGGCGACGGCGAGCGAGACGGGGTCCATCGCGGTGCCCGCCTTGTAGAGGGAGCCGAAGGCCTTGGCGCCGCCGTCGGTCAGCGTCGCGGGGGCCTCCGTGAGGACCGCGAGGCCGTCCTTCGGCGCGAAGTCCTCGGCGGTGAAGGTGACGAGCGGTACGGCCTTGCCGGTGTCGCCGTCGCTCAGGACATCGGCGCTGAGCGTGCCCTTGCCCGCCTTCAGCGCCACCGCGAACCGGGAGAGCGTCAGATCGAGGCCGCCCGCCCCGGTGAAGCGGACACTGCCCGCGAAGGTGGCGGCCAGGGTCTGCTTCGCCGGATCGTAGGTGCCCTTGCCCTTCGGGAAGCGGAAGAGCGCGCCACCGTCCTGGGCGCCCCCGGCCAGGGTCCACTCGCCCTTGCCGATCGAGCCGGTGACGTACTCGCGGAAGGTGCGGCGCACACCCCAGTCGACCGCGGCGTCCTCGAAGCGGCCCGCCGTCTCCTTCTTCTTCGCCCCGGCGCCGTCGGCGGCCTTCCCGGGGGACTTCGACGCCGTGGACCTCGTCGCGGTGGGCTTCGGCGCCGGTCCCCTGGTGTCCACGGAGAGACTGACCGGGTCCAGCGGGGTCCCGGCCGTGTAGTAGCCGGCGAAGGACTTCGCGCCCTGTGAAGTCAGGGTGGCCGGGACGTTGTTGAGGGCGATGGGCGTGGAGCCGCCCCTCATGTCGATCCCGGAGAGTCCGAGGGTGGCCAGCGGGACCTGGGCGGTGGAGGTCACGCGTCCACTCCCCCGGTCCTTGCTGACCATGTCCGCGTACACGGTGCCGCTGCCGCCCCGGATGCGGACGGTGGGGCGGCTGATCGTGAGGTCGAGTTCGTAGGAGCCGTCGGACTTCTTGTGTCCGGTGAAGCGGACACCGCCGGAGAAGCCGGAGCTGAGGGCGCCGCTCGCCGGATCGTAGGAGCCGGTGGCTGAGTGGAAGCGGAACTGGCTGCCGCCGACCGTGGCCGCGCCGCCGATCAGGCTCCAACTTCCCTGGGCTATCGGGCCCGTGACATAGCTCTGGAAGGAGGACTTGATGCCCCAGTCCAGCCGCCCGCCCTGCACCGTCCGGTTCGCCGCGTGCGCGGCGGTGGCTGGGAGCAGCGCTCCCAGCAGTACCGCGAGAAGCGCGACGGCGAGCGCGCGGGCAGGTCTGTACGGCGGCATGGACCCCTCCGAGGTCTAGAAGCTCAGGTAAGGCTAACCTAAGGTATGTACGTCGTGTGTCGGTACCCCCTTCCGTCACATCCTTCGCATTCCACTCCCAACTGCACACCGCAGAACGACAGGACGGTGCCCCAGTGCGCTTCTCGCAGGACTTCGCCCCGCCGGGCCGGGACTCCGCGCAACCGAGGCGCGGGCGCACCGGCGTCCTGACGGCCGTCGTGTCCCTGGCGGCGGCTCTGCTGCTGACCGGCTGCGGGGGTGCGGAGTCCCCTGCGGCGAAGGCATCGGACAGCACGTCCGGCCCGTCCGCGGACGCCGACCGGATCGAGCCGCTGGCCACCGTGCCCGCACCGCGGCTGCCCGTCACCGTGAAGTCGGCGGACGGCAAGCGGACCACGATCACATCGGCGGACCGGATCGTGCCGCTGACCGGCAGCCTGAGCGAGATCGTCTTCACGCTCGGCCTCGGCAATCAGGTCGTGGCCCGCGACATCACCGCCACCTTCGAGCAGGCCGAGAAGCTCCCCGTGGTGACCCGCGCCCACGACGTGTCGGCGGAGAGCGTGCTCTCCCTGAAACCCACCGTCGTCCTCGCGGACACCACGACCGGACCGGCCGAGGCCATCGGGCAGATCCGGGACGCCGGAATCCCGCTCATCGTCGTCGAACCGGCCACGGAACTGGCCGATGTCGGCCGCCGCATCGACACGGTGGCCACCGCCCTGGGCGTACCGGAGTCCGGCACCGAGCTCAAGCGGCGCACCCAGGACCGCATCGACGCCGTCCGCGAGTCCGTGCCCGCACCGGCCGACGGCGAGCGGAAGCCGCGGGTCGCCTTCCTCTACCTGCGCGGCTCCGCCTCCGTCTATCTGCTGGGCGGCCGGGAGTCCGGCGCGAGTTCGCTGCTCGAAGCGGCGGGCGCGGTCGACGCGGGCAAGGCCTCCGGACTGAAGAAGGACTTCACCGCCATCACCAGCGAGGCACTGGCCAAAGCCGCTCCCGACGCGATCCTGGTGATGACCAAGGGGCTCGAATCGGTCGGCGGTGTCGACGGGCTGGTGAAGATCCCGGGCGTCGCCGAGACCCCGGCCGGCATGGACCGCCGCATCCTCTCCGTCGACGACGGGGTGCTCCTGAACTACGGGCCGCGCACCGACCGGGTGCTGAGCGAACTGGTGGCCCAGCTCCACCCGAAGGACGGGGCGGCCAAGTGACCGCCCCCTACCAGGAACGCACCCGGCCGGCCGGGACCGAGGAGAAGACCCCGGGCGCGGACTCGCCGCCCGGACCCCGTCGCTCCACCGCCATCACCCTGACCGCCGGACTGCTCGTGGCCCTGGTCCTGTGCTGTCTGCTCTCCGCCGGACTCGGCGCGTACGGCATCCCGCTCGGTGACGTACTCGCCTCCGTGCAGCACCGGACCGGGCTCGGCGGTCACGCGCTGGACCGGGTCGGCGAGAGCGTCCTGTGGAACGTACGGCTGCCGCGGGTCGTCCTCGCCCTGCTGGTCGGGGCGTCCCTCGGCTGCGCGGGCGCCCTGATGCAGGGGGTGTTCGGCAATCCGCTCGCGGAGCCGGGCGTCATCGGGATCTCGGCGGGCGCCGCGGTCGGTGCCGTCGCCTCGATCGCACTCGGGCTGAGCTTCTTCGGCAACTGGACCATCACCGTCTGCGCCTTCGTCGCCGGACTGCTGACCGTCCTGCTCGTCTACGCGCTGTCGCGGTCCGGTGGCCGGACGGAGGTGGTGACGCTGATCCTCACCGGCATCGCCGTCAACGCCTTCGCGGGCGCGCTGATCGGACTGTTCATCTTCTTCGCCGACAACGCGCAGATCACCCAGATCACCTTCTGGCAGCTCGGCTCGCTGGCACAGGCGACCTGGCCCAAGGTGCTGGCCGTACTGCCGTGCGCGGCGCTCGGACTCGTCCTCGCACCGTTCTACGCCCGGAAGCTGGATCTGCTCGCACTCGGCGAGCGGCCGGCCCGGCACCTCGGCGTCGACGTCGAACGGCTCCGCGTGGTGCTCGTGCTCGTCGTGGCGCTGCTGACCGCTGCCGCGGTGGCGGTCGCCGGGATCATCTCGTTCGTGGGGCTGCTGGTGCCGCATCTGCTCCGGATGGCGAACGGCCCCGGGCACCGCTTCCTCGTCCCCGGCAGCGCGCTCGGCGGTGCTCTGGTGCTGGTCGCGGGTGATCTCGCGGCGCGTACCGTCGCCGATCCGGCCGAGCTGCCGCTCGGCGTGCTGACCGCGCTCTTCGGCAGCCCGTTCTTCTTCTGGCTGCTGCGCAGGACCCGTCGCAAGCAAGGTGGTTGGGCATGAGGACGCTGCGGAACCTGTTCGCGGTACGCGACCGGCGGCTGCCGGCCCCCGTCGCGCCCGGCGCCCCGGTCGCCGAGGCGCTCGGCCTGCGGGTCCAGCTGGGCGGGCGTCAGGTGCTCGACTCCATCGAGCTGACGGTGCACGCGGGCGAGGTGCTGGCGCTCGTCGGCCCGAACGGCGCCGGGAAGTCCACGCTGCTGGCCGCGCTGGCCGCCGATCTGCCCGCCGGAAACGGCTCGGTACGGATCGACGGACGGCCGGTCACCGACTGGACCCCGCCCGAACTGGCCCTGCGCCGGGCCGTGCTGCCGCAGTCAGCCGCACTCTCCTTCCCCTTCCAGGTGGAGGACGTCGTACGGATGGGGCGCGCGCCCTGGGCCGGTACGGAGCGCGAGGACGAGGACGATCCGGCGGTCCGCGCGGCGATGGCGGCCACCGAGGTCACCGAATTCGCCGCCCGCCCGTTCTCCGCGCTGTCCGGCGGCGAGCGGGCCCGGGTCGCACTCGCCCGGGTACTGGCGCAGCGCGCCCCGCTGCTGCTGCTCGACGAGCCGACCGCCGCGCTGGACCTGCGCCATCAGGAACTGGTGCTGCGGATCTGCCGGGAGCGGGCCGCCGCCGGTGACGCGGTCGTCGTCGTGCTGCACGACCTGGGACTGGCGGCCGCGTACGCGGACCGGGCCGCCGTGCTGCACGACGGGCGGATAGCGGTGGCCGGCCCGCCGGCCGAGGTGTTCACGAGCGCGCTGCTCGGCGAGGTCTACCGGCAGCCGGTCGAGGTGTTCCCGCACCCGCGGACCGGGGTGCCCCTCGTCGTGCCCGACCGGACCGTTTGACCATTGCTTTGCCCCGGCCGGGCTCGCCCATGGGTCGGTTGTGACCACCCCGTTCCCGCTGTCGCGCAGTGAGAGCTGAATCACTGCGTGGGTGGGTACCGGCCAGGTAAGGCTCGGTTAAGTTAGGTCCGCCTCACCACGCTGTGTCCAGCCTGTGTCCGGCCTGTACAGCCGTTCCCTCCTCTTCTCCTTCATCCTCATGTGGAGCCCGTATGCGAGCCGTTCGTCTCTCCGTCGTCACCGCTGCCGCCACCGTGGCCGCTCTGACCGCCGTCACGGGCTGCGCCGAAAAGAGCGACGGCAAGGGTGACGGCGCCGTCCAGGTCGTCGCGAAGGACGACTCCTGCGAGGTCTCCAAGAAGGAGCTGCCGGCCGGGCACATCGAGCTGGCCGTGCAGAACAAGGGATCCAAGGTCACCGAGGTCTACGTCCTGTTCCCCGACGACCGCATCGTCGCCGAGCGCGAGAACATCGGCCCCGGCACGAAGGCCACCATCACGGCTGAGATCAAGGCCGGTTCGTACGAGATCGCGTGCAAGCCCGGCATGAAGGGCCACGGCATCCGGCAGAAGCTGGAGGTCAGCGGAGGCAAGGCGGCCAAGCGCAGCCCCGAGATGGACAAGGCCGTGGCCGCGTACCGCACCTACGTCCAGGACCAGGCCGACGAGACGCTCCCGAAGGCCAAGCTCTTCACGGACGCCGTCGCCGCGGGTGACATCGAGGCCGCCAAGAAGGTCTACGCCGACTCCCGGCTCGGCTGGGAGCGCACCGAGCCGGTCGCGGAGTCCTTCGGCGACATCGACCCGAAGGTCGACGTCCGCGCGGACGGGCTGGAGGACGGCCAGAAGTGGACCGGCTGGCACCGCCTGGAGAAGGCGCTGTGGCAGGACAAGAAGCTGGGCGCCGACGAGAAGGCACTCGCTCCGACCCTCTACAAGGATCTGCTCGACTGGCAGAAGCGGGTCGGCACGGCGGAGATCACCCCGACCTCGATGGCCAACGGCGCCAAGGAACTCCTCGACGAGGTCGCGACCGGCAAGGTCACCGGTGAGGAGGAGCGCTACAGCCACACCGACCTGGTCGACTTCAAGGCGAACGTCGAGGGCGCGGAGAAGTCCTACGAGCTGCTGAAGCCGATCGCCTCGAAGAACGACGCGGCGCTGTCCGCCACCCTGGACAAGCGGTTCGCCGAGCTGAACAAGCTGCTGGACACGTACCGCAAGGACACGTCCTCCTACGAGTTCACCTCGTACGAGAAGGTCGGCAAGGCGGACCGCAAGGACCTGTCGGACGCGGTCAACGCCCTGGCCGAGCCGCTCTCCAGGCTCGCCGCCGCGGTGACCAAGTAACACGTCACAGAGAGGCTCCGGGCATGTCCGAGGAGACGCAGGACGAGGGCGCGCAGGACGAGGGCGCGCAGGGCGGGGACCCGCGGCACACGGATGCCGCCGGTGCCCCCTCGCGGCGGGCGCTGCTCGGCTGGGGCGGCGCCGGCCTGGCACTCGGCGCGGTGGCGGCCGGCGGCGCCGTCGCCGCGGTCCGCTCCGGCGACGATCAGGCCCCGGCCGCGGACAGTGGCGCGGCGGTGCCGTTCCACGGTGCGCACCAGGCCGGGATCTCCACCGCCGTCCAGGACCGGCTGCACTTCGCCGCGTTCGACGTGACCACGAAGGACCGGTCCGAACTGGTAGCGCTGCTCAAGGAGTGGACCCGGGCGGCCGAGCGGATGACGGCCGGTCACGCGGTCGGCGAAGGGGCCTACGGCGGTCCGGCCGAGGCCCCGCCGGACGATACGGGCGAGGCGCTGGGGCTCAAGCCGTCCCGGCTGACGCTGACGGTCGGCTTCGGCCCCTCGCTGTTCGCCAAGGGCCGGTTCGGTCTGGAGGGCAGGCGGCCGGACGCCCTGGTCGACCTGCCCAGGTTCCCCGGCGACAACCTGGACGCGGCCCGCAGCGGCGGCGATCTGTGCGTCCAGGCCTGCGCGGACGACCCGCAGGTCGCGGTGCACGCCATCCGCAACCTGGCCAGGATCGGCATGGGCCGCACCGCGATCCGCTGGTCGCAGCTGGGCTTCGGCAAGACGTCCTCGACGACGCCCGGCGCGCAGACCCCGCGCAACATGATGGGCTTCAAGGACGGCACCCGGAACATCTCCGGCACGGACACCGCCGCGCTGGACCAGCACGTCTGGGTCGGTGGGAAGGACCGCGCCGGCTGGATGACCGGCGGCTCGTACCTGGTGGCCCGGCGCATCCGGATGCACATCGAGACCTGGGACCGCGCCCCGCTCCAGGAGCAGGAGGACGTCTTCGGCCGCGACAAGGGCGAGGGCGCCCCGGTCGGCAAGGCCAAGGAGCGCGACGAGCCGTTCCTGAAGGCCATGCTGCCGACCGCGCACGTACGGCTCGCCCACCCGGACAGCAACGCCGGGGCGACGATCCTGCGGCGCGGCTACTCCTTCACCGACGGCACGGACGGCCTCGGCCGCCTCGACGCCGGGCTGTTCTTCCTCGCGTACCAGCGCGACACCCGCAAGGCGTTCGTACCGCTCCAGCGTCGTCTGGCGGCACACGACGCACTCAACGAGTACATCCAGCACGTGGGTTCGGCGCACTTCGCCGTCCCGCCGGGCGTCCGCGACAAGGACGACTGGTGGGGCCGGGCGCTGTTCTCCTAGGCCCTCTCGAGTGCCTCGAAGCGGAAAGGGATCCGAAACGTGTTCAGCAACTTCCTGATCGGCCTGCGCGAAGGCCTCGAGGCCAGCCTGGTCGTCTGCATTCTCATCGCCTATCTCGTGAAGACGGGCAACCGGAACAAGCTGCTGCCGATCTGGATCGGTGTCGCCATCGCGGTCGTCGTCAGCCTGGCGTTCGGCGCGGGGCTCGAATTCGGGTCCCAGGAGATGACGTTCAAGGCGCAGGAGGCGCTCGGCGGTTCGCTGTCGATCCTCTCGGTCGGCCTGGTCACCTGGATGGTCTTCTGGATGCGGCGTACCGCGCGGCACCTGAAGGCGGAGCTGCACGGCAAGCTCGACGCGGCGCTCGCGATGGGGACCGGCGCGCTGGTCGCCACGGCGCTCCTCGCGGTGGGCCGGGAGGGGCTGGAGACCTCGCTGTTCGTGTGGCGTGCGGTGCACGCGGCGGACGACGGCTGGCATCCGATGATCGGCGCGGTGCTGGGCATCGCCGCCGCCGTGGTGCTGGGCTGGCTGTTCTACCGGGGTGCGCTGAGGATCAACCTGGCGAAGTTCTTCACCTGGACCGGCGGCATGCTGGTGGTCGTCGCGGCGGGCGTGCTCGCCTACGGGGTGCACGACCTCCAGGAGGCGGAGTTCCTCGGCGGTCTGCAGGACCGGGCGTTCGACATCAGCTCGGCGATTCCGCCGGACAGCTGGTACGGAACGCTGCTGAAGGGCACCTTCAACTTCCAGCCCGATCCGACCGTTCTCCAGATCACGGTGTGGGTGCTGTATCTGATCCCCACGCTCGCGCTGTTCCTCGCCCCGGTAGGGTTCGCACGGTCAGTGCGGGCGACGGATCAGAAGGCGCAGAAAGCAACGGATGAGAAGTCTGAGGCCGGTTCGGCTGGTGACGGGGCTCGCGGCGGCGACGGTGCTGAGCATGACGGCGAGCGGCTGCGTGACGGTGCACGGCGAGCTGGAAGTCGTACCGGCGGCGACGAGATCTGAGGCCGCGCAGGCCCTGAAGGCCTTCACCGACGCGTACAACGCGGCGGACAAGGCCTACGATCCCTCGCTGGACGAGGAGCAGATCGGCGGCTCGCTCGGGGCGATCAACCAGGCGGGCCTGAAGGCCCGGCAGAAGAACAACCCGGACGGCAACGCGAATCACCGGCAGCTGGAGCTGACCGACGCCACCTACCTCATCCCGAAGAAGGCGGGCTGGCCCCGCTGGTTCGTAGCGGACACCGACTCCAACCGGGACCAGGACAACGGGAAGACGGACACCCGCTGGCTGCTCGTCTTCACCAAGTCCGGCCCCGGCGCCGGGTGGAAGGCCGTCTACCTGTCGGTCGTCGCCCCGTCGCGGCTGCCCGGCTTCGCGAAGGACGGCGACGGCCGCGCCAAGCCGGTACCGGCGGACAGCGCCGAACTGGCGGTCTCTCCCGCGGACTTGAGCAAGCAGTACACGGGCTACCTGCAGAAGGGCGAGCCCGACGTCTTCACCCCCGGGCCGTCCACCTCGCAGTGGCGCACCA
Organism: Streptomyces sp. NPDC127177; assembly: GCF_042672475.1. Taxonomy (NCBI): domain Bacteria; kingdom Bacillati; phylum Actinomycetota; class Actinomycetes; order Kitasatosporales; family Streptomycetaceae; genus Streptomyces; species Streptomyces sp. NPDC127177. Next base: position 75,428 of record NZ_JBHXUW010000011.1, read on the forward strand.
CGCGTCGGGACACCCGGCGGGCGGGGTTCTCGTACCAGTACATCGACCAGCCGCTGGACAGCGGCGCGTTCGGTCCGCTCGGTCTGGAGACCGAGGACGGCGGGGCGCTGGTCTTCTTCAGCAGCAAGCACTTCGAGCGGCAGACCGCGGCGGAGGGACTGCGTCCGGCGGTCACGCCTGACGTGCGGGCGCTGTTGTCCGGCGAGGTGAAGAGCACGCTGACGAAGGAGCGCGTCTCCAGCCAGTTGGTGTACGTCCCGAAGAAGGGCTCCGGCACCGGGAAGGTGACGGTACTGAACCGCCTCCCCGGCCTGACGGCGGCCAAGGGCTCGTAACCAGGAACCCGGAACCGGGCCCGCCGGAGCGCGCCGAGCCGGCCCGCCCGGCGTTTGAGGGCATCGTTCCCAGCCCGCCCGGCGATCGAGGGCACCCCGGCACCGCCCCCGGACGACTCGCCTGGCCGCCGCCTACCGGCTCAGCGGCCAGGCCACCGACTCGTGGTCGACATCGCTCTGCTCCGCGGACCCCACGAACCGCGCACACGCGTCCGTCAACGTCTCCAGCAACGTGAGCGGATCCGGCAGCGGGTTCTCCGGCCCCCGCACCCACCGCACGTCCAGCTCACCAGGGAGCCGCGCGGGCGGCAGCAGCACGTAGCTGCCGCGGCAGTGCCACCGCAGCCCGGGGTGCTCGTCCATCGTCTCGGGGTGGCAGTCCAGCTCGCACGGCCACCACTCGTCCTCGACCTCCGGCGTACCCCGTGTCGCGGTGAAGAAGAGCATCCGGTCTTCGCCCGAGCTCGCCACCGGGCCCACTTCGATACCGGCGGCGAGCAGCCGCTCCAGTGCCTGCGTACCCGCCGACAGCGGGACGTCGAGCACGTCGTGGATCATGCCGGTGGCCGTGATGAAGTTGGCCTGCGGCTGGCTGCGGGCCCAGCGCTCGATCTGGGCGCGGTCGGTGGTGGACTGCGTCTGCCAGGCGAACGAGATCGGGTGCCTGGCGGGGGTCGGACAGCCCATGCGTTCGCACGAACACCGGTAGCCGACCGGATGGGCCGCGGGCGCGATCGGCATTCCGGCCTCGGCGACAGCCAGGAGCAGTGCCTCCCGTGCGGTCTCGTCGACCTCGCTCCGCTGCGGTTTGGGTCGTCGGCGCAGCCAGTGGGAAAACTTGCTCTCAGAGCCGCGACTACGGCCGAAATCGGCGCCCATCTATCCCCTTACCTCTGCGTTGCCCCTGCCCATGGTCCCACCATCCTGCGCCTCGGGTGGCCAGAGTCCCGAAGCGGGGGGCGGAGATCGGTGGGACGAGGTGAGCACTATCACACCTCTTTGTCGCATTACTCCCCCGGAACCACCCGTTCGGATCACTGCGCGGCAGGCCCTGGACGGCGCACCATGGGCTCACGCACACACCCGTGCGACGCAGCCGCCGGCGGCCACCAACGCCGCCGCGACCATTCGTGAGGAGCCCTAGTTGCCTCGTGAAGCCACACCCAGCCGTCAGGCCACACCCCGCCGCTACCTGATGTGCGCCCCGGCCCACTTCAGGGTGACGTATTCCATCAATCCGTGGATGGATCCGACCAAGCCCGTGGATCTCCCGCTGGCGCTGACCCAGTGGGAGGACCTGCGCGACCGGTACCGCGCCCTCGGCCACACCGTGGAGGTGCTGTCCCCCGACCCCGAGCTGCCCGACATGGTCTTCGCGGCCAACGGGGCCACCGTGGTCGACGGCCGGGTGCTGGGCGCCCGTTTCGCCTATCAGGAGCGGTTCGCCGAGGCGGCCGCCCACCGCGACTGGTTCCGTGAGCACGGCTTCACCGAGATCCATGAGCCCGACCACGTCAACGAGGGCGAGGGCGACTTCGCGGTGACCTCGTCCTACCTGCTGGCGGGGCGCGGGTTCCGGTCCAGTCCGCTCTCGCACAACGAGGCGCAGGAGTTCTTCGGCCGTCCGGTGATCGGGCTCGATCTGGTCGATCCGCGCTACTACCACCTGGATACGGCGCTGAGCGTGCTCGACGAGGCGGCCGACGAGATCATGTACTACCCGGCCGCCTTCTCGCCGGGCAGCCGTGCGGTGCTGGCCCGGCTCTTCCCCGACGCGTTGATCTCCGAGGAGGCGGACGCCGCCGCGCTCGGGCTGAACGCGGTGAGCGACGGGCACCATGTGCTGCTGCCGCAGGCCGCCACGGGCCTCTTCGACCCGCTGCGGGCGCGTGGCTTCGAGCCGTTGCCGATGGACCTGAGCGAGCTGCTCAAGGGTGGCGGCAGCGTGAAGTGCTGCACCCAGGAGCTGCGCGGCTAGCCGGCGTCCTGCGGGGGCGGCCAGGAGTCGCCCCAGTCGATGTCCCGGGCGGCCCGGTACAGCTCGCCGTGCCGCTTGGTGACCGTGGCCCGCCGGAGCCCCTCGTCGCGGGTGCACAGCTCCAGCAGCACCTGGCCCTTGCGGATCTGCGGCCTGCGGGTGATCCGGGCCTCCACCGGCTCCGGGGTGAAGCGGGTGGCCGCGACGTAGCTGAACTTCTCGTCCTCGTACGGCAGTGAGCCGCCCTTCACCTTCCGGTGCAGCGAGGAGCGGCTGACCCGGGCCGAGAAGTGGCACCAGTCGGTGCCCGGCTCGATGGGGCAGGCGTCGCTGTGCGGGCAGGGCGCGGCGACGGTGAATCCGGCGGCGGTCAACAGATCCCGGGCCTCGATGATCCGTGCGTAGCCGTCAGGGGTGCCGGGCTCGACGATCACGACGGCCTGGGCCGCTCGGGCCGCGGCGCCGACGAGGGCGGTGCGGGCCTGCGGTGTCAGCTCGTTCAGCACGTACGAGACGGTCACCAGGTCCGTGGCGTCGAGTTCGAGGTCCGCGCCGATCCGGGCCCGCCGCCAGTCGACGGAGTCCAGTGCCGGGACGCCGGAGGCGCCGGCCAGTTCGCGGCCCAGGGCGAGCGCGGGTTCGGCCCAGTCCAGCACGGTGGTCCGCGGCCCCTCCCAGGCCCCGGCGACCGCCCAGCTCGCCGCTCCGGTGCCCCCGCCGACGTCGGTGTGCGTGGCGGGCGACCAGTCCGGGACGGCCTCGCGCAGGGCGTGCAGGGCGGACCGTACCGCTTCGAAGGTGGCGGGCATCCGGTACGCGGCGTACGCGGCGACGTCCGAGCGGTCGCGGAGCACCGGGGTGTCGGTGGGAGTGGTCCCCCGGTAGCTGGCGATGAGCCGGTCGACGGCCTGGGTGGCCTGCTTGGGGGGCAGCCCGTCCAGGAGGCCGGCCAGTGCCGTGCGCAGGGCGTCCGCGGTGGGGAGGGTGACGTTCACCGACGAAGTGTAGGCGGCCCGCGAGGAGCGGTGCCGACCCCGGTGTCGCGCGCGGAATCGGGGCAGAACGCGTACGGAGCCGAACTGCGGACCGTTACGGACCAGTTGCTACGCTGACCGGCGCGAGGTCGGGAATTGCTCTTCGGGGGGACCATGAGGCGGAAGATCGTGAGCCTGGCTCTGGTCACCGAGGGAACCGTGCGGGAGAGAGTCGTACGCCTGACCCTGGTCGCCGGAGTGCTGGTGCTCGCCCTGCTGTTCCTGCTGGCCACCTGCGGCGGCGCCGGTGGCAAGGACGGCGGCCGTGCGAAGAAGCCGGTGAAGAGCACCGGCCCGGCGACGCAGCTGCCCGTGCCGCCCGCGTACACGACCAAGCACGGCTGGGAGCTCATCGGCACCTCGCCCGACTACGCGCTCTCCCGGACGACGGGGCGGCTGGCGTTCCTGGTGCGGGCCGCCGGGGACCAGTACCAGCTGCGGACCATCGACTCGGAGACCGGGCGGGCCGGCTGGAGCGGTGAGAAGTGGCGGCCGCCGGCCGTGCAGCACTTCCCGAACCTGCTCACGGTCGCCACCGAGGACCACGAGTACTTCGTGACCTGGTCGTACGGGAAGGTCGGTGAGAACGCGCTGGTCCCGGCCGACACGATCGTCTCGCTGGACGTGTACGACGTGGAGGACGGTGCCCGGCAGCGTGTAGAGGTGCCGTGGAACACCGTGCCGACCGTCACGGCCACCGGCCCCGGCATCGTGATCAGCGACGGCCACGCCAACAGCGTGGTGGTGGACCCGAAGACCGGCAGGATCAGCAAGGTCCCGGCCAAGTCGTTGAAGTACCCGAAGGACTGCGCGACCTGCAAGCAGCTCACCGAGGTGCGCGGGCTGACCTCGAAGGGCCTGCTGGTCAGCGGTGCGCGCGAGTTCTGGGTGCAGGGCGGCTGGTTCAGCCGGAATGTCGCGCCCAAGGGCGCCGATCCCCGGAGCGGTGTCCCCACCTCGGTGGCGCGCAAGGTGGTGCTGGCCAAGTGGCAGCTCGCCAAGGGGTCGAAGGACGCGAAGACCTACGATCTGTGGACGGTGCACGCCTCGGAGACGGGCAAGGCGCTGGTCTCGGTGCGGTGCCACAAACCGGCGATCGAGCCCGGCCAGTACCCGCAGGCCGTCGTCTCGCCCTCGGGCAGCTATCTGGTGGCGGGGAACATCGCTTTCGACCTGAGCGCCAAGAAGGGCTACTGCTTCGAGGACTCCTCGGGCTCGAAGGCGCTGACGCTGGCGTCCGTGACCGACGACGGAACGGCGTACGGGGCCACGAGCGTGCGCAACGCGGCGGACGTGCTGGCCGGCGGCGGCTTCCCGGTCAAGGCCGATGTCATCTCCGGGACGACGGACCCGCTGCCCGCGAACGTGCGGGTGCCGGGCGCGGAGGGGGCGGAGGGGGTCGGCCTGTTCCGCTCGACGGACGAGCGGGACCGCCTGCACCTGATCGGCTACCCGCGCGCGGAGTGACCCCGCAGGCCGGTCCGAGACCCCGGGGCCTCGGAGCCTCGCTCCCTCACGGACGCCCGGCCGCCTGCTGCCAGGGCCTGCACAGCCCCAGGAAGCACACCATCGCGCCCACCGCGCACACCAGCTGCACGACGGCCATCGGCACGGCCGTCGCCTCCCCCGCGATCCCGACGAGCGGCGAGGCCACGGCACCGATCAGGAACTGGGACGTGCCGAGCAGCGCGGAGGCGGACCCGGCGGCGTGCTTGGTGCGCATCAGGGCCTGCGCGTTGGTGTTCGGCATCGCCAGCCCCATCGCGGCCATCAGGACGAAGAGTCCGGACGCCACCGGCACGAGACCGACGTCACCGAAGACCCCGGACGTCATCAGCAGCAGCGCCGTCGCGGCCAGCACGATGACACAGAGCCCGAAGCCGAGCGCCTTGTCGAGGCTGATCCGTCCGACCAGGATCTTGCCGTTGATCTGGCCGACGGCGATCAGTCCGACCGAGTTGATGCCGAAGAGCAGGCTGAAGGTCTGCGGGGAGGCGCCGTAGATCTCCTGCACGACGAACGGCGAGGCGCTCACATAGGCGAAGAGGGCGGCGAAGGCGAGGCTGCCCGCGACCATGTAGCCGGTGAAGGCGCGGTCCGCGAGCAGCCCGCGCATGGTGCGCAGCGCGTCGCCGATGCCGCCGGTGTGGCGTTCCGCGGGCGGCAGGGTCTCCTGGAGCCACTTCCAGACGACCAGGGTCAGCAGGACGCCGACCACGGTGAGGACGGCGAAGATGCCCCGCCAGTCGGTGATCCGCAGGACCTGCCCGCCGATCACGGGGGCGATGACCGGGGCGACCCCGGAGATCAGCATCAGGGTGGAGAAGAACTTCGCCATCTCCACGCCGTCGTACATGTCACGCACCACCGCCCGCGCGATGACGATGCCGGCCGCGCCGGCGAGTCCCTGGAGCAGCCGGAAGCCGATGAGGAGTTCGGCGGTCGGGGCGAAGACGCAGATCGCGGTGGCGAAGACGTAGATGATCATGCCGAGGAGCAGCGGCCTGCGCCTGCCCCAGCGGTCGCTCATCGGTCCGACGACGAGCTGGCCGAGCGCCATGCCGGTGAGGCAGGCGGTGAGTGTGAGCTGGACGGTGGCGGCCGGTGCGTGCAGCGCGTCGGTGACGGCGGGCAGCGCCGGGAGGTACATGTCCATGGACAGCGGCGGCAGCGCGGTCAGACCGCCGAGGACCAGGGTGACGAGGAGTCCGGTGCGCCGGGCCGCCGCGGTGGCGACGGGGCCGGGTGGAGAGGTGACGGGTACGCCGGGAAGTCCGATTCCGGCGGTGTCGGTTATGTCTGCTTGCTGGGCCCGGCTGACGCCGCTCTCCGGCATTCTCATCTCCATGGTTGTTGAATCCGCCTCTATGCTCTCAGCTCAGCCGGAATGGTCGACACCTTTTTGGGAGCGTGCATGAGCAGGACTGTCCGTTGGGGCGTGCTGGCGACAGGTGGCATCGCGGCGACCTTCACCGCTGACCTGCTGGCGATGCCCGACGCGGAGGTCGTCGCCGTGGCCTCCCGCACGGACACGTCGGCGAAGGCGTTCGCCGAACGGTTCGGGATATCCAGGGCGTACGGCAGCTGGGCCGAGCTCGTCGCCGACGAGGATGTGGACGTGGTGTACGTGGCCACACCGCACTCGGCGCACCGGGAGGCCGCCGCGCTGGCCCTGGAGGCCGGCAAGCACGTGCTGTGCGAGAAGGCGTTCACGCTCAACGAGCGCGAGGCCCGGGAGCTGGTGGAGCTCGCCCGGGACCGCGGTCTCTTCCTGATGGAAGCGATGTGGACGTACTGCAACCCGGTCATCCGGCGGATGACGGAGCTGGTGCGGGACGGGGCGATCGGCGAGATCCGCACCGTGCAGGCCGATTTCGGCTTCGCGGGTGATTTCGACGCCGGACACCGGCTGCGCGATCCCGCGCTGGGCGGCGGCGCGCTGCTGGACCTCGGGGTCTACCCGGTGTCGTTCGCGCAGTTGCTGCTGGGTGAGCCGGACCGGGTCCGGGCGGACGCGCTGCTGTCCCCCGAGGGCGTCGACCTGAACACCGGCATGCTGCTGGGCTGGGACTCGGGCGCCACCGCCCTGCTCGCCTGCTCGATCGTCGGGCACCATGCGACGGCCGCCACGGTCACCGGGACGGCCGGCCGGATCGAATTCCCGGACAGCTTCTTCCACCCGCACCGCTTCGTGCTGCACCGGGCGGGCGCCGAGCCCGAGGAGATCACCTCCGGTCCCGGGCCGCAGGGTCTGACGGGGATGCAGTTCGAGGCGGCCGAGGTGATGCGCGCGATCCGGGCCGGCGAGAGGGAGTCCCCGCTGGTGCCGCTGGATGGTTCGCTCGCGGTGATGCGGACGCTCGACGCGGTACGTGACCGCATCGGCGTCCGCTACCCGGTGGACGTCCCCTAGGACCTGTCGTCAGGCCGGGGTGAGGCCCTGGTTGCCGACCTCGGTGGTGAAGGAGCCGGCCGTCGTGATGGGGGCACCCGGCGTGGTGACGGCGGAGACCGTGCGGAAGTCGGCGCGCGCCTGCCGCTCCTGGAGGGTGACGAGGGCGTACCCGCGCCGGCCGTTGTAGAACTTCAGGTGCGGGTTGGCCTGCGTGAGGTTGTTCCAGTTGGACGGCTTCTCCGAGCCGTCCTTGCCGCTGGTGATGGACGTGGTGACGATCTCGGTGCCCAGGGTGCGCGACGCCGGGTCGTCGAAGTCCCGCTTGATGTCGAAGCCGTAGCTGACGTGCACATCGCCGGTCAGCACCATCAGGTTGTCCACGCCGGCGGCCTCGGCGCCCTTCAGGACGCGGTCCCGGGAGGCCGTGTATCCGTCCCAGGAGTCCATCGAGAGCTTGAAGGCGTCGGTCGGCACGTCGCGCCGCTGGGCGAAGGTGACCTGTTGCGGCACGACGTTCCAGGTGGCCCGCGAGTGGCGCCAACCGTCGATCAGCCAGCGCTCCTGTGCGGCGCCGGTGATGGTGCGCGAGGGGTCCTCGGACTCGGGTCCGGGGGTCTGCCAGCCGTCGCCGTACGCCTGGTCGCTGCGGTACTGGCGGGTGTCGAGGATGTCGAACTGGGCGAGCCGGCCGTACTGCAGGCGCCGGTAGAGCTTCATGTCCGGGCCGGTCGGCCGCTGCGGGGCGCGCAGCGGCTGGTTCTCCCAGTACGCGCGGTAGGCGGCGGCCCGGCGGATCAGGAACTCCTCCGGCGGCACGTTGTCCTCGGAGGTGTCCCCGGCGTAGTTGTTCTCGGTCTCGTGGTCGTCCCAGGTGACGACGAAGGGGTGCGCGGCGTGGGCGGCGCGCAGGTCGGGGTCGGACTTGTAGAGGGCGTACCGCAGGCGGTAGTCCTCCAGCGTGGTCGTCTCCCGGTTGAAGAGGGCGGGCAGGGTCCGGTCGGTGTAGTTGCGGGCACCGCCGACCGCGTTCACGGCGTACTCGTAGAGGTAGTCGCCGAGGTGGAAGACGACGTCGACGTCCTCCCGCGCGAGGTGCTTGTAGGCGGTGAAGTAGCCGTCGTGGTAGGCCTGGCAGGTGACGGCGGCCAGGCGGAGTTCGCGCTTGTGCGCGCCGGGGGCGGGCGCGGTGCGGGTGCGGCCGACCGGGCTGGTCCACTTGCCGGTGCGGAAGCGGTAGTAGAGGACGCGGTCGGCGTCGAGTCCCTTGACCTCGACGTGGACGCTGTGGTGGAACTCGGGGTGGGCGGTGGCCGAGCCGCGCCGGACGATGCGGGTGAAGCGCTCGTCGCGGGCCAGCTCCCAGCGGACCTCGACGCGGGCACGGGGCAGTCCGCTGTCGGGCTCGTACGGGCGGGGCGCGAGCCTCGTCCACAGCAGGACGGAGTCGGGCAGCGGGTCGCCGGAGGCGACGCCGAGGGTGAACGGGTCCTCGCCGATCTGCCGGGCGTCCAGCTCGGCGGCGGCCGCGGTGCCGGCGGTCGGCAGGCCGACCGAGAAGGCGAGCGCGGCGGCTGCACCGGTGACGGTGAGAAATCGGCGGCGGCCCGTGTGCCGGGCGGCGTCGCGCAGCTCCTGCTGGTGCGATGAGTGCGTCATCTGTCCCTCCCCTGACTGGTGATGTGGGGGAAGTCCACCGGTCCAGCACATCCGGCGGTTGTCGTGCTCGCGTCGCGCGGGCGTCGCCGGGATGAGGAATGCGGCAGGAATGGGTCCCCAGGGGCAAACTCCGCATATGCGGCCGACTCCATGATCGTTAACTCCGGACCCGATATCCCGGGAATCGCCGGTGGCCGGTACCGGAACCGCCGGATCGGGCCCTGGGCGTACGCTGCCGCACCATGAGCAACAATCTGTTGAACTCCGCGACGAAGACGGCCGTGGTCACGGGCGCGGGCTCCGGGATCGGCCGCGCGGTGGCTCTGGCCCTGACCGGCGCCGGCTGGTCGGTGGCGCTCGCGGGCCGCCGCCCCGGGCCGCTGACCGAGACCGCCGCCCTGGCCGGGGAGGACGCCCGGGTGATCACCGTCCCCACCGACGTCTCACGCCCCGGCGATGTGGAGGCACTGTTCTCCTGCGTGCGCGAGACCTTCGGCCACCTCGACCTGCTCTTCAACAACGCGGGCACCTTCGGTCCCGGCGGGGTGCCGGTCGAGGACCTCTCGTACGAGGACTGGCGCACGGTCGTCGACGTGAATCTGACGGGCGCCTTCCTGTGCGCGCAGGCGGCGTACCGGCAGATGCGGGAGCAGGACCCGCAGGGCGGCCGGATCATCAACAACGGCTCGGTCTCCGCGCACTCCCCGCGCCCGCACTCGGTCGCCTACACCGCAACGAAGCACGCCATGACCGGTCTGACGAAGTCGCTGTCGCTGGACGGGCGCCCGTACCGGATCGCCTGCGGGCAGATCGACATCGGCAACGCGGCGACCGAGATGACCGAGCGGATGCGGACCGGAATCCTCCAGGCCAACGGCGAGCTGGCCGTGGAGCCGGTGATGGCGGCCGCGGACGTGGCCGGGACCGTGCTCCACATGGCGCAGCTGCCGCTGGAGGCGAACATCCAGTTCGCGACGGTCATGGCGACTGCCATGCCGTACGTGGGCCGAGGCTGACCCACCTCGGTCAGAAATAGCCCTTGAACGAACAGAACTGACCAACCCCCACACCGGAACGGTCAAAGCTTGCCGGAATGGCACCCCAGCCGGTCCGGCAAGCGCGTGCTGCCCTTATGCTCAGCTCCCTTCACCGGAACGACACACAAGGAACACAGCATGCGCATATCCACCGCGGTGCCCCTCGCCCTGGCCGCAACCACCGCCCTCGCCGCTTCGCTGCTCGTCGCGGCCCCGGCCTCGGCCGCCGCGCACCAGGGCGGAGTGCACCTCGGCAAGATCCAGTACGACAGCCCCGGCAAGGACACCGGGTCCAACGGCTCGCTCAACGCCGAATGGGTGGAGATCCACAACAACACCAAGTCGAAGGTGCAGCTCAAGGGCTACAAGCTGAAGGACAACTCCGGGTACACCTTCACCTTCGGCAGCTACAACGTCAGCGCGGGCAAGACCGTCAAGGTCCACACCGGAGGGGGGAAGATCAGTCCCGGCCATGTGTACTGGAAGCGCGGTTCGTACGTCTGGAACAACACCGGTGACAAGGCGCGGCTGATCAAGCCGAACGGCAAGCTGCTGGACTCCTGCTCCTGGACGAAGTCGAGCAAGGGCACCAAGAACTGCCACTGAACCGGCTGCCCGGCCCCGGTCCCGCCCGCCGATGAGGCCGGCGGGACCGGCGGGAATGCCCCGGCCCACGGCACGGTTGTGCGGCACATGACTGAACTTCCCGCGACCGAGATCCTGCGCTACACCGCCTTCTCCACCGATCCGGACGGCGGAAATCCGGCCGGCGTCGTGCTCGACGCGTCCGGGCTGGACGAGGCGTCGATGCTGGCCGTGGCGGCGGAGCTCGGTTACAGCGAGTCGGCCTTCCTGACCGGGCCGGCCGAGGCGACCGCGCCGGGCGCCCGCGGCTACGCGATCCGCTACTTCAGCCCCAAGGCCGAGGTCCCGTTCTGCGGGCACGCCACGGTCGCGACGGCCGTGGCCCTCGCCGAACGGGACGGGCCGGGCGACATCGAGTTCGCGACCCTCGCCGGCCCGGTGCCGGTGACGGTCGTGCGCGAGGGCGGCGAGCTGCGGGCCACCCTCACCAGTGTGGAACCGCACGTCTCGGACGTCGCCCCGGGCGATCTGACGGAGGCGCTGGCCGCCCTGGACTGGCCGGCGGCCGATCTCGACCCGGCCCTGCCGCCCCGCATCGCCTACGCGGGCGCCCGGCACCTCGTCCTGGCCGCCGCGACGCGCGAACGGCTGGCCGCGCTCGACTACGACTTCGCCCGCCTCGAAGCACTCATGCACCGGATCGACCTGACCACGCTCCAACTGGTCTGGCGCGCCTCGGAATCCGTCTTCCACGTCCGCAACCCGTTCCCGGTCGGCGGGGTGGTCGAGGACCCGGCGACGGGTGCGGCGGCAGCCGCCCTCGGCGCGTACCTGCGCACCCTGTCCCTGGTGCCGGAGACCACTGAACTGACCCTGTACCAGGGCGAGGACATGGGTCGGCCCGGCACGCTCACCGTCGCGCTGCGGGCGGGCGACGCCCGGGTACGGGTGAGCGGGACCGGCACCGGGATCCCGGCGCCGGCCGGCGCGTGACACGCCCGCCGGTGGGCACCGCCCACCGGCGGCCCGTCAGCGGCTGAGGAACTTCCGGTACCAGGGGGCGTGTTCGGCGAAGGACGTACGGAAGTCAGGACCCGGCGCGCACCCGAAGTCCTCCTGGATCCGGTCGTCCGCGAACCAGTGGTCCACGGTGAGCATCTCGAAGTGGTGCTTGGCGTAAGGGACTCCGACCAGCCGGGCACGGGCCTCATCCATCGCGATCTCGGTCCGGGCCCAGGGCAGCGAGAGTTCGGTGAGAACGGCCGAAAGGAGCTCCGAACAGGTCACCGGCTCCGGGTGGTTGACGTGGTAGACACCCGTCGGGTCCTTCGGGGAGAGCGCCGCCCCGAGCAGCGCCCGCCCCAGCGTCTCCACGTCGATCATCGAATGCCGGGCGTCGCAGCCGGCCGGCCCGGCCGACAGGTACCGCAACAGGGCGACCAGCCCCGGAATCGCCCACCGGTCCCCCGCCCCGTGCACGATGTGCGGGCGCAGGACCACTCCCCCGGCCGCCAGGACGTGCTGTTCGGCGGCGGCCCGGGTCAGGCTGGTGGCCGAGGCGGGCGCCGGCTCGGCGACGCCCGGCCGCAGCGCGGTGAACGGGCCCCGGCCGTAGACGGACGCGGTGCTCAGGTGGACGATCCGGCCGACTCCACCGCGCACCGCCTCATCCACCAGGGCCCGGGTGCCCTGTTCGTTGACGGTCCGGGCGATCCGTTCACCGGAGCCGACGTGCGAGGCGCAGTGGATCACGGCGTCGACGCCGTCGCAGCTGCCGCGCAGCGTCACTGGGTCGGCGAGATCCCCGTACACCGTCTCGAAGCCGGAACCGTCGGCCGGCTGGGCCGATTCCTCCAGTTCGGTCCGGTGCGTCATCAGCCGGAGGCTGAGGCCGGGTGTGGCGCGGGCGGCGGCGGCCACCCGGCTGCCGACGAATCCGGCCGCGCCGGTGATGAGGATGCGCGTGGTCATGAGCAGCGGCTCCGGGCGTCGCTGAGGCCGGTCTGGCGGAGATCCGGCGTGCGGAGGGTGCAGGTGAAAGCGGGTTCGTCGTCCTGGACGGCCCGTATGCGTACCCCGGGGGGCGAGGTGCCGTCGGCGGGGACGGGCAGGGCCTCGATCCGGCAGGGACGGTCCAGTTCCACGTACTGGAGGAAGTCGGCCTGTATCGATGTCGGGAGGAAGGCGCGTCCTGGAGAGGCGGCCTGGGCGGCCTGGCGGGCGGCCTCCAGCAGCAGGATGCCCGGCACATGGTCGTTGGAGTGACTGAACAGCGTCGGATGCCTGGTGTCGAGCCGCAGTGCCCAGGTGTCGGGCTCCTGCGCGGGGGCGAGGACGACGTCGTTCTCGGAGGTCCTGCCCACCGTGCGCGGGGCGACGGCGGGCAGGAGGGGTATCCGTGCGTCGAGCATGTGGCTCCGGTGACCTCGCAGCCGCCGGTACGCCCCGGCCGATGTGCAGCTGATCCGCCCGCCGCCGGAGGCGAGCACGGTGCCGCGGCGGTGCAGGAGCAGTTCGAGGTGCATGGAGCCGAGGCTCCGGCCGCGGCGCTGGATGCGGGAGCAGGACACGTCCACCGTGATGTCCCAGGGGTCCTCTCCCAGGACGAGGCGCTCGGCCTCGGAGACGTAGCGCAGTTCCCACATCACGAAGGCGTCGCCGAGCGGCACCCCGAACTCGGCGTGCGCGATCAGCATCGTCGTCTGCCGCATCGTCTCCGCGATCAGCAGCGGGTCCTGATGACGGCCGGCGACCGGGGAGAAGAAGCGGTGGGACCGCGGCCAGTGGGCCGACACGGAGAACTGGGATTCGGTGAGCCGGGTCAGTCCGGTGGGGAAGACGTCCAGCGGGTCCGGCCGGTGGACGAGCTCTCTCAGCCGTTCGGGCGATCTTCCTCTGCGCACCGGTTCGTCCGTTCCGGCGACGGTGACGGACTCCGGGGCTCCGCCGGGAGCACTGGTGGCCCCGGTGCCCCTTTCGTCCCCGACTTCGTTCCCGACGCTCTCGGCCGACACCGAAGCGCTGCGTGAGGTGAGCTGAACCATGAAGTTCCCCCAGGAGGATCCGAGTCAAAGAGCCGAGCAGTCCCGCAGTAAGATACTGACAGCCCGGTTTTACTTTCCAGCCAACCCCATGTGGCACCGTCCCCGCCACCACTAGAGAGAAGCTGATGGCACAGCAGGCGCGCGCGATCCAGACCCGGCGGTCGATCCTGGTGGCGGCCGCCGACGTGTTCGACGAGCGCGGCTACAGCAGCGCCACCATCAGCGAGATCCTCGCGCGGGCGGGGGTGACCAAGGGCGCGCTCTACTTCCACTTCGCCTCGAAGGAGGATCTCGCGCTCGGGGTGATGGACATCCAGCTGCACAGCGACCCGCTGCCCCCTCAGCTGACGAAGCTCCAGGAGCTGGTGGACCAGGGCATGATCCTCGCCCACCGCCTGCGCCACGAGCCACTGGTTCGGGCCAGCGTGGGCCTCGCCATGGACCAGGCCGTGGAGGGGCTCGACCGGGGTACGCCGTTCCGGGCCTGGATAGACCGGCTCGAACACCTGCTGCGTGCCGCGAAGGGCCAGGGCGAGCTGCTGCCGCACGTCGACCCGGGCGAGACGGCCGAAATGCTGGCCGGATCCTTCTCCGGCATCCAGGTGATGTCCCAGGTGCTGTCCAACCGCGAGGACCTCGGGCGGCGGATCTCGGTCCTGCTGCACTACGTCCTGCCGAGCATCTCGACACCCGCCGTACTGGCCACTCTGGATATGGCCGAAGATCGCGGTGAGCGTCTGCTCAGCCGCCTCGAAACCGTACCCAGCCAGGTCGGCACTCCCAACTGACCGTCTGAGTCGGGTGCTTGATGGCCGAAAGCAGACCGGGCGGTCCGGAAATACCGTACGGAATCACCGCTGCGGCCGAATCTACAGCCGTCCCCGCCGCCCGTATGGTCGGTGACGCCAAGTCAGTCATGTGACAGGAGTCGCCGATGTCCGTCCGACGCATCGTCCCCAACATCGCTGTCGGCGCGGGGAAGGATCCCGAAGCCGAGGCGGGCGCCCTGCGCGCGAACGCCGCCTTCTACCAACTGCTGGGATTCGAGGAGGTCATGAACCTCGGCTGGATCACGACGCTCGCCTCGCCGTCCGAACCCACCGCCCAGGTCAGCATCATGACCGCCGACAGGACCGGGCCGGTCACCCCGGACATGAGCGTGGAGGTGACGGACGTGGACGCCGTGCACGCGGCGCTGGTGCGCGAGGGCGCGGAGATCGTGTACGGACCGCGGGACGAGGAATGGGGCGTACGCCGCTTCTTCGTACGCGATCCCAACGGCCGCGTCGTCAACGTCCTGAGCCACCGCTGACCCCGCCCGAACGCCGGTCCGTCCAGCGAGTGGGCGGGCGCGCCCGGTGGCGGCGCCGTGAGGGGTACGCGGCCGACGCGGAGGCCGCGATGGGAACAGCCGGGCCCTCAGCGGTTCCCTCAGGACGCGTTGCGTTTCCCGGCAGCCGTCCTTCCGGCCGCGGTCTTCTTCGTCGAGGCCTTCTTGGCACCGGACTTGCCGCCCGTGGACTTGCCCGCGGCGGACTTCTTCGCCGTGGCCTTCTTGGCCGCGGTCTTCTTCGCCGTGGCCTTCCCGGCCGCCGTCCGCCCGCGCGACGGCATCGGGTGCACGGTCGCGTCCCCGCCTTCGTCCTCCTTGCCCCGGTTCTCCTTCGCGGCCTTGACGGAGGCGTTCAGGGCGGCCATCAGGTCCATGACCTTGCCGGACTCGCCCTCCTTCTCCGCGGCCTGTTCGGGGGCCCGCCTGCCCTCGGACTTCGCCTCGATCAGCTCCTCCAGGGCATCGCGGTAGTGGTCCCGGAATCCTGAGATGTCGTCGGCCGCCATGGTCTCGGTGAGCTGGACCGCCTGCTCGATCTCGGTGTCGTCCAGTTCGACGTCCTTCGGCGCGAGGGACTCCGGACTGCGGATCTCGTCGGGCCAGTGCATGACGTGCAGTACGATCGCGCCCTCACGGACCCGGAGCACTCCGAGGCGCTCCCGGCCGTGCCACGCGAACTTGGCGACGGCGACCTTGTCGGAGCGCTCCAGGGCCTTGCGGAGCAGGGTGTAGGGCTTCGCCGCCACCTGGCCGTCGGCGCCCAGGTAGTAGCTGTCGCCGATCCGGACCGGATCGATGCTGCCGGCCTCGACGAACGCGACGATCTCGATCGCCTTCGCCGTGGGCAGCGGCATCTCGGCGAGCTCCTCGTCGGTGACGGGAACGATGTCGTCCTTCGAGACCTCGTAGCCCTTGCCGATCTCCTCCTGGGGCACGTCCTCCTCGTCGATCGAGCAGATCTTGCGCGTACGGACCCGGCCCATGTCCTCCAGATGCACCTGCCGGAACCGGATGGAGTGGTCCTCCGAGGCGCTGACGATCTTGATGGGGATCGTGACCAGGCCGAAGCTGATGGCCCCGGACCACAGGGGTCGCGGCATACCTACCTCCAAAGACCCCGGCGGTCCGTGACCGGCCGGGCCCCTCACCCGTTACGAGTGAGGCGACGGCAGACGAAGTCCTACACGAACAGTGTGCTGGCACCTCGGCCGGGCGGCCAGTCGCCGCCGCCCCTGGCCATGCCCGGAAGGCTCCGACCGGGGGTGCCTGCGAACCGTTCCGCGTTCCACCCCGGGTGGCGCGTCCGGGCGTCGGGTTGTAGGGGAACCGCGCGCCACGTCCGGCCGTGCTCACGAGGCCGGGACCGTCCGCGTGAACAGGCCGCACGAGCCGTCCCCCCTCGTCCGTACGGGTTCCCTGACTCACCCTTACGGCACAGTCACGCGGCGTTCCAAGGGCAGGACAGGGAGGGTGGGCCTGCCGGGGACGACAGGAGGCGGCGCCGCACGGTGCGGCGAAGAGCTGAGCGACACAGCGGAGGGCAGGGCATTCATGCCGGGACCGAAACGACAGCCGCGCCTTCCCCGACGCCGCGGCGACCGGGGTGCGACGGACCAGATGGTGCGGACGCTGCTGCGGCGTCGCAAGAAGGCGCTGGCCGCCGAGGACGTGACGGTCACCGATCCGCCCAAGGTGCGCCGCGCCGTCACAGCGGCGGCGCTCGGCAACACCATGGAGTGGTTCGACTTCGGTGTCTACGCCTATCTCGCGGGCACCCTCGGGAAGGTCTTCTTCCCGTCCAGCTCACCGGGCGCGCAGGTGGTGTCGACCTTCGCGACGTTCGCCGCGGCCTTCCTGGTGCGTCCACTCGGGGGGCTGGTGTTCGGCCCGCTCGGTGACCGGGTCGGGCGTCAGAAGGTCCTGGCGGTCACCATGATCATGATGGCGGCGAGCACCTTCGCCGTCGGTTTCCTCCCCTCGTACGCCACGGTCGGCTTCGCCGCTCCGCTGCTGTTGCTGTTGTGCCGTCTGGTGCAGGGTTTCTCCACCGGTGGCGAGTACGCGGGGGCCACGACCTACATCGCCGAGTACGCGCCCGACAAGCGCCGCGGTTTCCTCGGCAGCTGGCTCGACTTCGGCACCTTCATCGGCTACTCGCTGGGCTCCGGCCTCGTGACCGTGCTGACCGCGGTGCTCGGCACGGACGGGCTGACGGACTGGGGGTGGCGCATCCCGTTCTTCGTCGCGGGACCGCTCGGCCTGATCGGTCTGTACATGCGGCTGAAGCTGGAGGAGACCCCCGCCTTCCAGCGCGAGGAGGAGGCACAGGCCGAGGCGCTGTCCGAGGGCGATCCGGTCGAGGAGGCGCGTCAGTCCGGCAAGGGCAGGCTGAAGGAGATCTTCACCAAGCACTGGGAGGCGGTGCTCATCTGCATGGGCCTGGTGCTGCTCTACAACGTCACGAACTACATGGTGACCTCCTATCTGCCGACGTACATGTCCGAAACGCTCGGCGAACCGGAGACGAGTTCACAGCTCCTGGTCCTCGGCACGATGCTCCTTGTGGCCCTGACCATCACAGTGGTCGGCAAGTCCTCGGACCGCTGGGGCCGACGCCCGCTCTTCATGGCGGGGAGTGCGGCACTCATCGTGTTCGCCATCCCGGCCTTCCTGCTCATCCGGGAGCGCGGCATCCTGCTTCCGGCGATCGGGTGCGGGATGCTCGGCCTGCTCCTGGTCTGCTTCGCCGGCACGTCGGCCTCGACACTTCCGGCGCTGTTCCCGACACGACTGCGCTACGGCGCCCTGTCGATCGCCTTCAACATCTCCGTGTCGCTGTTCGGCGGGACCACTCCGCTGTTCACCTCCGCGCTCGTGGAGCTGACGGACAACGACATGATCCCCGCGTACTACCTGATGGTCGCCGGCGCGATCGGACTCGTCGCGACCTTCTTCCTGCACGAGACGGCGGGCAAGCCGCTGCGCGGTTCCGGGCCCATGGTGGAGACCCCGGAACAGGCCCGTGTCCTCGTGGCACGGAGCAGGACACGGGCGGGCCGGCAGGCGCGGGACGTCTGGATCCGGATGCGGCATCCGTGGAGCGGGGGAAGGCACAAGGACTGACGGCAGCGGCCATCCGCGGGGCGAGGAAAAGCACAGGGGCTGACGGCTGCGCTGGAACACCCGTCGAGGCGGCAGACCCCCGAACGGCCGGAAGGGCCTCCGACACAGCTCGGAGGCCCTTCCATGACAAGCCGCAGGTGGCGGCAGACGAGTCGGGCTGTACGCCGGGTTCTGTCGCCCGGTCGCCTCGCGGCGGCCGGGGAGACGGCCATCCATCTAGGACCGGCATTGCTGCCGGTCTCGTGCGGTCTACCCGCGAACTCGGGCGGGCAGCCCTCGAACGTTCGCGCAGGACCGTCTTGCGACGGCCCCTCTTGACCTTGCTCCGGGTGGGGTTTACCTAGCCGCCTGAGTCGCCTCAGGCGCTGGTGGTCTCTTACACCACCGTTTCACCCTTACCGAGGACCGAAGTCCAAGGCGGTCTGTTTTCTGTGGCACTGTCCCGCGGGTCACCCCGGGTGGCCGTTAGCCATCACCCTGCCCTGTGGAGCCCGGACGTTCCTCGGGAGGGTCCGAAGATCCTCACGCGGCCGTCCGCCCGGCTCGTCTGCCGTGGCGCCCATGCTACCCGCCTGGTGGGGGCCGCCGGGCATGGCCGGCGGGCCGCTCGGATGAACTGCGCAGCGGCGGGGGTGCCACGGGCACCACGCCGTGGAAGCTCGCGAGGCGGCGGACGCGGGTCAGCGGCGGCCCGGGGCGAAGGCCGCGATCCCCGCTGCCCATGCCGCCGCCACGTCGGCGTCCCCGGGGAAGCGGCCGTTGAGCTCCATCACGACCATCCCGTGCGCGAAGGCCCAGGCCGCCCTGGCGCGTCCCTCGTCACCGCTCAGGGCACGGAGGAGCGGGGCCGCGGCGCGTTCCTCCAGTTCCGGCGGGAGGGGGCGGCCGGTGGTGAGGCGGTAGAGGTGGGGGTGGGCCAGAGCGTGGGTGCGGTAGGCGGCTGCCAGGGCCGGGAAGGAGCCCGGGGCGGCGGACTCGGCCGCTTCGAGGGCCTCGGCCGTCCCACGCAGCATCACCTCGACGAGGGCGTCCACCACGGACGACTTGTCAGGGAAGTGCTTGTAGAGGGAGGGCGCCGTGGTGCCGACGCGTGCGGCGAGGCGGCGCATGGTGAGCGCGTCCGGGCCCTCCTGTTCCAGCAGCGTCCGGGCGGCGGCGACGATCTGCCGGGGACGGTCGGTGGCGGACGGGGCGGCGAGGTCGGTCACGCCGGTCCTTCCTTCGTACGGGGGCGCGGGGCACGGAGCACAGGGCCGAAGCGCGATCGTACGAGACGCGGGCCGGTGCGCGCTGTCCACCCGGGATCGCCGCGCCCGTGATGAGAAGGTTGGGCCAGTCCCGCGACCACCTGCACGACGGCGTATCACCTGTGCAGAGACCCAGGGCTGTCGCACAGGTATCCCGTAGCTCGAAGAGGGGCCCCATGTCCATGGCGGGCAAAGAAGCAGCGCAGTCCGGACGCGGCCGGGACACCACCCTCCCGGACCGGGCCGTGCTGATGTCTCTGGTCTTCAGAATGCTCGGCTCGACGCACGACGCCGAGGACGTCGTCCAGGAGACGTACGTCCGGTGGTACGCGATGCCCGAGCAGGCCCGCGCCGGCATCAAGTCGCCACCGGCCTGGCTGGTGCGCGTGGCGAGCCGGATCTGTCTGGACCACCTCGGCTCCGCCCGTGCTCGCAGGGAACGGTATACGGGGCAGTGGCTTCCCGAGCCGTTGCCGGAAAGCGCCGTATGGAGCAGCGTACGGCTGTCGAGCCGGTCGGAGGATCCCGCGGACCGGGTCGCCCTGGACGAGTCCGTCACCATGGCCGTGCTCGTCCTGCTGGAGTCGCTCACCCCGGCGCAGAGAGTGGCGTTCGTCCTGCACGACGTGTTCAAGGTCCCGTTCACCGAGATCGGCGCCATCGTCGACCGCAGTCCGGAGAGTTGCCGGGCCCTCGCCGTGGCAGCCCGCCGCAGCATCACCTCGGCCCGCAGGAACGAAGCGGACCGGTCCGAATACCCGCAGGTGGTCCGCGAGTTCAAGAGGGCGTGCCAGACGGGGGAGCTCGACAGGCTGCTCGAACTGCTGGACCCGCGGGTCACCGCACGAGCCGACGGCGGCGGGTACGTCAGCGCCGCGCCGCGGCCCATCCTCGGGGCCGACAAGACCGCCCGCTACCTGGTCGGCGTATGGCAGAAGGGGTCCCCGCTCGATGTGGAGCTGCGGAACGCGGGCCGGCGTCCTGCGCTGGTGTGCCGGTCGAACGGGGCGGTGGTCGCGGTGGTCTCCCTGAACATCGCACAGCGCCGCGTCACCGATGTGTGGCTCACGCTGAACCCGGAGAAGCTAGGTTCCTGGTCCTGAGCCGGCGGATCCAGCAGATTCACCCGAAAGCGGGCTCGCGCCCGCTCACCCTCGGCCGGCACCTCACACATCAGCGCCCTGTCCCGTCCTAGTGGGTATGAGCATCAAACTTCGCCGTGCACTGCTGGCTCTGCTGGCCCTCGTCGGCCTC
The DNA here is from genome assembly GCF_042672475.1 of Streptomyces sp. NPDC127177. Classification (NCBI taxonomy): domain Bacteria; kingdom Bacillati; phylum Actinomycetota; class Actinomycetes; order Kitasatosporales; family Streptomycetaceae; genus Streptomyces; species Streptomyces sp. NPDC127177. The sequence continues at coordinate 95,949 of NZ_JBHXUW010000011.1, forward strand.
TATACCGGAGGCTGGGCCTACTTCGCTCCGGAGAACTGGTATGCGAATTTCCCGGGCTTCGGGTTCAGTTGGCTGCCGCAGCTCGGTCCGTACAACATGCACCTCGCCAAGGACGACGGCGCCATGTTCCTTGCGCTGGCGGTCCTCACCCTGCTCACCGTCCACTACGCGCGCACCATGACGGTCGTCCGGATCACCGCTTCGGCCTGGCTCGTCTTCAATGTGCTCCACTGCATCTTCCATCTGCAGCACCTGCACGTGTACGACACCGTCGACAAGATCCTCAACGTCGTGTTCCTCGGCCTGCTGGTGCTCGTCACCGCCGCCCTCTTCATTCCGGAACGGCGCTCCGGCGGTAGTTCGTGATCATGTCCGTACCCGTACCGCCGCTTGTGGGGCGGCCCTGATGCGTTCGGAGGGGTGCCGGATGGCGGCGCCGGTTTCGAGGCCGACGGCGGCAACGCCGGACGATGTGAGGCGAGCGGGGGCCGGGACCGCGATGAGCCCTCCGGCTCCGCTGGTGACGTCTGGCCCTGCCTGCTTCCCGGTGTTCGAGCAGCACCGTGCCCTGCTCCTGGGTGTCGCCTATCGGATGCTGGGCAGCTTCGCCGACGCCGAGGACGTGGTGCAGGAAGCCTGGTTGCGGTGGTCGGCCGAAGACCGGTCTGCGGTCGAGAAGCCCGACCGGTTCCTGGTCACGGTGGTCACCCGCCTGTCGATCGACCGCATGCGGCTGGCATACCGGCAGCGGGAGACCCATGTCGGCCCGTGGCTGCCCGAACCGGTCCTCACCGACGAGAGGCATCCACTGGGCCCCGCGGATACTGCCGCTCAGCGGGAAACGCTGTCGCTTGCCATGCTGAGGCTGCTGCAGAGACTCTCCGTGCCCGAGCGTGCGGTGTTCGTCCTGCGCGAGGCCTTCGACCTGCCGTACGAAGAGATCGGCGGCATCCTCGGGCTGAAGGAGGCTCATGCCCGCCAGCTGTACCGCCGTGGCTCCGCCCGCCTCTCCGCTGGACGTGACCGCTTCACCGCCGACCCGGGCGTCCACCGTGACCTGGTGGAACGGTTCCTGGCCGCAGCCCGTACGGGGAACAGGGCCGCGCTGGAAGGGCTCCTGGCCAAGGACGTGACGCTGTGGAGCGACAGTGGCGGCAAGGTCAGTGCGGCGCTGCGGCCGGTGTCGGGCGCGGAGCGCGTGGCCCGGCTGCTGGCCGGAACGATCGCCAAGCACGCCTCCGTCGATTTCCGGGTCGCCGAGCTCAACGGGCAGAGCGGACTGCAGGTCCGGCTCGGAGCCCGGTGGCAGATCTGTGCGTTCGAGATCGCGGACGGCCGCATCACCGGCGTGCAGTGGATGGCCAACCCGGACAAGCTCGCACTGCTCACACCGGACGACTGAGTCCGCGCACCCAGGGCGGGTCAGGCGCCCGGGCCGTCGAGTCCGTGTGTGTGCCGTCACAGCGCGCACCGTCACGCGGGATGTGTTCCTTCCCGTCATGAAGGTGACGGCAGACAAGGACACCGGCGCCGTTCGGGCAGGCCGGTGCGATCCGAGGAGAGTCCCAGTGCATCGAATGAAGTCCCGCAGTCTCACGCTCGGCGTGACGGCGACCGCGGCCCTGGTCGTGGGAGTACCGTCCGCCGTGCCGCACAGCGACACCCCGGCCCCGGTGGCGCACCCGGCCGCTTCGGCTGCGCGGGTACGCCCGGTGACGGGCCCCGAAGGCGCAGGGAGGCTCGAATCGGCGAAGCCCATCGCCCACCTGGCCCCGGCACTGGCTTCGGCGGCCGGACGGGCCGACCGGATGCTCTACCACTCACGTTCGCTGAAGGGCGATGACATCACCGTGAGCGGTGCTGTTCTCACACCGAAGGGCAAGGCGCCGAAGGGCGGCTGGCCGGTGGTCTCCTGGGCCCACGGCTCCAGCGGGATCAGTGACCTGTGCGCGCCTTCCACCACACCCGACGCGGACGGCAGGATCGACTTGTACGGGTACGGTGATTTCGTCGCCGGGCTGCTCAAGGCCGGTTACGCAGTCGCCGCGACCGACTACGAGGGCCTGGGCACCGACGGAGACCACCCGTACATCGTGGCCGACAGCGAGGGCCGCAGCGTCATCGACGCCGCCCGCGCCGCCATGCAGGCCGATCCGTCACTGTCGCGATCGGTCACTTTCGTCGGGCACTCCCAGGGCGGCCAGGCCGCCATCGCGGCCGGCGAGCTTGCCGGGACCTGGGGCAGAGGCCTGGACTTCCGGGGCACGGTCGGACTGGCGCCGGTGACCAACGTCGGGGTGGCCTACTCGTACGGCGCCCCGGGACCGGTGGACCGCGGCTTCTATCTGCTGGCCCTGCACGGACTGAAGAGCGTGCACCCCGAACTGCGGTACGGGCAGTTCCTCGGCAGCCAGGCCCTCGCGATGATGCCGCAGGTCGAGAAGGACTGCACCACGAAGATCTGGGAGGACTTCTCCGCCGACTTCGGCGACAAGCTGAACGACTACCAGTTCGCCCCGCAGTCCCCGGCCGCCGCGCTGAAGATGCAGAGCTGGCTCGACGAGCAGAGCGTGCCCCGCAAGAAGGCCTCGAAGCCCATGCTGCTGCTCCAGGGCGACCACGACCCGTCGATCAGGATCTCGGTGACCGAGCAGGCGGCTCGCAACGCCCGCTCGGACGGCGCCCCGGCCGAGTTCCGGCTGTACCCGGGCAAGGACCACTACTCGGTGCTCACCCCCGGCAGTGAGGGTGGTGCCGCCACCGACGTCGTCACCTGGCTCGACAGCCACAACAAGCACTGACGGGACCGGCATCAGCGGCGCCCGGCTCGTCATGCGTACGAACAGGCCCTCACATTTCGGGGGTGGCGGCGGTCATACATGGAGACGGGCCAGTCCGTCGTCCCGAAGGGAGCATCCGGTCATGGTCGACCCCACATCTGACATGCGTCTTTTGGACCAAGCCTTTCTTGAGAACGGCATCGGTCCCACCCCTGTCATGACTGTCAGCATCACGCTCGAACCCGGATCGGCCGGGTCGCCGCCGCACCGCCACTCCGGCCCGGTCTTCGGCTACCTCGTCGAAGGTGAGCTCATTTTCGAGCTCGAAGGTGAACCGGAGCGTGTCATCCGCGCCGGAGAGGCGTTCTGGGAGCCCGGCGGCGACGTCATCCACTATCGGGCTGCCAACAATCTGGCCGATGCCGTCACGACGTTCATCGCGGTGATGGTCTGCCCGCCGGGGCAGGAGATGCTGACGTATGTCAGCGCCGAAGAACTCGCGGAACGCGCCCACCGCCGCCATCCGCGGTCCGCGTAACACGAAGGGGCGCGGAGCACAGACCGAGCTGTGCTCCGCGCCCCTTCGAAGGCTCACCGCAGGCGGGGGAATCCCTCGCGCCACGAGGCGTACTCGGGCACCCAACCGGCGGCGCGGGCCTTGGCGTTCGATGCTCCGCGTCCCCGCGCAGCTCCTTCCGGCAGGTCCCCGGGCTCCGGTGCGGGTGCGCCCAGGCCGGCAGCGTACGCGGGCAGCCACTGGGTGGCTGGGGCCGGTTCGTCGTCGACGACGTTGTAGGTGCCGTCGGACCAGTCGATCGCCTGGACAGTCGCGGTGACCACGTCATCGATGTGGACGAACGAGGTGACCGCCGCAGTGGCCGGTACGAGACCGGCCACGACCGCGTTGGCCATCCGTGCACCGGGTGCGTACCAGGTGCTGGGTCCGTAGAGCATTCCGTAGCGGAGAACGGTCGCGCGCGGCATCCGGCGGACCGAGTCCTCCATGGCCGCCACGGCCGAGTCCGGCTCGATCGGGTCGTCCTCGGTGGCTGGAGTGTCGCCGGCGGTATACGCCCAGGCGATGCTCTGGACCATCATGCGGCCCACGTCGGCGGCCTTCGCCGCAGCGACGAGGTTCGCCGTCCCCGCACGCCGAAGCCGCGCGTTGGCTTCGGTGTCGAAGTCGCCCAGATCGGTCAGCTGGTGGAGGACGAGACCGGGCCGGGCCTCCTTGACGACCGCCGCCAGGTGCGGGGCGTCGTAGACGTCGGCCACGACTCCTTCGGCTCCGCGCTCCCGCAGATAGCCGAGGTTCTCGGCTCGACGGGTCGTCGCGACGACTTCGTGGCCCGCCTTCGCGAGTTCCGGTATGAGCCGACTGCCGATGACGCCGGATCCACCGGCGAGGAAGATACGCATGGTCGTCCTTTCGTTCCGTGACGCGTTCAAAAGGGTTGTTGGCGCTCGGTCCCGCGCTCGACGGGATGTGCGGCCGTGAGCGGCTCAGCCGGTCTGTCCGGCCAGCCACTCGTCGAAGGTCTGCCGGCCAAGGCGCGTACCGGGCTTCGGAAGGAGCGATCCGTCCCGCATGCCGCGCCCCCAGGCACCCGGCAGCGCCACTTCGACGACCGGCCGGCGCTGTTCGGTCGCCGCCAGGTAGCGGCGGACCAGGTCCGACATCCGCTCCTCACGCGGTCCGGCGAAATCGGGCTCGATGCCGCGGGGGTCGCCTGCGGCGATCGCGACGAGCTCGGCAGCGACCTCTGCCGCTGCCACCGGCTGGGCTCGCATCTTCGGCACCACCTGGAGCGGGCCGATCTTCCCGTGCCCGACGAGTTGCTTGGCGAACTCGTGGAACTGGGTCGTCCGAAGCAGCGAATAGCCACCTTCGCCGGTCGCGGCCAGGATCTCTTCCTGGGCGGCCTTGCCCGCGTAGTAGTTCGCATTGACCTTCGCCGCGCCGATGATCGAGATCGTCACGTGGTGCGGCACATCCGCCGCGCGCTCCGCCGCCAGCAGATTGCGGGTGACGGTCCCGAAGAAGTTGACGGACTCCTTCGTCGAGGTGCTGCTGGTCGCCGAAACATCGATGACCGCCGCCGCCCCGCGCAGGGCTTCCGTGAGGCCGGAGCCGGTCATCAGGTCGGTACCGGAGGCCCGGCTGAGCGGCACGGGCTCGTGTCCTGCGGCACGCACCGCGTCCACGACATGGCTTCCCAGCGTGCCGGTCGCGCCTGCGACAACGATCTTCATCGCGCCACCGCCCTGTACTCGGTGCGCAGCGGGGCCGGCAGGGGCCGGGCCGGTCGGGATTCTGTGTTCATACCCTCCCGACCTCGCAGACGTCCCGAATGTGAGGTCCGGCCTCACAATTCACCCCGCTGCGTCGTCAGACCGATGGGACGGGTGAAGGAGAACGTGATGAAGCAGGGCCAACATGACGCCATGTACGCAGATGTGCTCGGTGAGCGACGGCATCTTGTCTCGCTCGCGTTCCGGATGCTCGGCACCGTTGCCGAGGCGGAGGACGCGGTACAGGAGACCTACATCCGCTGGTACCGGCTGAGCCAGGAGGAGCGGGATGCGATTGTGGTTCCGCGGGCCTGGCTGACCCGTGTGGCAAGCCGTGTCTGTCTCAACGTCCTGACCTCCGCGCGCCGCCGGCACGAGTCCTATGTCGGCCCGTGGCTGCCGGAGCCGGTCCCCGCATACGCCTTCCCGGCGTCGCCGCCGGCCGCCGAGGACCCCCTCGATCACGCCACCCTGGACGAGTCGGTGAGCACGGCTCTGCTCGTCGTCCTTGAGGCCATGACACCCGCCGAGCGCGTCGCGTTCGTGCTTCACGACGTGTTCGCGATGCCGTTCGGCGAGATCTCCGAAGTGGTCGGCCGCACGCCGGCTGCGTGCCGCCAGCTCGCCACCTCGGCCCGCCGCCGGGTGCAGAAGAGTCGCGCACGGCGGGCGTCCCGCGCCGAGCACGACGAAATCGTCAGGGCATTCGCTGCCGCCGCGCGCAACGGCGACCTCGCCGGTCTCATCGCCGTCCTCGACCCGGGCGCTGTACTGCGCTCCGACGGTGGCGGCGTGGTGACGGCAGCACGCAACCCTGTCGTCGGCGCGGAGAAGATCGCACGGTTCCTCTTCGGGGCGCTCGGGAAGAACCCGCAAGCCGCGGTCCTGGAACAGGAGACGCCCGACGGGCTCGGGTTCGCGTTGTGGGACGAGGGGCGAATCATCGGTGTCGTCACGCTCGAAGAGGCCGCCGGGCTGGTGACCGATATCCGGATGATGATGAACCCCCACAAGCTCACGCTCTGGAACTGAACCATGCGCCCGGGCACGTCCGCCCGGCTCCCCTGCCGTAACGCCTATGCCACCCGGACGACCACCGGCCACCCACCGCCCGGAAACCTCAGCGCCGGGCTGCGGGGCTGCTTGACCTTGCCGCAGCGTCAAGGTTTCTACTGGCCCCATGCGTATCGGAGAGATCGCCGCACTCGTCGGGGTCACACCACGGACCGTTCGGCACTACCACCACATCGGTCTGCTGGCCGAGCCCGCACGCCGGGCCAACGGCTACCGCTCGTACTGCGTGCGTGACGCCGTACTGCTGGCGCGCATCCGGCGACTCACCGAACTGGGACTCGGCCTGGACGAGGTGCGCAAGGTGCTCGCGGATGACGCCGGGCGTGAGCTCGCTGACGTACTGCGGGAGCTGGATGCCGATCTGGCCCGGCAGGAGCGGGAGATCCGGGAGCGGCGGCTGCGGCTGGCCGGTCTGCTGGCCAGGCCGGTGGAGAGTGCGGAGCCCGTGTCGCCCGCGTTGGCCGAGCTGCTGGCTGCTTCACCGGTCACCGCTTCCCCGTCCGCCGCCAAGGACCGCGAACACCTCATGCTGCTGGACGCGATCCGCGGCGGCAGCGAGTTCTACGAGGTGCTGCGGCCGCTGGCCGGCGATCCGGCCGTGCTTGCGCTGTACGAACAGTTGGACGCACTCGCGACGGCCTCCCCGGACGATCCCCGAATCGGTCCGCTGGCCGAGGCGATGGCCGCCCTCGCACCGGACGAGGTGCTGGCCGCGATCCCGGACGAAGGGCCGGTGATGGCCGGATTCGGGGAGGCCCTGCTGGCGGACTACCCGCTGGCGCAGGCCGAGGTGGTGCGCCGGGTGATGGAGGCGTTGACCGTGCGGAGCAGGAGCGACAGGGAGAGTGGGCCGCAATGAACGGGATACGAGGGGCACGGCTCATTGCCGCTGTGGCGGTTCCTGCCGAACTGACGTTGGCCGTGTCCCTGTTGGCCGGGGTTCGGATACCGAACGCCCTGCTGACCGGCGTCGAGGGTGCCGTACTGGCCGCGTTGGCCCTGGAGGCCGTCGTGCTGGGGCAGCTGTGGCGCACGGGCCGGCGGGCGGGCGCCACGCCGCGGGAGGCGCTGGTTGCGGTGCTGCGCACGGTCGTACCGGAGCAGGCGCGCCGGCTTCTCGGACACGAGGTGCGCGGGCTGTACAGCCTGGGGCTGTGGGTGCTGCGGCGGCGGCACGCCGTGTCGGAAGGGGCGCTGGCCGCCCCGTACACCGGACCGCAGACCGCGATGATCTACGGGCTGCTCTTCGTGTCCGTGGTGGAGACGGTGATGTTCGCGCTGCTCGTCCCCTGGCCGGTCGTGCACCGGATCCTGCTTGTCCTGGATGTGTACGGGGTGGTGATGGTGCTCGCCCTGCACGCCTCGTGCGTGACCCGGCCGCACGTGGTGGGCGCGGACGGGTCACTGCGGATCCGCTACGGGGTGCTGTTCGACCTACGGGTCCCGGCTGCCGCTGTCGCCTCGGCCAGGGTCGAACGGCTTTATCCGGACGGCAGGCCGGTGCGGCTGCACCCGGACGGGGTGCTGGACATCGCGGTGGGCAGCCAGACGACGGTGACCGTGGAGCTGACCGCGCCGGCCGGCTTCGTACGGCCGCTCGGGGGCCGCGGGCTGGCGCACACGGTGCGGTTCCACGCCGATGACCCGCGGTCCGTCGTCGCCGCACTCACGCCGGTGCGAACAGCACCTTCGCCGAGCCCGGATCTGCCTGGGTGAGCCGCACCCGCAGTCTTTGCCCTAGGGGGAGTCCGGTGGTGCCGCCCTCGATCCGGCCGACGATCGCCGGGTCGTCGATGTGGACGGTGCCGGTGGTCGGCTCCCGTTCCTTCACATCCACCACGTATGCGTCGAAGACCGTACCGATCCGGTCCTTGAGCAGCGCGGCCTCGACCAGGTCGACGCACTCGCGTTCCACCGTGTTGGCCCGCCGGGTTCCGTCCGCCATCTCCTTCGGCAGGGCGGGCAGCGCGGCCAGGACCCACTCGGGCGGTTCCCGGTCCGCCGCCGCGGCGACGCACAGTTCGGCCGCGTACCGGTCGACGAGGCGGCGCAGCGGGGCGGTGCAGTGCGTGTAGAGGTCGGCGACGGCCGCGTGGACGGCGGGGGTGGGCAGTTCGCCGTGTTCGAAGACGGTGTAGCCGGCGCCGCGCAGCAGTGTGGTGCAGTCCTGGAGGAAGGCCGCGTGGTTGGTCTTCCTCGGGTCGAGCGAGCGGACGATCCGCGCGTACGGGACGTGGTGCGGCCAGGCGATGTGCAGGGCCTCGGCCGAGCGCCGGAGCCGGGCGACGGCGCCGTCCGGGGCTACCGGCAGCGTCCGCAGGATGCCGGTGCCGGACTCGGTCATCAGGTGGGCCGCCGCCATGCCGGTGAGCAGTGAGATCTGGGCGTTCCAGCCGTCGGCGGGCAGCGGGGCCCGGTACTCGAGCCCGTACGAACCGTCGCGCTCGACGATCTCCTGCTCGGGCACGTTGAGGGAGATGCCGCCCCTGGCGACCTCCTGCTCCTCGCGGAGGGCGCCGATCTCCCTGAGCAGCGCGAGCGACTCCTCGGCGTTGCCCGCGTCGATCCGCCGCTGCACGCCCGCGTAGTCGAGCTTCGCGCGGCTGCGTACGAGTGCCCGGCGCACCCGGGTGGCGACGGCGCCGCCCTCGGCGTCGAGGTCGATCTCCCACAGCACGGCGGGCCGGGTCTGCCCGGGGAGGAGGCTGGCAGCGCCCTCGGAGAGCGACGTGGGGTGCAGCGGCACCTTGCCGTCGGGGAAGTAGAGGGTCGTCACCCGGCGGTGCGCCTCGGTGTCGAGCGCGCCGCCGGGGCGGACGAAGGCGGCGACGTCGGCGATCGCGTAGTGGACGCGGTAGCCGTGGGAGCGGCGTTCGAGGTGCATGGCCTGATCGAGGTCGGTCGAGGTGGGCGGGTCGATCGTGAGGAACGGAAGCTCCGTGGCGTCCTCGTGGCCGGCGATCTCCGGGTTCCCGGCCGCCTCGGTGGCTTCGGCGAGCACGTCGGGCGGGAAGTCGCCGGGGAGTCCGAGCTCGGTACGCAGCCCGCGCAGGGCCGCCCGCAGCGGGGTGCCGGCTGCGCCGGTCATATGGAGATGGCGGCGGGGCATGGACCGAGCGTATGGCCGGGCCGGGCGGGCGGCATCCCGGGTGGCGGAGGCCGGGCCCGGACTTCCCCGTACGCTGGCGCGAGGGGTGTGACGGTCTCCGGCGGCACCGCCGGGGGCCGGGAGCCGTGTGCCGGTCCGCAACGCCGGCCGTCCGGTCGCCCCCTTTCCGTACGTACGAAGGAGAACCGCCGTGCTCGTGCTGTTGCCGCCCTCCGAAGGAAAGGCCGCCTCGGGGCGCGGAGCGCCCCTGAAGCCCGAGTCGCTGTCGCTGCCCGGTCTGGCCGGGGCGCGGGCCGCCGTACTGGACGCCCTGGTGGAGCTGTCCGTGGCGGACGAGGAGAAGGCCCGCGTGGTGCTGGGGCTGAGCGAGGGCCTGCGCGGCGAGATCGCGAAGAACGTCGAGCTGCGGACGGCCGGCACGCGTCCGGCCGGGGAGATCTACACCGGGGTGCTGTACGACGCGCTGGATCTGGCGTCCCTGGACACCGCCGCCCGCCGCCGGGCCGGGAAGTCGCTGCTGGTGTTCTCCGGGCTGTGGGGCGCGGTACGGGTGGGCGACCGGATTCCCTCGTACCGCTGCTCGATGGGGGTGAAGCTGCCGGGCCTCGGGGCGCTGGGGGCGTTCTGGCGCACACCGATGGCGGAGGTCATGCCGGAGGCGGCCGGGGACGGCCTGGTACTGGACCTGCGCTCGTCCGCGTACACGTCGGCGTGGAAGCCGAAGGGTGAGGTCGCGGAGCGCACGGCGAGCGTGCGCGTGCTGCACTCCCAACTGGTGGACGGGGTGGAGAAGCGGTCGGTGGTGAGCCATTTCAACAAGGCGACGAAGGGCCGGATGGTCCGGGACCTTCTGGAGTCGGGCGCCGCACCGAAGGGACCCGCGGAGCTGGTGACGGTCCTGCGTGACCTCGGGTACGTGGTGGAGGCCGAGGCGCCCGCGCGGTCCGGGCGGGCATGGGAGCTCGATGTGGTGGTGACGGAGATCCACTGAGGCCGTGCACGCGGGAGCTCGTGCCCGCGTGGGCCTGAGCCCGCGTGGGCCTGAGCCCGCGTGAGCCTGAGCCCGCGTGAGCTCACGAGCTCGTTGCATTATGTGCAACGCTCGTTGCGCACGATGCGGTCTTCGCGGCAGGATGAGGTCATGACCTCATCCGTGCTGGACCTCGCCCCCGTCGTGCCCGTCGTCGTCCTGGAGGACGCCGCCGACGCGGTGCCGCTCGCCCGCGCCCTGGTCGCGGGCGGGCTCCCGGCGATCGAGGTGACCCTGCGGACCGCCGCGGCACTGGACGCGATCAAGGCCATCGCCGCGGAGGTCCCGGACGCCGTCGTCGGTGCCGGCACGGTGATCTCGGCGCGGAACGTCTCCGACACCGTGGCCGCGGGGGCCCGGTTCCTGGTCAGCCCCGGCTGGACCGACACCCTGCTGGACGCGATGAAGGCGTCGGGGGTGCCGTTCCTGCCGGGCGTCTCGACGACGTCGGAGGTGGTCGCCCTGCTGGAGCGCGGGGTCACCGAGATGAAGTTCTTCCCCGCCGAGGCCGCGGGCGGCACGGCGTATCTGAAGGCTCTGTCCGCCCCGCTCCCGCAGGCCCGGTTCTGCCCGACGGGCGGCATCTCGCTCGCCTCTGCGCCCTCCTATCTGGCCCTGCCCAACGTCGGCTGCGTGGGCGGCAGTTGGATGGTGCCGGGCGACGCCGTGGCGGCCGGGGACTGGGCTCGTGTGGAGCGGCTGGCGGCCGAGGCGGCGGCGCTGCGCGGCTGATCGCCGTTCTTCGCTGACCGCAGTTCACCGATCACGTTCGCGGACCGTCGTTCGCGGACCGCTGTTCACCGATCACCGCGGACTTGCGCGGATTCGCGTGCATGCTCCCCGGCAGCCGGGGCACGAGACCTTTCAGGGACACGTGACCCGGGACTCCGGGTGACCCGGGTTCCGGCAGGCAATCCCCCGGCCTGCCGGAACCGCCTCGGCCCCATCGGCCTCCCCCCGCCGATGGGGCCGAGTGCTGTCCGGGGGGGCAGCGACCCCCGCGGCTAGCGCAGGTGGGACGTGTCGTTCAGCAGCCGTACCGAGGCGTTTCCGTCCGCGTAGTAGGCCACGGTCGACACGGACGCCGCTGAGAGCTCCATCCGGAACATCGACTCCGGCGGTGCACCGAGCGCCAGCCGGACCAGGGTCTTGATGGGCGTGACGTGCGTGACCACGAGCACGGTCCGCCCCGCATAGCGGGCGACGAGGCGGTCGCGGGCGGCCGAGACGCGGTGGGTGACCTCGGCGAAGCTCTCGCCGCCACCGGTGGGGGCGGCCTCCTCGGAGGCGAGCCAGGCATCCAGGTCGGCGCCGTAGCGCTCCCGCACCTCACCGAACGTCAGCCCCTCCCAGGCACCGAAGTCCGTCTCGCGCAGGCCGTCCTCGATCCGGACCTCAAGGCCCAGCCGAGCGGCCACCGCACCGGCCGTCTCACGACAGCGCAACAGCGGGGAGCTGACGATCTCCTGCACCGTGCCGCGCGCGGCGAAGGCATCGGCGGCGTGCTCGGCCTGGCGGCGGCCGGCGGCAGAGAGCTCGGGGTCGGTGCCGCCGCTGCCGGAGAACCGCTTCTGCGGGGTGAGGGCAGTCTCGCCGTGCCGCAGCAGGACGAAGGTGGCGGGCGCGCCCAGGTCGGCGGCGGCGCCCCAGCCGACCTGCGGGGTTTCGGCGGCGGGCCGGGCGATGTCGGTGCCGGGCCGGTTCAGCGCCGCCCTGGCCCTGGCCGCGCCGGCCGCCGCGTCACCCGGCGGTCCGGAGACCGGCGGCAGAGCACCGGCCACCGCTGACCTCGGAGTGTCGAGCGCGGCCGTCGATGACGACGGCTCCCACTGCTTGCCGCTCCTGCCCGCGTCCATCGCCTCGTTCGCGAGCCGGTCCGCGTGCTTGTTCTTCTCGCGCGGGATCCACTCGTAGCTGACGGCGGACGCCGGGAGGATCCGGGCGGCCTCGGCCGCGAGCGGCTTCATGTCCGGGTGCTTGATCTTCCAGCGGCCCGACATCTGCTCCACGACCAGCTTGGAGTCCATCCGGACGTGCACCCGGATCCCGCCGTCGCCCGGGGCATCGTCCGGCACGAGCGCCTTCGCGGCCCTGAGGCCAGCGATGAGGCCCTTGTACTCGGCGACGTTGTTGGTCGCGACGCCGATGTACTCGGCCGCCTCGGCCAGCGTCTCCCCCGTCACCGGGTCGATGACGACCGCGCCGTACCCGGCGGGCCCCGGGTTGCCCCGGGAGCCGCCGTCGGCCTCGATGACGAACTGGTGCGGGAGGGTCACTACAGGCCCGAGTCCGCGGTGCGGACCAGGATGCGGTGGCAGTTCTCGCAGCGCAGCACCGTGTCGGGGGACGCGGCCTTCACGTCGTTGACCTCGGTGATGTTGAGCTCGAGACGGCAGCCCTCGCAGCGGCGCTGGTAGAGGCGGGCGGCGCCCACCCCGCCCTGCTGGGCGCTGAGCTTGTCGTACAGCTTGAGCAGGTCGGCGGGGACGGAACCGGCGACGATCTCGCGCTCCTTGGTGACCTTCCCGGCCTCCTCGTCGAGCTCCTTCGTCGCGGCGTCCCGGCGGGCGGTCGCGTCATCGACCTTGGCCTGGACCGCGGAGACGCGGTCGGTCAGCTCGGTGACGCGCTCCTGGGCGGACTCCCGGCGCTCCATGACCTCGAGGACGACGTCCTCCAGGTCGCCCTGGCGCTTGGCGAGCGAGACGATCTCGCGCTGGATGCTCTCCAGGTCCTTGGGCGAGGTGACAGCCCCGGAGTCCAGGCGCTGCTGGTCGCGGGTGGCGCGCTGGCGCACCTGGTCGACGTCCTGCTCCGCCTTGACCTGCTCGCGGGCGGTGTCGCTCTCCTCGGTCGTCGAGGCGACGAGGAGGTCACGGAGTTGGGCGAGGTCGGTCGTGAGCGACTCGATCTCGGCGTGCTCGGGAAGGGAATTGCGCTTGTGCGCGATCTGGGAGAGACGCTGGTCGAGGGCCTGGACGTCGAGGAGTCGGATCTGGTCGGCGGGCGCGGCGTTCAGTTGGGGGCTCCAGAAGAGTGGTGGGTGGTCCAGGGGTCGGTGACCTGCTTCGAGACGTGGACCCGCAGGTCCCATCCGTGGCGGTCGGAAATCGCGTCGAGCTGTGCGGCGGCCTGTTCGCACCAGGGCCATTCGGTGGCCCAGTGTGCGGCATCGACCAGGCCGAGCGACGAGTGCTGGACAGCCTCGGAGGCCGGGTGGTGGCGCAGGTCCGCGGTGAGGAAGGCGTCCACCCCCGCGGCACGCACCGCGTCGAAGAGGCTGTCGCCGGATCCGCCGCTCACGGCGACGGTGCGCACGAGGGCGTCGGGGTCACCGGCCAGCCGGATGCCCTGCGCGGTGGCGGGCAGCCGGGCGGCGGCGCGGGCGGCGAACTCACCGAGGGTCTGCGGATGGCCGAGCGAGCAGATCCGGCCGAGGCCGCGGCGGCCCGCGGGGTCCGTCGGGTCCGGTACGAGGGGCCGCTCGACGTGCAGGTCGAGGGCGCCGGCGAGGGCGTCGGAGACACCGGGGTCCGCGGAGTCGGCGTTGGTGTGGGCGACGTGCAACGCGATGTCGTGCTTGATCAGCGTGTGCACGACCCGGCCCTTGAAGGTGCCGGCCGCGACGGTCGTCGTACCGCGCAGATAGAGCGGGTGGTGGGTGACGATCAGCTGGGCGCCGAGCTTCAGCGCCTCTTCCGCGATGTCCTGGACGGGATCGACGGCGAAGAGCACCCGGTCGACCTCGGCGTCCGGATCACCGCAGACGGTGCCGACCGCGTCCCATCCTTCGGCCCGCTCGGGCGGCCAGAGGGCGTCGAGCTCGGCGATGACTTCAGACAGACGGGGCACGGAGGAAAGGCTACCTGCCCTCCGTGCCCCGCAGAGCATGGCCGCCGCGTCCCGTACGACCGGGCGACGGCCAGTCATGAATCGTTACTTCACGAGGTCGGCGCGCAGGTCGTCGAGGACCAGGTTCGCGGCCGTGACGCCGAGGCCGAGGTACCAGGTCTCGTCGGAGACGTTCTTGGCCCGCCCCTCCTTGACCGCCCGGAGGTTCTTCCACAGCGGGTTGGACTGGGTGGTGTCGCGCTTGGTCGCCTTCGCTTCGCCGTACACCCCGGTGAAGATCCAGTCGGCGTCCGCCTCGTCGATCTTCTCCGGGCTGATCTCCGCGGCGAGTTCGTTGATCTGCTGGTTCTTGGGCCGCGGCAGACCGGTGTCCTCGAGGATCGTGCCGATGAAGGACGCCTTGGCGTAGAGCCTGATCCGGTCCGGCAGGTAGCGGACCATGGAGATGGTCGGCTTCTTCGGGCCGATGTCCTCACCCAGCTTCTTCGCGTTCGCCTCGTAGGCGCCCAGCTCCGACTCGGCCTTGGCGGTCCTGTCCAGCGCCGCGGCGTTGAGGAGGTAGTTCTCCTTCCAGGTGAAGCCCGGACGGATGGAGAACACGGTCGGCGCGATCTTGGACAGCTCGTCGTACTTGTCGGCAGCGCGCAGCTGGCTGCCGAGGATCAGGTCGGGCTTCAGACCCGCGATCGCCTCGAGGTTGAGGTTGTTGATCGTGCCGACGTTCTTGGGACTGCCCGCGTCCTTCTTCAGGTACGAGGGGATGGCCGCGTCCCCTTCGGACGGGGCGTAGCCGACCGGTTTCACACCCAGCGACACGACGTTGTCGAACTCGCCGACGTCGAGCACGACGACGCGCTTCGGGGTGGCCTTCAGCTCGGTCCTGCCCATGGCGTGGGTGAGCGTGCGGGGGAACGTGCCCGCCGGGGCGTCGGTCCCGTACTCCGCGGTCTTCTTCGCCGCGTCACCGAAGTCCTTGCCGCCCGTCGCGACGGCGGCCTTCTTCTCGCCCCCGGATCCGGACTTGCCCGAGCCGCCGGATCCTCCGTCGTCGCTTCCGCAGGCCGAGAGGGACAGGGCGGCGACTACGGCCAAGCCGACTGCGGCGGTGCCGCGGCGTCGAAGGGACATCACTTGCTCCAGCTGGGGGTCACGGAGGCCACAGGGATCTCAAAGGTCTCAGAGGTCACAGGGGCCACACAGGCAACACTTAGGGATGCCTCACCTTAGGCGCGCCCTTCTCGCGCAGCACAGCCGCCCCCTCACTCTCAGGCGAATCCGGGCACCGCCACCCATATGTGTGAAGTGACGGGGCTCGTGTTGTTCGGCAGGAAGTGCGAAAACTAGCTTCGGTTGCCGGAGGTGACGAGTCGATGACTGCCTGTGCCATCGAGGACGGGACCGCGGCGGCGGTCGAAGCCGGCGAGACGGTGGAGCCGGGGTCCGACGAGCCGGAGCCGGACGGGGCCGAGGAGCCGGCGGAGCCGGCGGCGGACGCGTCGGCTGACGCCGTGACGGATACGGATACGGATGACGCGACGGCCGGGGTGGCTGAACCCCGGGGCCTGCCGGTGGAGCGCACGCCGGCGGAGCAACTGACTGTGTGGCAACTGGCTGTGGGGCATTTCGCTGTGGGGTATTCGGCTGTGGAGCCGGACCCGGCGAAATCGGTCCCGGCGGAGGCGAGCCCCGCCGGGACGGGCCCAGCCGAGTCGGGCCCCGCCGGAGCCGTCCCCGCTGAATCTGCCCTCACTGAATCTGTCCCCGCTGATTCCGTCCCTACTGAAACCCCTGCTGAAACCGCCCCTGCTGAAACGGTTTTTCCGGCGGTCGTATCCGCGTCGGCCGATGCGAAGGCGACAGCCGCGCCGGCTCCCCCGTTCACCATCACGGCGAACGGCGCGTACGCGGCGCGGCTCACGACCGGCTGCGCCGGGAACGGCGAGCCGGGCACCGACGCCGCCACGGCCTGGTTCCCGGAGCGCTGGACGCTGGACGGGCCCGAGCCGTACGCCGTGCCACTCCCCCTCGACCAGCCGGAGGAGCCCGACTCACAGGTGCTGCCGCTCGCCGACGGGCGAGTGCTCATCAGGCGCCGGGTCGCGGACCGGCACACCCTCTCGCTGCTCTACCCGACCGGGCCCGGTACGGGCGAACTGCCACTGGGGGCGGTCGAGTGCGCGGAACTGACCCTGCTGCCGCCCTCGCCGGACGGCGTCAGCGCGTACGCCCTGTCCGTCGGTGAGCACTCCACCCAACTCTGGCTGGTGGCCGGCGGCGCGTTCGGGCCCGAGCAGGTGGCGGATCTGCCGGGGCGCTGCTCCGGCGGGGTCTGGCTGGACCGGGACGGCCGGCTGCTGGCCCTGAACCGGGAGCCGGTGGGGGGCGGCCCGGTGAAGGCGGTCGCGGTGGATCTGGGCCGGGGGGCCGAGATGACACCGCTGCTGCAGATCGCGCCGGACAGCGACGACCGGCTGCTGCTCGCCGACCCGGACAGCGGCCTCCTGCTGATCCGCTCGGACGCGCCGGGGCACGACCGGCTGGGCTGGGGCGTGCTGGGCAGCTGTCTGCCGGTGCGATTCCCGGAGTGCCTTCGGCTGCCGGATGTCGCGGTGACACCGTTCGCCGTGCAGCCGGGACAGATGCTGATGCCGGAGAGCTGCGCGGTGGCGTTGCGGATCGACGGGGCGGCGGGCAGCTGGGTGGGCGTGTGGCGTCCCGCGGGCCGCCGGCTGCACCAGCTCCCCGTACCCGAGGGGTGGCTGGCCGGCAGCGGCGTATGGACGCGCGAGGGAGTGCTCGGACTTCCGTACGCGAACGGGGAGACGGACTGCGCGGTGGCGTTCCTGGAGGCGCCGCCGGACGTGGAACGGGCCGCCGGACCGTCCGCGTCCGGATACCCGCAAGCCGGACACCCGCGGCCGGGATGCCCGGACAGCGGATTCCCGGACGCCCGATTAACGGAAAGCGATATGCAACCGTCCGCGGCCGTGGCGCCTCCTTCTCTGTGCAGACCGGTTCCACTGGGACAGGCGCCTCTGGTGGGGCGTACGGGTCCCCGTTAGACCCTCCGGTCTAAGGTTGGACCGGGGCTCACGCATCCACGCACCGGGGGTCGCCGACGGTGACCGTTCTCGGGTGACGGTGGCGTGACGGCTCCGGAGACAAACACGTAAGCGATCACAACGGGGTGACTTCCCACATGTCTGAAGCCCGAACCGACACGACCCAGACGCGTCCGCCGGGGGCGGACGCGGAACGGGCCGAAGCCGGCGGCTCCGGAAAGCACCGAGGGGGTGTGGCGACGGACGACACGGCAGCACAGCCGCTCGGCCGCCACCGCCGTACCTCCGAAGGGGGCAGCCGGGCGGCCTGACGCCCAGGACACCGACGAGGGGAAACGAGGGAGGGGAGGGCCTCCGCTGCCGGCCGGCAGCGCAGGCCCTCCCCTGTGCGGTGTGCGGCAGGTCAGTCCCGCTTCAGGCCGAGCACCTCCGCCGCGGCGAACGTCTCGTCGGGCGGGCGGTTCTCGTAGTACGGGGAGATCAGCTCGTCCAGTTCGCCGAAGGAGAACGCCTCCTTCGCCGCGTCGAACTTCGCCGCCACCCTGGGGCGTTCGACGATGGCGACCATTCCGCCGTGGACCACGAGCAGCTGCCCGTTGACCTTGGCCGCCGCCGGCGAGGCCAGATAGCCGACGAGCGGTGAGACGTGCTCGGGTGCCAGCGCGTCGAGACGCCCGTCCTGCGGTTCCTGGAAGCCCGCGAAGACGTCCTCGGTCATCCGGGTCCGGGCCCGCGGGCAGATGGCGTTGGCGGTGACTCCGTACTTGGCAAGCGCCAGCGCGGTGGAGGTGGTCAGCCCGACGATGCCGCCCTTGGCCGCCGCGTAGTTGGGCTGCCCCGCCGAACCCGCGAGGAACGCCTCCGAGGAGGTGTTGACGATCCGTCCGTAGACGGGCCCGCCGGATGCCTTGGACCGGGAGCGCCAGTGGGCGGCGGCGAAATGCGTGGTGTTGAAGTGGCCCTTGAGGTGCACCCGTACGACCGAGTCCCACTCGTCCTCGGTCATCGAGAAGATCATCCGGTCGCGCAGGATGCCCGCGTTGTTGACCAGGATGTCGAGCTGCCCGTACGTCTCGACGGCCAGCTCCACCAGGGCGCGGGCCTGCTCGTGGTCGGACACGTCTCCGAGGTGTGCCACCGCCCGGCCGCCGGCCGCCCGGATCTCATCGGCGACCTGCTCGGCGGGGGTGGCGGACGCCTCGCCCGAGCCGTCACGGCCGGGCTGCCCGTAGTCGTTGACGACGACGGCCGCGCCGAGCCGCGCCAGTTCCAGCGCTTCGGCGCGCCCGAGGCCTCGGCCGGCGCCGGTGACGATCGCGGACAGTCCGTCCAGGGGAAGTGACATCGGATCTCGGGGTCCTCTCGGGAGGGAACGGGGCGGTGCGGCGGCGGGTCAGAGTTCGATGCAGGTGCGCAGCGACTCGCCCGTCCGCATCTGGTCGAGGGCGTCGTTGATGCCGTCGAGCCGTACCCGGTGGGTGATCATCGATTCGAGGTCGATGCGGCCGGCCCGCCAGAGCGCGATGGCCCGCTCGTACGACCGGAGCACGTCCCCTCCCCCGTACATGGAGGGCAGGATCCGCTTCTCGTCGAAGAACAGCTCGAACATGTTGACCTGGAAGTTGTCGTCCATGGCCCCCGCGCCGACGACGCACAGGGTGCCGCCGCGCCGGGTGTTCTCGTACGCGGTGCGGGCCGTGGCGGACTTCCCGACGACCTCGAAGACGTAGTCGAAGCCCTCGCCCGCGGTGACCCGCTGCTTGGCGTCGGCGAACTCGTCGGGCGAAACGGCTTCCGTCGCACCGAACCGCAGCGCCGCCTCGCGGCGGGAGGCGACCGGGTCGACGGCGACGATCTGGGCGGCGCCCTGCACCCTGGCGCCCTGGATGGTGGAGATGCCGACGCCGCCGCAGCCGATCACGGCGACCGACGAACCGGCTTCCACCTTCGCGGTGTTGATGGCGGCGCCGAGGCCGGTGGTGACCCCGCAGCCGATCAGCGCGGCGATCTCGAACGGCACGTCGTCGGGGATCGGCACCGCACAGCCCGCGCCGACGACGACCTCCTCGGTGAAGGTGCCGGTCCCGGCGAATCCGAAGACATCGCCGCCGGGGCGCTTGAAGTTGGGGGTGCCGGCGTTCATGAATCCGGCGAGGCACAGCTGGGTCTGGCCGCGCTTGCAGGACGGACACGCACCGCATGCGGGCAGCCAGCAGACCAGCACCCGGTCCCCCGCGCTCAGCCCGCTCACCCCGTCGCCGACGTCGACGACCTCGCCGGCGCCCTCGTGGCCGGGGACGAAGGGGGCGGGCTGCGGCAGCACACCGCTCATCGCGGAGACATCGGAGTGGCACAGCCCGGTGGCCCGGATGCGGAGCCTGACCTTGCCGGGGCCGAAGCCCACCGCCTCGACGTCGTCGAGGACTTCGAGTTTGTCCTGGCCTATCTCGTGCAGTACGGCTGCGCGCATGGTGCGGCTCCCCTCGGGGTCGGTACGTGCTTCAGGAGTGTTCGACGAGCGTGTCGGCGAGGACCGGCGCGTCGTCGCGTTCGACGGCGGTCACAGCGACCTGGACGCGGCCGTCCCCGGACCACATCCGGATACGCAGGGTCTCGCCCGGGAAGACGATTCCGGCGAACCGGGTCCGGTAGGAGGCGATGCGGGCCACATCACCGTCCAGCACGGTGTCGGCCACCGCCTTGAGCGTCATGCCGTAGGTGCAGAGCCCGTGCAGGATCGGCCGGTCGAAGCCGGCGTGCTTGGCGAACTCCGGGTCGGCGTGCAGCGGGTTCCAGTCGCCGGAGAGCCGGTACAGCAGGGCCTGGTCCGGCCGCACCGGCCGCTCCACCACCCGGTCCGGGGCGCGGTCGGGCAGCTCCAGCCGCTCGGAGGGGCCGCGCTCGCCGCCGAAGCCGCCCTCGCCGCGCACGAAGATCTGGGCGTCGTTGGTCCACAGCGGGCCGTGGTCGTCGGTGACCTCGGTACGCAGCACGAGGACCGCCGCCTTGCCCTTGTCGTACACCGCGGCGACCTTCGAGGTCTGTACGGCGTTCCCCTTCACCGGAATCGGCCGGTGAAGGCGTACGGACTGCCCGCCGTGCAGCACCGCGGCGAGATCGACGTCGACCCCGGGCGCCGTGAGACCGCCGGCCAGGGCCAGGCCGGCGCCCGCGACGGTGGCGAAGCTCGGCAGGACGTGGAGGCGGGACTCCAGCGTGTAGCGCAGCTCGTCCGGGTCGGTGGCGTCGTCGGGCCGGCCGGGGGCCGTCCCCGCCCCGAGGCCCAGGTGGTAGAGCTGGATGTCCTTGTGGTCCCAGCTGATCGGGGTCGACCGGGGTTCGGCGGCAACCGCCTCTGCGGCATCAATGGGCATGGGAGAGCTGCTCCTTGATGGTGGGAAGACCTCGGCGCGGCCGTCCGCACCGTCGGCCGCACCGAGGTCGTGCGGAACCGGAAAACGCGCCCGTTCTAGAACGCGTTCTAGCCGGTGGCCCTATGTATAACGCAGCACCCAGCAGTTGGGAAGACTCCTGACGGTATGTCAGATCACTTTGCCGGGCCACCTGTCGGGTCACTTGCCGGACACTCGGCGGGTCATTCGGTGGCCACTCGTCGGGTCACCCGACGGGTCACTTGGCAGGCCGTGGTCCGGCCGTCGTCCCCGTCCGTACGGGCGATGACATTTGTCATCGCGGAGTCCGTATATACGCCTCTGCCGCAGCATCGTCCGGCTCCGTAGCGTCGTAGGCATGAAACAGACAACGGGGAACGGGGCCGCGGTGGTCTTCACCGGGGCGGTCAAGGCCTTCGGCCGGGCCGGACAGAGCGTACGGGCGGTGGACGGGATCGGGCTGACCGTCGAACGAGGTGAAACCGTCGCTCTGCTCGGCCGCAACGGGGCGGGGAAGTCCACCGCCATCAGCCTGCTGCTCGGTCTGAACGAGCCGGACGCGGGCAGTGTGCGGGTGCTGGGCCGCACCCCCGAGCAGGCGGTCCGGGCCGGTCTGGTCGGCGCGATGCTCCAGGACGGGCGGCCCATCCAGCGGGTGACCGTCCGCGAGCTGGTCGCCTTCATCGCCTCCACCTACCCGCGTCCGCTGCCGGTTCCCGAGGCGCTGGAGCTGGCGGGCGTCGCGGAGTACGCGAACCGCCGGATAGACAAGCTCTCCGGCGGTCAGATCCAGCGGGTCCGGTTCGCCGTCGCCCTGGCCGGAAACCCGGAACTGATCGTGCTGGACGAGCCGACCGCCGCCCTGGACGTGGAGGGGCGCCACGCCTTCTGGGAGTCCATGCGGGCCTACGCCAGGCGCGGCAACACGGTGATCTTCTCCACCCACTACCTGGAGGAGGCCGACGGGAACGCCGACCGGATCGTCGTCATCGACCGGGGACGGATCGTCGCGGACGGCAGCGGCGACACCATCAAGGCCGCGGCCGGCCACCACCTGGTCTCCTTCGACCTCTCCGGACGGTCCACGGGGGGCCTGGAGCTGCTGCCGGGCGTCGTCACCGTCGAGGTGACCGGGGACCGGGCGCTGCTGCACACGGAGGATTCGGACGCCACGGTCGTGGAGCTCGCCCGGCTGGGCATGGTCCGGGGCCTCCAGGTCTCCCCGGCCACCCTGGAGGCCGCGTTCCTCTCCCTGACCTCACCGGCGGCCACCGCCGCCCAGGACCGCAAGGAGACCGTCTGATGTTCCAGTACATCGTGCTCGAAATCCGCCGGACCCTGCGCGACGGCTTCTTCCTCGTCTTCGGCACGGGTATGCCCGTGATGATGTATCTGCTCTTCACCAACATCGGCGGCAGCGAGGACGTCGACGGCTGGAAGGCCGCCTCGATGGTCGGCATGGCCGCGTACGGGGCGCTGGGCTCCGCGATGTCGATCGGTACGGGCGTCGCCTCCGACAGACAGCTCGGCTGGCTCCAGCAGTTGCGGGTCGCGCCGCTCGCCCCCTCGCGGGCGGTCGTGGGCCGCGCGGTCAGCGGTTCGGTGACGGTCCTTCCGACGATCCTGACGGTGCTGCTCGCCGGCGGGCTGGTCAACGGTGTGCGACTGGCGGCCTGGCAGTGGATCGCACTGGTCCTGCTGCTGTGGATCGGTGCCCTGCCCTTCACCCTGCTCGGCCTCGGCAACGGCTACCGGCTGTCCCCGCAGGGCACCGGCGTGGTCAACGTCGCGTGTCTGATGGGCTTCGCGATCGTCGGCGGTCTGTGGTTCCCGCTGGAGCTGCTTCCCGGCTGGCTGGGTTCCATCGGCAGGTTCACCCCGGCCAACCGCTTCGCCGACCTGGGCTGGGCCGCCACCGACGGCCACGCACCGGGCGTCATGACCGTCGTCGTACTGAGCGGGTGGCTGCTGCTGTTCGGTACGTACGCCGTGATCTCGTACCGTCGGTCCGCGAGGACCGTGTGACGGGAGTGGGCATGTCCAGTAGCGGATCGGAAGCGCGCGGGGAACGGCGCAGGCGGCGGGCGGAGCGGCGGCAGTGGCGCAAGGAGCACCGGCGTCCGGGACCCCCCGGGCCCTACGTGCTGCTGCCCTGGCTGCTGATGGGCCTCGGTTCCTTCTCCAACCTGTTCCAGGGCGAGACCCCCAGCCCCTGGATCGGCGGTCTCGGCCTGCTGGCCTTCAACTCCCTCTACATCTCAGTGGTGTTCCGGGGCTTCAACAAGAAGAAGCGCGAGAGCCCGGTGTCGTACGTGCTGATCGGCGCACTGGCCGCCGTCACGCTGGCGCTCGCGGGCAGCTACGGCGGCAGCTGGCTGCTGTTCTTCCCGCTGCTCTCGCTGGCCTGCGGGACCATCCTGCGCAAGCGCTGGCTGGTGGTCGGTCTGCTCGCACTCGCCGTGGCCGCGTGCGCCGTCGCGATCTGGCACAAGGACAGCGCGTCGACACCGTGGACGCTGGCGTACGGCACGTTCATCTCCGGTGCGGTGACGTCCGCGCTGCTCACCCTGTCGGAGACCGTGATGGAGCTGCGCTCCACCCGGCAGGAACTGGCCCGGAGCGCTGTGGAGCGGGAGCGGCTGCGCTTCTCGCGCGATCTGCACGATCTGCTGGGCCACACGATGTCCGTGATCGTGGTCAAGTCGGAGGCCGCGCGCAGGCTCGCGCCGCACGATATGGACCAGGCGCTCAAGCAGGTCGCCGACATCGAGTCGGTCGGCCGGCAGGCCCTCACCGAGATCCGTGAGGCGGTCACCGGCTACCGCGAGGGCAGCCTCGCCACCGAACTCGACCGGGCCAGGTCCGCTCTGACATCCGCCGGCATCGAACCGACCGTCCGCCGCTCGGGACCACCGCTGGCCCCGCAGACGGAGGCGCTGCTCGGCTGGGTGACCCGGGAGGCCGTCACCAACGTCCTGCGCCACTCCACCGCCACCATCTGTACGTTCGTGATCGACAGCACCCCGGACCGGGTCCGCCTGACGGTCACCGACGACGGCAACGGCCCGCCCACCGGCGCACCGTCCTCCGCCCCGGGCATCGGCGGCACCGGACTGAAGGGCCTCACCGAACGCCTGGCGGCGGCGGGCGGCTCGCTGGAGACGGGCCCGGGGCCCGGCGGCGGCTTCGTGGTCAGGGCGGAGCTTCCGGTGGACGCGCCCGGCGGGGACGACGGGATCGGTGAGGACGCCGGTCCGGGCAGCTCGGACCGGCCGTCCCGGACGGCCCGGTGACCACACGGGCCACGCCGGTCCGATATCCCGCCGGTTCCTCGGAGCAGGTGGCCGAGGTGCACGGGAGCCGTCCACGCCCCGGCCGGCGCCAAGTGCGGTGAGCGGTGCCTCCAGCCCCCTCCGTCTCTCGGCCACGACCGTTCCGGCGCGCTGTCCCAGCAGGCCACCGGCCATACCCTGTCCCCGTGAACGAGATGCCGCAGGATCACCGGCCCACCAAGTCCGTACGAGTGCTGCTCGCCGAGGACCAGGGCATGATGCGGGGCGCTCTCGCCCTGCTGCTCGGGCTCGAACCGGATATCGAGGTGGTGGCGCAGGTGGGGGCGGGCGACGAGATCGTGGCCGCGGCGGTGTCGTCCCGGCCCGATGTGGCGTTGCTGGACATCGAGTTGCCGGGGCGCAGCGGTCTGGACGCGGCCGCCGATCTGCGTGAGGAGGTGCCCGACTGCCGGGTGCTGATCCTCACCACCTTCGGCCGGCCCGGCTATCTGCGTCGCGCGATGGAGGCCGGGGCGGCGGGCTTCCTGGTGAAGGACGGTCCGGTCGAGGAGCTCGCGGCGGCGATCCGGCGGGTGCTGGCGGGTGAGACCGTCATCGATCCGGCGCTGGCCGCCGCCGCGCTGAGCGCGGGCCCGAGTCCGCTGACCGCCCGGGAGCGCGATGCGCTGGTGGCGTCGGCGGACGGGGCGACGGTCTCCGACATCGCCGCGAAGCTGCATCTGTCGGAGTCGACCGTGCGCAACTACCTGTCGTCGGCGATCGGCAAGACCGCCACGCGCAACCGGATGGAGGCGGTCCGGGCCGCGCGGCAGCAGGGCTGGCTCTGAGAGCCGGCGGCCGGGCGGCGTCTCAGCGCTGCGCCGGCCGGTGGCGCGGCAGCCAGAAGATCATCAGGAGCAGTCCGGCGAGCAGCACAGAGCCCGCCGTGCGGAAGGCCAGGGCGTAGCCGGCCGTGAGGTCGGCCGGGGTCACGCCACCGTTCGTGCGGGCGGCCGCGACGGTGGAGAGGACGGCCAGGCCGAGCGCGCCGCCCATCGTGCGGGAGGTGTTGACCAGGCCGGAGACCAGACCGGCTTCGCCCGGGGCCGCGCCCGAGGTGGCCAGGGATGCGAGCGGGGTGGCCGCGAGGCCGGTGCCGGTCATCATCAGTACGCCGGGCAGGCAGATGGAGGTGAGGTAGGAGCCGTCGGGTGTCATCGTGGACTGCCAGCCGAAGCCCGCGGCGGCCACGACCGTGCCGACGAGTGCGAGGTTCTTCGCTCCGACCCGGGCCATCAGCCGGGGTGCGCACTTGGAGCCGACGACGATCGCCACCGAGGTGGGCATCAGGGCGAGACCGGCCTCCAACGCGGTGTACCCCAGGACGTTCTGCGCGTACACGGTCATGAAGTACCACATGGAGAACGTCGCCGAGCCGATCACGAACATCGCCACGTTCGCCGAGGCCACCGCCCGTGCCCCGAGCACCCGCAGCGGCATCAGTGGCCTGGCCGTGCGGGACTCGACCAGGACGAACAGGGCGAGCAGCGCCACTCCGCCCAGCAGCGGGACGAGGGTCGTGGACGCCGTCCAGCCCGACTCCTCGGTCTGCACGATGCCGTACGCGACGGAGGCCAGGCCCGCGGTGACGAGCAGCGCAC
Source organism: Streptomyces sp. NPDC127177 (assembly GCF_042672475.1). Lineage (NCBI taxonomy): Bacteria > Bacillati > Actinomycetota > Actinomycetes > Kitasatosporales > Streptomycetaceae > Streptomyces > Streptomyces sp. NPDC127177. The sequence continues at coordinate 121,473 of NZ_JBHXUW010000011.1, forward strand.
CCAGGAGGTCGATCCGGCTCCGCTCACCGGCCTTGCCCTCGGCGAGCCAGATCACGGCGCCGGTGATGACGAGCACGCCGACGGGCACGTTGATCAGCAGGACCCACCGCCAGGAGAGTACGTCGGTGAGCACCCCGCCGATCAGTCCGCCGGTCGCGCCGCCGCCCGCGCCGACCGCCATCCAGGTGCCTATGGCCTTCGTCCTGGCGGGCCCCTCGGGGACGGCCGCGGTGAGCAGGGTGAGGGTCGCGGGGGCGAGGACCGCGGCGCCGAGCCCCTGCGCGGCGCGGGCGGCGAGCAGTTGCCAGCCCTCCTGGGCGAGCCCGCCGGCCAGCGAGGCCGCGGTGAACAGGCCGAGGCCGACGAGGAACATCCGCTTGCGGCCGTAGATGTCCGCAGCCCGCCCGCCGAGGAGCATGAATCCGGCGAACGCGATCGAGTAGGCGTTGAGCACCCACTGGAGTCCGGCGGTGCTCAGCCCCAGGTCGGTCCGCATGGACGGGAGGGCGACGTTGACGACGGACACGTCGAGCACCACGAGGAACTGGCCGACGCAGGCTGCGAGCACCACCGCCCAGGTGCGGGTGCGGGGCCGGGCGGTACGCCGTGTGGGCGTCGAGACGTCAACCATGACGTCATACTCGCAGCCGCCCTGCACCCCGTACATCGGTTTCCGGTCCGTACCGGCCTCGGTCCAGCGGCGTAGGACCGGGGCTCCAGTGGTCCTCCGGGTTCAGCGGCGCAGGAGTGTCACCACGGCCGCGCCGCCGAGCCCGATGTTGTGGGCGAGGCCGGTGCGTGCGTCCGGCACCTGGCGGGCGCCGGCCTCTCCCCTGAGCTGCCAGGTGAGTTCGGCGGCCTGGGCGATTCCGGTGGCGCCGAGCGGGTGTCCCTTGGAGATCAGCCCGCCGGACGGATTGACCACCCAGCGGCCGCCGTGGGTGGTGGCGCCGGACTCGGCAAGTGCCCCGGACTCGCCCTCGCCGCACAGCCCGAGTGCCTCGTAGGTGAGGAGTTCGTTGATGGAGAAGCAGTCGTGGAGTTCGATGACGTCGAGGTCGTCGGCCGAGAGCCCGGAGGTGGCGTACACCTGCCGGGCCGCCTCCCGCGACATCGGCAGTCCTACCGCGTCGATGCAGGTCCCGGAGGCGAAGGAGGCGTCCGTGTCGGTCGTCATGGCCTGGGCGGCGATCTCTACGGCCCGTTCGCCGAGCCCGTGTTCCTCGACGAAGCGCTCGGACACGACGACGGCCGCTGCCGCCCCGTCGGAGGTCGGCGAGCACTGGAGCCGGGTCAGCGGGCGGTGGATGGGTTTGGCGGCGAGGACCTCATCGACCGTGTACGGGTCCTGGAACTGGGCGTACGGATTGCCCGTCGAGTGGCGGTGGTTCTTGGCGGCGACGGCGGCGAGCTGTGCCTCGGTGGTGCCGTAGCGCGCCATGTGCTCACGGGCGGCGTTGCCGAAGATCTGGGCGGTGGGCGGGGTCATCTCGAAGCCGTGGCCCGCGGCCATGATCCCGTAGTGGCGGGCGACCGGGGACGTCTTGAAAACACCCGCTCCGCCGTCGGATCCGCCGCCGCCGAGGGATCCGCGCGCCATCTTCTCGAAGCCGAGCGCGAGGACGCAGTCGCTGCCGCCGCCCTCGACGAACTGCCGGGCCATCATCAGGGCGGTGGAGCCGGTGGCGCAGTTGTTGTTGACGTTGTAGACGGGTATGCCGGTCAGACCCAGCTCGTAGACGGCGCGCTGTCCGGCGGTGGAGGCCTGGAAGCAGTAGCCGACGGCGGCCTGCTGGATGTCCTCGTACCGTACGGAGGCGTCGGCGAGTGCGGCCGTCCCGGCCTCCCGCACCATGTCCCAGTACTGCCAGTCGCGGGTCTCGGGCTTCTCGAACTTCGTCATTCCCACACCGACGATGTACGACCTCATCTTTTCCTCCTGTGTGGATACCCCGTGCTTCGGCCCGGGGAGGAAACACGGACCCCGCGGAGCGGGGCGCCTTCGGCCAGGGGCGTTCTCCTGGCGGGCGGTCGGCGGCGGTGCGGAAGACCGCACGGCGCGAGCCGTAGGAGCCCCCTCCGCCGGGCGGGGAGGGGTGCCGGCATGGATTGCCTTCAGTCCCGGGGGAGGCCGAGGATGCGCTCGGCGACGACGTTGAGCTGGACCTGTGTGGTGCCGCCGGCGATGGTCAGGCAGCGGGACATCAGGAAGCCGTGCACGGCCCGTTCGCCGGGTCCCTCGGCCACCGCGCCCGCGGGGCCGAGGAGTTCGACGGCGAGTTCGGCGAGCTTCTGCTGGTGGACGGTCTGGACGAGTTTGCGTACGGAGGCGCCCGCGCCCGGCTCTAGCCCGGAGACCTGTTGCAGCGTGGTGCGCAGTCCGATGCAGGCGAGTGCGTGGGCCTCGGCGGCGAGTGCCCCGATCCTCGCCCGGCAGGCTCCGTCGAGTCCGGCCGAGCGGTCGATCAGGGCTTCCAGACCGGTGTCGAAGGTCATCTGGTCGGCCATGTGGACACGTTCGTTGCCCAGGGTGTTGCGGGCGACCCGCCAGCCGCCGTCCGGCTCGCCCACCAGGGCGTCGATGGGCAGCAGCACGTCGTCGAAGTACACCTCGTTGAAGAGGGATTGACCGGTGATCTCCTTCAGCGGTCGGATGTCGATGCCCTCGGTGTTCTTCATGTCGACGAGGAAGTAGCCCAGCCCCCGGTGCTTGGGGGCGTCCGGATCGGTCCTGGCGAGCAGGATCCCGTGGTCGGCCCACTGGGCGGCGCTCGTCCACACCTTCTGGCCGTTGATCCGCCAGCCCTCGGGGGTCCGTTCGGCCCGGGTGCGCAGCGAGGCGAGGTCGGAGCCCGCGCCGGGTTCGGAGAACAGCTGGCACCACTGGAGTTCGCCGCGCAGGGTCGGCAGGAGGTAGCGGCTCTGCTGCTCGGCCGTTCCGTGAGCGATGAGGGAGGGCACCACCCAGGTGGCGATGGAGAGATCGCTCAGCTTCACGCCCTGTTCGCGCAACTCCTGCTGTACGACGAGCTGTTGTACGGGTCCGGCGTCCAGCCCGTAGGGCGCGGGTAGATGGGGGGCGGCGTATCCGGTGGGGGCGAGGGCGCGGCGGGCGGCCGCCGGGTCCAGGCCCCGGGCGGTGGCGACGGCCTCGCGGGCGGCCGTGCGGTGGGCGTCCGCCTCGGGCGGGAGTTCCAGGGTGAGTCCGCGGCGCGCGCCTGCGGCGGCCAGCCGGACGGCGCGCTGCCGGTGGGCGTCGCCGGGCCCGAGCAGCTGCCGCGCCACCAGGGCCCGGCGCAGATACAGGTGCGCGTCGTGCTCCCAGGTGAAGCCGATGCCGCCGAGGATCTGGATGGTGTCCTTGGCGCAGCTGTACGCGGCGTCCAGGGCGGTCGCCGCGGCGAGGGCCGCCGACATGCCCCGGACCTGCGGGGGCTCGGTGGCGGCGCGGGCGGCGTCCCAGGTCAGCGCGCGGGCCTGTTCGAGCCGTACGAGCATGTCGGCGCAGAGGTGTTTCACGCCCTGGAACTGTCCGATGGGGCGGCCGAACTGCTCGCGGACCTTGGCGTGTTCGGTGGCGGTGTCCAGCGAGCGGGCCGCGGTGCCGCAGGCCTCGGCGGACAGGAGTACGGCGGCGAGGTCGCGGACCAGTCCGGAGTCGGCGCGCAGGAGGCGCCCGGCGGGGACGAGGACGGCGTCGGCGCGGACCTCGGCGGTGGGCCGGGTCGGGTCGGCACTGCGGTGCGGGCGCAGCGCCAGCCCCGGCGTGCCGGTGTCGACGGCGAACCAGCGGGTGCCGGTGACGGAGGCGGCGGGGAGCAGCAGCAGGTCGGCGTCGGCGGCGCAGAGGACCGGCGGCAGCTCGCCGTCGAGCAGATGGCCGTCCTCCTGCTCGACGGCGGTGACGCTGCCGGGCCCGAGGGCGACGGCCGCGATGCGACGGCCGGCGGCGAGGTCCCGCAGCAGCCCGTCCGTCTCGCGGGCGCCCGGCCCGGTCGCCGTCGCCCGTGAGGCGTGCAGCACCGCCGAGGCGAGGGAGCTCACGGGATACGGGCCGGGCAGCGCGGCTCGGCCCGCCTCTTCGAGGACGACGGCCAGATCGAGGAGTCCGCCGCCTCCTCCCCCGTACTCCTCGGGCAGATGGATGCCGAGCAGGCCCTGCTCGGCCAGCCCGTCCCAGTACGCGGGGCGCGCGCCGGTGGCAGCCGGGGCGTCCGCGTCGAGGAGTTTGCGGATTTCTCCGGGCGGTACGGTGCGCGCGAGCCATCCACGTACGGCCTGCGCGAGCTCCCTGTGTTCTTCGGTGATTCCGATGCCCATGCGGATCCTCGCCGGTCGCAGCCACTGGAACGGCGCAAGAGTAGAACACGTTCCAATCTGACGGAAGGTCAGATCGGCATCTGTTTCCGGCCGGGTGGCCGGTCCCGGCCGCGGATGTGTCCTGTTCGGGCCCCGTTCACCGGAATACCCCGGACGTACGGAAGGTTTCACCCTGCACACACTTGGCGGTCAGCGCTGTCCGCCGCACGGCCCGCACTTCCGCCCACTCTCCCTCTTCCGCTGCCCGGAGGCCGCACGCATGCCACAGACGACGCACGAACAGCAGTCCGCGGAGCTTCCTGATCCACGGACGTCGAAGGCCGGCAAGGGGATCGTCCCCGTGCTCGCCTTCGCGGGTATCACCGTGGCGGTGATGCAGACCCTGCTCGTCCCCGTCATCAAGGACCTGCCCACCCTTCTCCACACCGACCCGTCCAACGCCACCTGGGTGATGACGGCGACACTGCTCGCCGGAGCCGTCTCCACGCCGATCATGGGCCGGCTCGGCGACCTCAACGGCAAGCGGAAGATGCTGCTGGCCAGTCTCGCCGTCATGGTGATCGGCTCGCTGATATGCGCCTTCACCGACGACCTCGTGATCATGATCGTGGGCCGTGCGCTCCAGGGCTTCGCCATGGGCGCCATCCCGCTGGGCATCGGCATCATGCGAGACGAGCTGCCCCGGGAGAAGCTCGGCTCGGCCATGGCCCTGATGAGCTCCTCGATCGGGGTGGGCGGCGGACTCGCGCTGCCCGCCGCCGCGCTCGTCGCCCAGCACACCGACTGGCACACCCTCTTCTTCGGCTCGGCAGGCCTCGGCGTGCTCGCCATGGGGCTGACCGTGCTGGCGGTGCCGGAGACCTCGCTGCGCGCCCCCGGCCGGTTCGACGTCACCGGCGCACTCGGCCTCTCGGCCGGACTCGTCCTCCTGCTGCTGCCCATCACCAAGGGCAGCGACTGGGGCTGGACCTCCGGCACGACACTCGGACTGATCGCCGCCGCCCTGCTGGTGCTGGTGCTGTGGGGCCTCTTCGAGCTGCGCAGCGCCGCCCCACTGGTCGACCTGCGCACCACCGCCCGCCGCGAGGTGCTGCTCACCAACCTCGCCTCGATCATGGTCGGGGTCGCGTTCTACGCCGTCTCACTGGTCCTGCCCCAGCTGCTCCAGCTGCCGAAGTCCACCGGGTACGGGCTCGGCCAGTCGATGGTGGTGGCCGGGCTGTGCGTGGCGCCGCTGGGCCTGACGATGATGCTCGTCGCCCCGCTGTACGCCCGGCTGTCCGCCCGGTACGGCCCCAAGGTCTCGCTGATGCTCGGCATGGCGGTCATCGCCATCGGCTACGGGGCCGGGCTCGGTCTGATGAGCGCCGCCTGGCAGACCGTCGTGATCGCGGTACTGCTCGGAGCCGGCATCGGGCTCGCGTACTCCTCGCTGCCCGCCCTCATCATCGGAGCGGTCGACGCCTCCGAGACGGGCGCGGCCAACGGCCTCAACACCCTGATGCGCTCGATCGGCACCTCGGTGTCGAGCGCGGTGATCGGCATGGTGCTCGCCCACACCTCGACGCGGATGGGATCGGTCGCGGTGCCCACCATGGAGGGGTTCCGGACCTCGTTCGTCATCGCGACGGGCGCGGTGCTGGCCGGCCTGGTGCTGGCCGCGTTCCTGCCCACGCAGCGGGCGGCCGCCACGCCGGTCCTGCTGGCGAGCAGCGCGGGCGACGCGTCGGCCCGGACCTCCGGCCTGCCGCTCCCGCTCCCCGGCTCCGGCTTCCGCGGCCGGGTCGTCGAGGCGGACGGCACTCCGGTGCCCGGCGCCAACGTCACCCTGATCGACCGGCAGGGCCGGCAGGCCGGGCTGACCACCACGGACGCGGAGGGCCGGTACGCGCTCGCCGCCCCGGCCGGCGGCAGCTTCGTCCTGGCCGGATCGGCCGCCGGATACGCGCCGCGCGCCTACCCGGCGGCGCACCCGGCGAACGGCCGGCCCACCGAGGCCGAACTGGTGCTGACGGTCAGCGCACCGGAGCGTCGAACCTCGGTGCGGTCGTGAGCAGATGAGAGACGTCCGTACCCGCCGGGAGCTCCTGCGGCTGCGCGCCGCGGGTGAACAGCCGGGCGGGACGGGCGCCCTGGACGCGGGCCTGGCGCCCGTTGACCCGCAGCCATGACCCCTCGCGCAGACCGAGCACGGGGACGTCGTTCTCCTCGAGGAACTCGGCGAGCCGCTCCTCGCGGGTCTCGCCCTTGTGGGTGCTGTCCGGGTCCGGGTCCTGGTAGTGCGGGTTGATCTGGAACGGGACGAGGCCGAGCGTCTCGAAGGACGGCGGCTGCACGATGGGCATGTCGTTGGTGGTGCGCAGGGTGGGCGCCGCCATGTTCGTGCCGGCACTGGCCCCCATGTAGGGCAGTCCGTCGCGCACGGCCTCGATGACGGCGTCGCGCAGCCCGGTCCGGTAGAGGGCGCTCAGCAGCCGGAAGGAGTTGCCGCCGCCGATGAACACCGCGTCGGAAGCCCCGAGTTCGGCGACCGGATCGGCGTTCTCGTGGACACCGCGGACGCTGATCCCGGCCGGCTCCAGGGCGTCGCGGACGCGCGCTGTGTACGTCGAGTAGTCGGCGAGCGCGTAGGGAACGAAGGCCAGCCGGGCGCCGGACGGCAGGAAGGCCGCCACGGTGTCGAGGGCGTGTTCCAGGTAACCGCAGCCGTACTGGGTGGAGTTGGAGAGCAGGAGCAGGTTCACGGGGTTCCTCTTGGGTTCTCTTCGGGTCAGGTCGTACGGGTGTCGCGGGCCCGGTGCCCGGTCAGATGGCGCGTCGGGACCGGGGCTTGGGGCGCTGCGGCGGGTGGGTGAGGCGCCTCTCCAGCATTTCGGCCGCCTTGCGCAGGGCGTCGAGCCGGTTCTCCGGCGCGCCGTCGAACCGTTCCTCGGCACCGCCCAGGCTGAGGCTTCCGTACGGCTCGCGCCCGAGGAAGACCGGCACGGCGACGGTCGCGACGCCGGTGTCGTACTCGCCGACCGTCCAGGCGTACCCCTGGGCCCGCACCTTCAGCAACTCCCGTTCCAGCAGGTCCGGATCGGTCACGGTCCGGTCGGTGAACCGGGCCATCGGGCGCCCCCGGAAGAGCCGGTGGCGCTGCTCGTCCGGCAGATAGGCGTAGAAGGACTTGCTGGTCGCCCCGGCGTGCGCCGGGTAGAGCTCGCCGACCAGCGGGTAGTAGCGCAACGGCCCGGTCTCGCCCTCCTCGGCCGCCACGCACCGCATGTGGAAGCTGTCCGGCAGACAGAACAGCACGGTGTCGCCGGTGGCCCGGCGCAGCTCCTCCAGGACCGGTCCGGCGAGCAGCTCCAGCGATCCGGACCGCTCCCAGAGCCTGCCCAGGCGCAGCACGGCCGGCCCGATGCGGTAGCGGCGGGTGGCCGGGTCGGAGACGAGGAAGCCGCGGCCCGCGAGGGTGGCGAGCAGCCGCTGGGCCACCGAGGTGTCCCAGCCGAACTCCTCGGCGACCTCGGTGACGCCCCAGTCGGGTCTGGTCCGCTCGAACGCGAGCAGCACGAGGAGCGCCCGGTCGACGGTCTGCAGGGCTCCGGCCGGGGTGCGCCGGTCCAGATCGAACTCCGCCATCGTGATCTCACCATTCAGACCTGAGTTGCTAATAACGGGAAATGGTTGCGCTCAACGCTATCCGATCCCGAATCTGCTCTCAGCACCCCGTCCGGCGCCCCACTCCCTGCCGGGTGCCGGACGGGTGTGACGGATGCGCGAGAAAGGCCCCCCATGTTGAAGTACGTACTGGACATCGTCGACCTGCTGGACGATCCCCAGGCAAACGGCAAGACCGTCGTCGAGTACCTCGACGCCGTAGCGGGGGCAGCGGGCTCGTCCGCGGAGGTCACCACGGTCGCCGGCGAGCGGGGCTCGACGGACTTCGTGATGGTCCGCATCCCCGGCTCCCGGGGGCGCACGGCCGGTGGCGGTGCGCGCACCCTCGGCGTGGTCGGCCGGCTCGGCGGTATCGGCGCCCGGCCCGAGGTGACCGGACTGGTCTCCGACGCCGACGGCGCGGCCAGCGCCGTCGCCACCGCCGCGAAACTGCTCGACATGCGCCGCCGCGGCGACGTGCTGCCCGGCGACGTGATCGTCGCCACGCACATCTGCCCGAACGCGCCGACCGAGCCGCACGACCCGGTTCCGTTCATGGGCTCGCCCGTGGACATCGCCACCATGAACCGCCACGAGGTGACCGGCGAGATGGAAGCGGTGCTCTCCATCGACACCACCAAGGGCAACCGCATCATCAACCACAAGGGCCTGGCCCTGTCGCCCACCGTCAAGGAGGGCTGGGTGCTCCGGGTCAGCGAGCAGCTCGGTGAGCTGCTGGCCGTGGTGACCGGTGAGCCGTTGGTCACGTACCCCGTGACCACCCAGGACATCACGCCGTACGGTAACGGTGCACACCACATCAATTCGATCCTCCAGCCCTCCACCGCCACAGCCGCTCCCGTGGTCGGCCTGGCGGTCACCTCGGCCGCCGCGGTGCCGGGCTGCCAGACGGGCGCGAGTCACGAGAGCGACATCGCCTCCGCCGCCCGCTACGCCGTGGAGGTCGCCAAGGCCTTCGGCGCGGGCCACCTGGACTTCCACGACGCGGTGGAGTTCGACAACCTCGTCAACCGCTACGGGTCGCTGGCTCACCTGCAGACCTTCGGCCGTACACCCCAGGAGTCCTGATGGCTGCCGCCCCGCAGGCCGACGCCGTGGTCCACGAGGCCAAGAGCATCGGCAGCGACGACTACTCGCTCTCGCGCGTCCCCCGCGACAAGCGGTTCGGCTTCTGGTCCATGCTGCTCCAGTGGCTGGCCCAGTCGGGCTCGATCTCGCAGTTCACGCTCGGCGCCACCATCGGTGTCGGCATGACCTTCGGCGACGCCTTCCTCGCCTTCACCCTCGGTGCGGTGATCCTGGAGGTCGTGATCTTCGCGATCGGCCTGGCCGGTATGCGCGAGGGTCTCGCGACGCCGATGCTGACCCGCTGGGTGGGCTTCGGGCGCAACGGCTCCGCGCTGGTCAGCTTCGTCATCGCGGTCAGCCTGGTCGGCTGGTTCGGTGTCCAGAACACGATCTTCGGCAACAGCGTCTCCGCGCTCGTCGGCGGGCCGTCCTGGATGTGGTGCGTGATAGCGGGTGTCGCCATCACCGCCCTGGTGATCTTCGGCTTCAAGTACATGGCGAACTTCGCGAAGATCGTCACCCCGCTCTTCTTCGGGATGGTCGCCTGGTCCGTCATCCGCACCCTGAGCGACCACTCCTTCAGCGACCTGATCCACTCGCCGCCGCCGGGCGACACGATCCCGCTGGCCGTCGCCGCCACCGCCATCGCGGGCGGCTACATGACGGGCGCGATCGTCTCCCCGGAGATGACCCGCTACAACCGCAGGGGCTCGCACGTCTTCCTGCAGAGCGCCTCGTCGATGATCCTCTCCGAGTACATCGTGGGCCTGACCGGTGTACTGCTCGGCCACCTGGTCAAGAGCAACGAGGTCTCGCACATCGTGCTCTCCACCTCGGGCGCCTTCGGCGTCATCGTGGTCCTGATGTCCACGGCGAAGATCAACGACTGGAACCTGTACGGCTCCTCGCTCGGCGTCGTCAACTTCTTCCAGGTCGTCTTCGGCAAGCGGGTCCACCGCGGCGTGGTCACGATCGTCCTCGGTATCGCGGGCACTCTGCTGTCCGCGGTCGGGATCATGACCCACTTCACCGAGTTCCTCACCATCCTCGGTGTCGCGATCCCGCCGATCGGCGGCATCGTCGTGGCCGAGTACTGGGTCGTGAAGCGGATGCGCAAGCCGCTGGACGACACCCGGGAATCCGAGACCCTGCCGGCCTCCTCGCCGACCTGGGTGCCGATGTCCATCGCCATCTGGATCGCGGCCTTCTGCGTCGGCAAGTTCTACGACGGCGGCATCCCGGCCCTGAACTCGCTGGCCACCGCCTTCATCCTGTACTGCGTCCTCGGCCTGCTGGGCTGGGTGAGGCCGTACGGCACCTCCGCCCTCGCCGACGACGGCCACGGGGACGGCACCGCCCCCGACGCCCGCACCACCACCTCTATGGGAGCAGCATGAGCACCCCCGACCCCCTCGCCCCCCTGGTCCCGGCCTCCGACGAGGCCCAGGCAGAGGTCGTCGGCCTCTGCGCCGAACTGATCCGGTTCGACACCTCCAACCCCACGAGCGACGAGCGTGCGAGCGCCGACTGGGTGGTGGGCCGCCTCGCCGATGTGGGCATCGCGTCGGAGCTGATCGAGTCCGCCCCGGGCCGGGCCAGTGTCATCGCCCGGATCACCGGCCGTGATCCGGAGCGTGGCGCACTGATGGTCCACGGTCATCTGGACGTGGTCCCCGCCGACGCCTCCGAGTGGCAGGTGCCGCCGTTCTCCGGCGAGATCCGGGACGGCTACCTGTGGGGCCGGGGCGCGATCGACATGAAGGACACGGTGGCCGTCATGCTGGCCACCGCCCGGCACTTCGCCCGCACCGGTACGAAGCCGGCGCGCGATCTGGTGCTGGCCTTCCTCGCCGACGAGGAGGCGGGCGGCAGGTTCGGCGCCCACTGGCTGGTCGAGCACCGCCCGGAGCTGTTCGCCGGGGTGACCGAGGCGATCGGTGAGGGCGGCGGGTTCTCCTTCGCCATCGACGACACCCGGCGCCTCTACCCGATCGAGAACGCCCAGCGCGGTATGGCCTGGATGGAGCTCACCGCGACCGGCCGGGCCGGCCACGGCTCGTCACCCAACGACGAGAACGCGGTCACCGACCTTGCCGAGTCGCTCACCCGGATCGGCCGCGAGACCTTCCCGATCCGGCTCATCGAGCCCGTCCGCGCACTGCTCGACGAGGCGGCCCGGCTCTACGGGGTCGAGTTCGACGAGAACGACATCGAAGGCAGCCTCGCCCGGCTGGGCCCGGTCTCCGACTTCATGCAGGTGGTGCTCCGAAACTCGGCCAACCCCACCATGTTCAACGCCGGTTACCAGACCAACGTCATCCCGGGGAAGGCCACCGCCCGGGTCGACGGCCGCTTCCTGCCCGGCCACGAGCAGGAGCTGATCGACACGATCGACCGGCTGCTGCTCCCCTCGGTGAGCCGGGAGTGGGTCAACCACGACATCGCGATGGAGACCACCTTCGACGGCCCGCTCGTCGAGGCCATGTGCGACGCGGTGCGCGCCGAGGACCCGGACGGCCACCCGGTGCCGTACTGCAACCCCGGCGGCACGGACGCCAAGGCCTTCACCCACCTGGGCATCCGCTGCTTCGGTTTCAAGGGCTTGAAGCTCCCGCACGACCTGGACTACGGCCGCCTCTTCCACGGCGTGGACGAGCGGGTCCCGCTGGAGGGCCTGCGCTTCGGCGTCCGCGTCATGACCCGGCTCTGGCAGAGCTGCTGACCCCCGCGTCACGGCTCCGCCGGGGGCCCGACCCGGGCTCACCCCGTCCGTACGCCCCCGCCGACTCCTTCGGCGGGGGCGTACGGCACGATGGGGCGCCGTCGACATACCCCGCCCCACCAGGAGGAACCCCGTGGCCGCCGAGCCCAAGCCGGAGATTCTTGCCGCGTTCCAGGCCGCCAAGGGCTTCATGCCGGTGGTGGAGGGGCTGGCCCTGTACGCGGCCGCCGCCGAGGCCACCGCCCTCGGACTGCCCCTGCTGGAGGTGGGCACCTACTGCGGGCGCTCCACCATCCTGCTCGCCGACGCCGCCCGCACCGCGGGGGTGACGGCCCTCACCGTCGACCACCACCGGGGCAGCGAGGAACAGCAGCCCGGCTGGGAGTACCACGACCCGACGGTGGTGGACCCGGAGGTCGGCCGGATGGACACGCTGCCCACCTTCCGGCGCACGCTGCACGCGGCCGGTCTGGAGGAGCACGTGGTGGCGCTCGTGGGGCGGTCCCCGCAGGTCGCGGCCGTCTGGGGCGGGCCGCTCGGTCTGGTCTTCATCGACGGCGGCCACACCGACGAGCACGCGAACGGTGACTACGAGGGCTGGGCGCCGCACATCGCCGACGACGGTCTGCTGGTGATCCACGACGTGTTCCCGGACCCGGCGCACGGCGGCCAGGCCCCGTACCGCGTCTATCGGCGCGCGCTGGCCTCCGGGGCCTTCACCGAGATCTCAGTGACGGACTCGCTGCGCGTGCTCCGGCGTACCGGGGCGGGGATCTGACGGTCTCCCGCCGGGGAGGCTCCCGGGGCTCCGGACACCGGCCGGGCTCCCGGATAGCATCGCCGGGTGCGTGACGACGAGAGTATTCCCCCCACCCCGCGCCGCCCGGCCCTGTTCGCCGCCGCGACGCTGACCGTGATGTGCCTGGGTGCCGCCGGCTGCGGGAGCGGCGGTGACAGCGCGCAGGCGAGGCCGGGACCGGCCGCCGGCACGGGAACGCCGTCGGTGTCCGCGTCCTCGTCCGCCCCGGCCTCGCCTTCGCCTTCGCGCAGCGGCCCGGCCCCCTCGAAGCAGCCGTCCTCGCCCTCGGCGTCCGCGCCGAAGGCCCCGTCCGGTCCACTGTCGGGGAAGACCGTGGTCATCGACCCCGGGCACAACCCGCGCAATCACCTGCACACCGCGGAGATCGCCCGGCAGGTGGACATCGGCACCACGCACAAGGAGTGCGACACCACCGGCACCTCCACCAACTCCGGTTACGCGGAGGCCGAGTTCACCCTCGACGTGTCGCACCGGCTGCGCACACTGCTGCGGGCGCAGGGGGCGAAGGTGGTGCTGACGCACGACAACGACCGGCCGTTCGGGCCGTGTGTCGACGAACGGGCCCGGATCGGCAACAAGGCCGGGGCCGATGCGGTCGTCTCCGTCCACGCGGACGGATCGGCGGCCGGCAACCGCGGCTTCCATGTGATTCTTCCCGCATCGGTACACGACGGAGACGCGGACACCTCGAAGATCGTCGGCCCTTCGCGCGATCTCGGCACTCGAATCGCCGGGCTGTTCGTACGCGCTACCGGAAGTGCGCCTTCCAATTACATCGGTGGAAATACCGGTCTGGACACCCGCAAGGACCTGGGCGGGCTCAATTTGTCGACCGTGCCCAAAGTCTTCATCGAATGCGGCAATATGCGTGACCCGAAGGACGCCGCCCTGCTCACCAGCGCGGGTTGGCGCCAGAAGGCCGCACAGGGTATCGCCGACGGCATCAGCAGCTACCTCAACGGGTAGTAAGAGGTGGTTCTGCGATGAATTCGGGGGGATGCCCGGCCAACGTCCGGACGGGGGGTACAGCCCGACCGGGCAGACGATAGATTCATCCGTACGATGGGGAGCCGCCCCCGAGCTTCGCGCCGTGCCCGCCGTATCGGTGGCAGCGACGACCGCCCCGAAGAGACGACCGACTAAGGACCTTCACGTGAATATCCGCTCCCTCACTCGAGGCGATGGCGTGGTGATCGGAGCAGCGGTCGTGCTGTTCATCGCCTCTTTCCTCGACTACTACTCCTACGGGGACTCCCGCATTGACGCGCCGAACGCCTGGGATTCACTGGGCATCGCGATCGGCGTCTACCTGGTCGGGGTGGCCGGCGCGGCGCTGATCGTGCTCTCCCGCTCGCAGCCGCAGCCGCGCAAGGTCCTCGGCCTGGACCTGGCCGCGTTCGGCGTGGCCGCGACGGTCGTCACGGCGTGGCACCTCCTCTGGACGATCCTCGACCTCGGTTCGATCGACGCCGGCGCCGGTCTGGTCCTCGGTCTGATCGCCTCCCTGGTGCTGGCCGGTGCCGCGGTCGCGTCCCCGCTGGTTCCCGCGCTGAAGGCCCCGCTCACGGGCGCCCCGAAGCCGCAGGCCGTCCACCCGCCGTACGGCGGCCAGCCGCAGCCCGGCCAGGGTTACGGCTACCCGGGCGCCCAGCAGCCCTCCTACGGCGGTCAGCAGCCGGGGCAGCCGCAGCCCTACGGCGGCCAGCCGCAGCCCGGTCAGCCCGAGCCGCAGCAGGCCGGCGCACCGGCCCAGCAGGCCCCGGCGGCCGGCGGGGCGCCGGCCGGCGACTTCACCCCGTTCTGGTTCGCCGTTCCGGTGGCCCGTCCGCTCTACGGCGAGGACGGTTCGCCCGCCCCGATCGCCGAACTGGCGCCGGGCACCTGGTACCTGGCGGTCGAGCAGCGCGGTCCGGGCCTCATCGCCCAGACCCAGGACGGCCGCCGCGGTGTGCTCCAGGACACCACGGGCATCCAGCGCGGCTGATCACGCGGCGCGCGCACGACCGACAGCGGCCCCCCGCCCCTTCCGGGCGGGGGGCCGCTGTCGTACCCTCCGGCTAGATCTGATGCATCGTCAGAATCACTGGGAGGCGGCGGAATGCGGCTCGGACTCGCTCTCGGCTACTGGGGCCGCGGCCCGGAACCGGCCCACCTGGACCTCGCCCGTGCGGCCGAGGACCTGGGCTACGCATCGGTGTGGACGGCCGAGGCCTGGGGTTCGGACGTCTTCACCCCGCTGACCTGGATCGCCGCCCACACCTCCCGCATCCGGCTGGGCACCGCCATCGCGCAGATGGCCGCCCGCACCCCGACCGCCACCGCCATGCACGCCCTGACCCTCGACCACCTCTCCGGCGGCCGGATGATGCTCGGCCTCGGACTCTCCGGACCCCAGGTCGTCGAGGGCTGGTACGGGCAGCCGTTCCCCTCCAGCCCGCTGACCGCGACCCGCGAGTACGTCGACGTGGTGCGCCAAGTGCTCAGCCGCGAGGCCCCCGTCGAGCTCGACGGACGGTTCCACTCCCACCCGTACAACGGCCCGGGCGCCACCGGGCTCGGCAAACCGCTCAAGCCGATCACGCATCCGCTGCGGTCCGGGCTGCCGGTGCTGCTCGGCGCGGAGGGGCCGAAGAACATCGCGCAGACCACCAGGATCGCGGACGGCTGGCTGCCGCTGTACTGGTCGCCGTCGCGCACCGACGTGTACGAGGCCTCGCTCACCGGGCTCCGCGAAGGCTTCATGATCGCGCCGATGGCCCGTGCGCACGTCTGTGACGACGTCGCGGAGGGGCTGTTGCCGGTAAAGGCGATGCTCGGCTTCTACATCGGCGGCATGGGCGCCGCCGCCCGCAACTTCCACGCGGACCTGATGGCGCGGATGGGGTTCGGCGAGGAGGCGATGCGGATTCAGCAGCTCTTCCTCGAAGGCCGCAGGCAAGAGGCAGTGCTGGCCGTCCCGGACGCGTTCGCCGACGAGATCTCGCTGATCGGCCCCCGCGAACGGATCGCGGAGCGGCTGGAGTTGTGGCGCGAGGGGCCGGTCACCGACCTGCTGGTGACGGCGCCGGACCCGCACACGCTGCGCGTGCTGGCGGAGCTCAACCAGTAAGGAAGCCCGGCGGCGGAGCGGTGCTGGCGCGCAGGACCAGCTTCGTCGGGACCAGCGTCGTACCGTGCTCGGGACCGCCCTCCCGCACCTGGCGGAGCACCCCCTCGACACAGCGTCGTCCGACCTCGGCGAAGTCCTGATGGACGGTGGTCAACGGCGGCTGGAACGAGCCGGATTCGGCGATGTCGTCGAAGCCGACGACGGAGACGTCCTCGGGCACCCTGCGACCCCTCTCGTTGAGCGCGCGCAGGAGTCCGAGGGCCATCTGGTCATTGGCGGCGAAGACGGCGGTGCACTCGGGGCGTCCGGCGAGCCGGAGGCCGGCGTGGTAGCCGGACTCCGCCGACCAGTCGCCCCGCACGAGCGGCGGCGGTACCTGCCCCGCCTCCTCAAGGGCCTTGCGCCAGGCATCCGTTCGCCGCTGGGCGGCATACGAATCCTCAGGACCGGCCAGATGCCAGACAGTGGTGTGCCCGAGGCCTAGCAGGTGGTTGACGGCGTCACGGGTGCCGCCGGCCTGGTCGGTGTCGACGACGGTGTAGCGGTCCCCGGCGTCCGAGTCCACGACCACGACCTTCACGTGCGGCGGCAGGGACAGCCTGGCCTCGTCGAGGAGATGCACCTCCATGATCACGACGGCCGCGTCGATCGCGAGCTCACCGAGGCGCGAGAAGGCGCCCCGCACCTCGTCCTGACTGGGCACGGCGACGGGCAGCAGCGTCACCGCGTAACCCTCCTGCGCGGCCGAGGTGGCGACGGCCTCCAGGGTGCGGACGTTGCCGGTCGTGGAGAGCGTGAACGTGATGACGCCGATCGTGCGGAACTCGCCCCGCTTGAGCGCGCGTGCCGCGCTGTTGGGGCGGTAGCCGAGCTCCTTCATCGCGGCGAGGACCTGCCGGCGGGTCTCCTCGTTGACGCCGGGGAAGCCGTTGGAAACCCGGGAGACCGTCTGCGAGGAGACACCCGAGACACGGGCGACGTCCGCCATCGACACGGATTTGCGACGCCGGGGGGCAGCCTGCTCCGCCGGAGCCGGGCCGGTCGGCTGCGCGTCCTCCGCCGGGAGGCCTTCGCCTGTTCCGTCCACCGTCTCCCTCATCAGCCGCCGCCTTCCGCGAGCGACCCTTGACCGCTCGTCTGGGGGCAGTGTAGACATGCCGCCACCAGATGTTTACGTAAACATAACGCCTGGGCGGCGGAATGGTCGGGCCGGTCACCGGCCGGAGACGTTTGCGTGAACCTCCGTTTCGGTTTGGCGAAGCACGAGCGAGGGACGCGAGATGACGACGCTGCAACCGCCGGCGGCCGCAAGGGCCCGCCCGGCTGGATCCACGGTGCGGCGATCGCGCCGTTCATGGGCGGGGTGGGGTTTCATCGGCCCCTTCGTACTCGTCTTCGCGCTGGTCTTCCTGGTGCCGCTCGCGTACTCCGTCTACCTGAGCCTGTTCCGGACGCAGCTGATCGGCGGTACGACGTTCGTCGGTTTCGACAACTACCAACAGGCCTTTCAGGACGGTCAGTTCTGGAACGGCGTCGCCCGAGTCGGGCTGTTCCTGCTGATCCAGGTGCCGATCATGCTGGGCATCGCGCTCCTCGTCGCCCTCGCGATCGACAGCGGCCGGCTGTACGGCAAGGACTTCTTCCGGATCTCGGTGTTCCTGCCCTACGCGGTGCCGGCCGTCGTCGCCACGTTGATGTGGGGCTTCATGTACGGCCCGCGGTTCGGCCTGGTCGGCGACATCAACGACACCTTCGGCATCTCACTGCCCGACCCGCTCTCGTCCGGCCTGGTCCTGGCGTCGATCGGCAACATCGTGACCTGGGAGTTCGTCGGCTACAACATGCTGATCTTCTACGCCGCGCTGCGCGTCGTCCCGCACTCGCTGTACGAGGCCGCGGAGATCGACGGCGCCGGCCAGTGGCGGGTCATCTCCGCGATCAAGCTCCCGGCGATCCGCGGCGCTCTCGTGATCGCCACGATCTTCTCGATCATCGGCAGCTTCCAGCTCTTCAACGAGCCCGCCATCCTCCAGAAGCTGGCGCCGAACGCGATCACCACCGACTACACCCCGAACTACTACAC
Source organism: Streptomyces sp. NPDC127177 (assembly GCF_042672475.1). Lineage (NCBI taxonomy): Bacteria > Bacillati > Actinomycetota > Actinomycetes > Kitasatosporales > Streptomycetaceae > Streptomyces > Streptomyces sp. NPDC127177. The sequence continues at coordinate 139,261 of NZ_JBHXUW010000011.1, forward strand.
GTACTCGCTGTCCTTCTCCGGACAGCAGCACAACTACTCCGCGACCGTCGCCATCGTCATGGGCGTGATCACCATGGTCGTCGCCTATGTCGTCCAGCTGCGCGGCATGCGCAAGGGAGCGTGAGAGGGATGACGACGAGCAGCACCACAGGGACTCAACGTCCGGCCGCCGCCGTTCGCCCGGCCGACGGGTCGCGCGGCGGCTCCCCCCGGCTGCGAGGACCGCGCCGCCCACCCAGCCCGAGCCGCCGTCCCAGGCGGAGTCTCCTGCTGACCGTACTCACCGGCGTCGTCCTGCTCTACAGCCTGGTGCCACTGCTGTGGCTGCTGATCAGCGCCACCAAGTCGCAGGCAGGGCTGGCGCGGTCGTTCGGGCTCTGGTTCGACGGGGACTTCGCCCTGTGGGACAACATCAGCCGGACCTTCACCTACCAGGACGGCGTCTTCGGCCGCTGGCTCCTCAACACCCTGCTGTACGTGGTGGCCGGCGCGGGCGGTGCCACGTTCCTGGCGGTACTCGGCGGCTACGCGCTCGCCAAGTTCCGGTTCCCGGGCAAGCGCGCCGTCTACGCGGTGGTCATCGGCGCGGTGGCGGTGCCTGCCACCGCTCTCGCCGTCCCCACGTTCCTGCTGTTCAGCAAGATCGGCCTGACGGACACCCCGTGGGCCGTCATCGTTCCGTCTCTGATCTCGCCGTTCGGTCTGTATCTGATGTGGGTGTTCGCCACCGAGGCGATCCCCACCGAACTGATGGAGGCCGCCCGCATCGACGGTGCGAGCGAGCTGCGCACCTTCTTCCAGGTGGCGTTGCCGCTGCTCGCCCCGGGCACGGTCACCGTGCTGCTGTTCACCACGGTCGCGACGTGGAACAACTACTTCCTGCCGTTGATCATGCTGAAGGACCCCGACTGGTATCCGCTGACCCTCGGGCTCGACGCCTGGAACAAACAGGCGTCTACGGCCGGTGGTGAGGCCGTCTTCAACCTGGTCGTCACCGGATCACTGCTCACCATCGTGCCGCTGATCGCCGCGTTCCTCCTCCTGCAGAGGTACTGGCAGTCCGGACTGTCCGCCGGAAGTGTCAAGGAGTGACGCCCCGGGGAGCGCCGCGCACGCAGCGCTCCGCCCTCTCCCTGTCCGTAGGTCCCGTTGAACCACGACGAAGTGGAAGTACCACCATGCCCAAGCACTCCCGCCGCCTGCTGCGCGGCCTCGGTCTCGTCTGCGCACTGGCTCTCGGGGCGACCGCCTGCGGCGGCTCCGACGACGACTCCGGCCAGAAGCCGGTGGGCGCTTCCGGTCTCCGGGCCGCACTGAAGAAGGGCGGCACCATCACGGTGTGGGCGTGGGAGCCCACCCTCAAGCAGGTCGTCACCGACTTCGAGGCGAAGTACCCGAAGGTCCACATCAAGCTGGTCAACGCGGGCACCGGCAACGACCAGTACAAGGCGCTCCAGAACGCCATATCCGCGGAGAAGGGCGTCCCCGACGTCGCACAGCTGGAGTACTACTCGATCAGCCAGTACGCGCTGACGAAGTCGGTGACCGACCTCAGGGCGTACGGGGCGGACAAGCTGGCCGACTCGTACTCGCCCGGCCCGTGGAACTCGGTGCAGGCCGGTGGTGGCATCTACGGCCTGCCGATGGATTCCGGGCCGATGGCGCTGTTCTACAACAAGAAGGTCTTCGACAAGTACAAGATCGCTGTGCCCACCACATGGGACGAGTACGTCGAGGCCGGCCGCAAGCTGCACAAGGCGGACCCGAAGGCGTACATCACGAGCGATGTCGGCGACGCGGGCATGACCACCAGCCTGCTGTGGCAGGCGGGTTCGCACCCGTACAAGGTCGACGGCACGAAGGTCGGCATCGACTTCACCGACGCGGGCGCCAAGAAGTACACCAACACCTGGCAGAAGCTCGTCGACGAGAAGCTCGTCGCGCCGACCGTCGGCTGGTCCGACGACTGGTACAAGGGCCTAGGCGACGGCACGATCGCGACCCTGACCACTGGTGCGTGGATGCCTGCCAACTTCACCTCCGGAGTGAAGGACGCCGCCGGCGACTGGCGCGTCGCCCCGCTGCCGCAGTGGGAGAAGGGCGCGGACTCCAGCGCGGAGAACGGCGGCAGTTCCCTCGCGCTCCCGGCGCTCGGCAAGAACAAGGAACTCGCCTACGCCTTCGTGGAGTACGCCAACTCCGGTGCGGGCGTGCAGACCCGCATCAAGAACGGTGCCTTCCCGGCCACCGCCAAGGACCTGGAATCCCCGGCGTTCCAGGACACCGCCTTCCCGTACTTCGGTGGCCAGAAGGCCAACAAGATCTTCGCAGCCTCCGCGAAGTCCGTTCCGGCCGACTGGAAGTACCTGCCGTACCAGGTGTACTCCAACTCGATCTTCAACGACACCGTCGGCAAGGCATACGTCTCGGGCGTCAAACTCTCCGAGGGCCTGGAGTCGTGGCGGAGCAAGTCACTCGAGTACGGCAAGGAGCAGGGCTTCACCGTCGAGAAGTAGCACCTCGGGCCCGCACCACCGGGCCCGCGCCCCCAGCCACCGGCCCACGGAAGGACCTGCATGACCTCCCCCCGCACTTCCCGTTTCCCGTATCCGACGGGCGGCAACGGCGCCCGACGCCTCGGGTACGGCGCCGATTACAACCCCGAGCAATGGCCACGGGCGGTGTGGGAGGAGGACGTCCGCCTGATGCGCGAGGCCGGCGTGAACGTCGTCTCCCTGGCGATCTTCTCCTGGGCCCGGCTCCAGCCCACCGCGGACAGCTGGGACTTCGAGTGGCTCGACGAGGTGATGGACCTGCTGCACGCCGGCGGCATCGGCGTCGATCTCGCCACCGCCACCGCCTCACCGCCGCCGTGGCTCACCACCGCGCACCCCGAGATCCTTCCGGTGACCGCAAGCGGCGAGACCCTGTGGCCCGGGGCGCGACAGCACTGGCGACCCACCTCCCCGGTCTTCCGGGAGCACGCGCTGCGCCTGGTCAGGACAGTGGCGACGCGCTACGCCGACCACCCGGCCCTGGTCGCCTGGCACGTCAACAACGAGCTGGGCTGCCACAACGTCTACGACTACTCCGACGACGCCGCGCACGCCTTCCGCGACTGGCTGCGACGCCGCTACAGCACGCTCGACGCCCTCAACCACGCCTGGGGCACCGCCTTCTGGTCCCAGCGTTACAGCGACTGGGACCAGATCCTGCCGCCCCGGCTGTCCGCGTCCCACCCCAACCCGACGCAGCAGCTCGACTTCAAGCGCTTCTCGTCGGACGCGCTGAAGGACCATCTGCTCGCCGAGCGCGAGATCCTGACCGAGATCACCCCCGCCGTGCCCGTCACGACCAACTTCATGGTGATGAGCGGGATCAAGGGCATGGACTACGCGGACTGGGCGGACGGGGTCGATTTCGTCTCCAACGACCACTACGCCACGACCGGCCCACGGAGCCGCGACGAGCTGTCCTTCTGCGCCAATCTGACCAGCGGACTCGCCGGCCACCGTCCGTGGTTCCTGATGGAGCACTCGACCAGTGCCGTGAACTGGCAGCCGGTCAACCTGGCGAAGAGCCCCGGAGAGCTGGCCCGTGACTCGCTGCTGCACGTCGCGCACGGAGCGGACGCCGTGTGCTTCTTCCAATGGCGCCAGTCCGCGGCAGGCGCCGAGAAGTACCACTCGGCCATGGTCCCGCACGCCGGCCCCGACAGTGAACTGTTCCGTGACGTGGTGACGTTGGGACGCACTCTGGAGGCGCTCGCGCCACTGGCGGGCAGCCGGCGCGAACCCGCCCGCGTGGCGATCCTGTTCGACTGGGAGTCCTGGTGGAGCAGCGAGCACGACTCGCACCCGACCTCGCTCCTCGACTACCACCGCGAGGCTCTCGACTGGTACTCGGCCCTGCTGCGTCTGGGTATCCGTGCCGACGTGGTGCCCGCGCGCCAAGCCGACCTGGCCTCGTACGACGTGGTGATCGCGCCCGTCCTGCACATGGTCGGGCAGGCACTGGCCAAGGACCTCACTCGCTACGTCGAGGGCGGCGGGCACCTGGTCACCACGTACTTCTCCGCCGTGGTGGACGAGAACGACCACATCTGGCTGGGCGGCTACCCCGGCGCCCTGCGCGACCTGCTGGGCATTCGTGTCGAGGAGTTCGGGCCGCTGCTCGACGGTGACAGTGTCGGCCTCGACGACGCCACGACCGGCACCCTGTGGACCGACCGGATCAGCGTGCCCGGCAACAACGTGGAGATCCTCTCGCGATACAGCAGCGGTGTGTACGCCGCACGCCCGGCGGTCACCCGCCGCAGGACGGGCCGGGGTTCGGCGGCGTACGTCTCCACGCGCCTGGACGTTGACGGGCTGATCGCTCTGCTGCCCCGGTTGCTCGCCCCCTCCGGTGTGACGAGCGACCTGCCCGAGCAGGCCCGGGGGGCGGTCGAGCAGGTGGTGCGACGCGACGGCGAGAGCCGCTATCTGTTCCTGGTGAACCGCGGTGACGTGCCGGTTTCCGTGCCCGCCCCGGCCGGGCAGGTCCTCGTGGGCCCGCCGGCGGGCGAGGGGCTGGTGCTGCCGCCGGGAGGGGTCGCCGTCCTGCGGCAGCCGATACCGCGGGACAGCCCCTAAAGGTTGTTGCAGAACGCCTGGGATGGGGCATTCCTCTTGTATGGGTGGGGTGTTGCGGGCTGAGTCGTTGTGGGTGGAGACGTTCACCGGC